>MEKT01000205.1:1050-40828 GCA_001767435.1 Acidobacteria bacterium RIFCSPLOWO2_02_FULL_65_29 | reverse complement strand
CACTGGGCGTCGCGCAGCAGTTCGGGGTCCTTGGTAACTCGGCCGTGACGGGCGCGACCGGCAGTGGCGTCCTCGTCCGCGGAGATGTGGGTTCGTCCCCTACCCCCACCATCTCTAACTTTCCTCCATCGAGCACGGCTTCCCCCTTTATCGTCCGTACTACGAATGATGCCGTCGTGCAGCAGGCTCGCATCGATGCCATCGCTGCCTACAATGCGCTCCTGACCCAGGGGCCGGGTACTGTGTTGCCCGACAATCTGGCGACAGTCGGAGCGCTCGGCCCAGGCATCTATTCTTTTGTTTCGGGCGCGCCCGATTTGCCGGCTGGGGCAACCCTGACGCTCAACGGGAATGGGATCTTCATATTCAACGTTGGGAGCTCGCTGACCGCGAACGTCCTTTCCACTGTGGTTGGGACCGCGAACCCGTGCAACATCTACTGGCGGGTCGGCTCATCCGCGACGCTCAATGGCAACAACTTCAGGGGAACCGTGATCGCGGACGCAAGCATCACGGTGGGTGCCGGCGCCAATCTGGAAGGCCGAGCACTGGCGGGAACCGGTGCAACAGGTGCGGTGACGATGGCGGGCAGTGGCGGCAACACGATCGGAGGCTGTAGCGCCCCCGCCGCCTGTCCCATCATTACGATCGCTCCGCCGACGATGCCCATCGGGACGGTCGGCGTGGCCTACTCGCAGACACTCACGGCGAGCGGCGGCACCGCCCCTTACACGTTCTCGGTGACCGCCGGTACCCTGCCGGCCGGGCTTACGCTTACGGCTGGCGGCGTGCTGTCGGGGACGCCGACTACGGCAGGCTCCTCCACGGTCACCGTACGAGCGACCGATGCGAACGGGTGTTTCGCCGAGATCACGTACACGATCACCGTCGTCCTCGTTGTTCCGACGCTGCCTCAGGCCTTTATTCTCCTCCTGGCCTTGGGACTCGCAGGCCTCGGATACCTGCGGCTGCGGCGGCGGGCTCGAGCGGAATAACCGCGCCGGGGTGCACCAGCGCGCACACGTCTTCGCCACGCAGGGAGTAAACGCTGTTCGGTAAGACAGGGCCCGCGCGAAGCACCGCGCGGCTCAGCTGCGTGGCAGACAATTGCACGTTGGCATTGACAAACAGCACTGTCACCGCCTGCCAGTTAATCGGCCCGGTCCGAGAAGCGCCCAGGCGCGAATATCGCGAGCCAGGGGAGCGATGCCGGCGTGGACGGCGAGAAGGTGCACGGGGCCGGCGACGGCGATCTGTATCGCAGCAAGCAGCGCGGCTCCGCACAGGAACCGTGTCCAGCCGCTTACCGTGTCAGCCGGCGTGCGCGGGCGACGAGCGGCCGCTAATACGACAACGTCTCAGTACGCCTCAGGCGCCCTGCAGCACGGGTGCCGAAGCGAAGCGTGTGAAAGCCGCTGATCGACGTCCTCCCGACCGATGTGGGACGGAAGGTCGTCCGGTTCGACAAGCCGTGGCAGATCTTGCATGGCCAGCGCCGCGGCAACGGCTTTCAGTTCTTGGACGTTGCCTGGCCAAGGGTAGGCGACGAGCCGCTGCAAGGCCGCGGCCGAGAGCCGAGGGACGTCGGCTCTCGCGTAGAGGGACAGATAATGGCGAAACAGGATCGGAATGTCTTCGGGTCGGTCTCGCAGCGCTGGCATGATCAGGTGGATGACGTTGAGGCGATAGAAGAGATCATTGTGAAACTGGCTGGACTGAACGCGCTCGAACACATCGGTGCCGGTCGCGGTCATGAGTCGCAGTTCGCTGCCGGTTGTCGTCTCGCGTTCGATGAATTGCAGCAACTGCAGTTGCATCGGCATGGGGATTTTCTGGATTTCGTCAATGAGGACCGTGCCGTTGGCCGCCGTCTTCAAGAGGCCGTGCGTGAACGGCTGAGTCGATTCGGAACGAGGCCCGGACTCGGGAAGCCACTCCGCAAGGTCCTGGCAACGCGCGACGACAAACGGGGCGGGGCCTCGGCGACTCCGTTGATGAATCAGATGGGCGACAAACTTCTTGCCGGCGCCACTCTCTCCTGAGATCATGACCCGCGCATCGGATTGGACGGCATCCGCCACGTCATTCTCGATCGTGCGCATGATGGCGCTCGCCCACGGCATGTCCTGAGCGCTATCGGTGTTCGTTCCGGACGACACCCCGAGGGAGGTTCTGCGATTCATCATGAGTCCTTGTTTGTGGCGATCTCTAAAGGTCCGACCTAATCCTTGGACTCCTTGGGACCGAGTCCCTTCTTCGCGTCAAGGATCTTCCTGAAGGCGTCTGTTTCGGCGCGGATCTGGTCTATCAAGGCGTTGTACTTTGGGGTGTGGGCGCGGGTGAGCTGTAGCCGCTGCCAGAGGCCCGTGATGCGCTCCAACCGTGCCGCCGCGTCGTTGGCTTCAGACGAGAAGGGCCCCAACTTCTTCGGCGGATCAGACATGATCGGTACGACCTGAGAAGGCAAGGGTCGCGCCAGAGACACCGGCGATCGCACGCGCGAGCTAAACGCCATGAAATGAATGAGTTGACGCCTCCGCTCGCAGAAGCAGACCGTGCTAGCCTGTGCCGAAGAGCCCGCATGTCGGCAAATGACGGCGTCACTGACCGCTCGGCGCGAAGGTTCCTGACCGAGCCGCCATCGATGCTAGTCTTCACTTACGACGCATGCTCGTAGATCGACCCCAGCCCCTCGGCCTCGACGCGCTCTCACGGTACGAAGCGCTTCTGAGCGTGTCGCGAGCCATCGCTCACCACACGAGCGTCGCCGAGTTGCTCCGCGCCATCTCCGACCAACTGCACCTCGTCGTACCCTTCGATTACCTGATGCTCATTCTGCATGAGGCCACGACCGACGAGATGCGCCTCGTCGTGCTCGAGCCGTCCGATACGCCGTTTGCGCCGTTCGTCCCGATGCTGCTGAGCGACTGGGGTCCGGCGCGGTCGGTGTGGGAAACGCAGCGCACGTCAGTCGTGCCGATGCTGACGGAGGCACTGCTGGGCACGGCGCTCGATTTCCTTCGGGGACACGGCGCGCGGGTGACCTGCTGGTTGCCGCTGACCACGGCGCACCGGCGCGTCGGCGTCCTCAGCTTCGGCAGTCGCGATGCCGACCAATACGGGGCCGATGCCGTCGCGTTCATGGAGCAGGTCGCCGCGCATGTCGCCATCGCGGTGGACAACGCCATCAACTTCGACGACGCGCAGCGGCTCCAGCGGGAGCTCCGCGACGAACGGGACCGGCTGCGTCTCCTGCTCGAGATGAACAACCTGCTCGTCTCGCGGCTCGAATATCCCGATCTGCTTCAGACGCTCTCCGAATCGTTGCAACGCGTCGTCAGGCACGACTCCGCGAGCGTTGCGCTCGTCGATCGGGAGTCGGGCCAGCTCAGGCTTCGGGCGCTCACGTACAACGACGCCCGCGGCATCACCGAGCCCCACAGCCTGCTATCGCTCGACGGGTCACCAGCCGGGGTCGTGTTCGAGAGTGGGGTCGCCAGGGTCTTCCGCAAGTCCGATCTCGACCAGTTCGGCCACACAGGCGCACCGACGCTGTTGTCCGCGGACCCGCGGTCGGTGTGCTGTGTGCCGCTCGTCACACGGCGCGGCCGCGTGGGTACGTTGAACGTCGCGAGCCTCGATCCGGACGCCTTCCCGCCCGAGGAGGTCAAGCTGCTGCAGCAGATCTCCTCGCAGCTCGCGATCGCCGTGGAGAACGCGCTGGCCTACCAGGAGGTCACGGGCATCAAAGATCAGCTCGCCGAGGAGAAGCAGTACCTCGAAGCCGAGATCCGTCTCGAGCACGACTTCAGCGAAATCATCGGCGACAGCCCGGCCCTCAAACGCGTGCTCCAGGCCATCGAGACCGTCGCGCCGACCGACGCCACCGTGTTACTTCGGGGAGAGACCGGCACCGGCAAGGAACTGCTCGCGCGCGCCATCCACAACCTCAGTCCGCGTCGCGAGCGCACGTTCGTTCGCCTGAGCGTGGCGGCCCTGCCGGTCAGCCTGATCGAAAGCGAGTTGTTCGGATACGAGAAAGGGGCGTTCACGGGGGCGGCGACCGCCAAGATCGGCCGCCTGGAGCTGGCCAATCGCGGCACGCTGTTTCTCGACGAAGTCGGCGACATCCCGCCGGAAGTGCAGCCGAAGCTGCTGCGCGCGCTGCAGGAGCGGGAATTCGAGCGGCTCGGCAGCACGCGGACGCAGCGGGTCGACGTCCGCGTGATCGCCGCCACGAACCGCGACCTGGAGCAGATGATCGTCGACGGATTGTTTCGGCAGGATCTCTACTATCGGCTGAACGTGTTTCCCATACAGGTGCCGGCATTGCGCGACCGCCCAGAGGATATTCCGCCGCTCGTGCACCACTTCCTCGACAGATTTGCGCGCCCGTTGAAGCGCCGCATCACGACCGTTCCGCCGGCGACGATGGGGGCTCTCCAGCACGCATTCTGGCCCGGCAACATCCGCGAGCTGGAAAACGTCGTCGAGCGCGCCGTCATCCTCTCATCCGGGCCGGAGCTGAAAGTCCCTCTGGCCGATCTCCAGCCGGCGTCGCCGCGCAGCGCCGCCGGGCCGAGCGCGGCCACCGGCCAGTTGCGCAACGCGGAGCGCGAGCTGATTCTCGGCGCGTTGAGGAAGTCACGCGGCCTGATTGGCGGACCCAAGGGCGCCGCCGCGGACCTGGGCCTGAAACGGACGACCCTCCAGTCCAAGATGCGAAAGCTCGGGATCACGCGTCCATCGTTTTGAACCCCCCGCGTCGAGATCTCTCGTGGCAACTGCTTTGGTGGGCGGCCGCGACTTCGTCAGCCCTGCGACTTGTCCTCGTTCGCGCCCAGCGCATCCTGCGCGATTGCGATCGCGTCGTTCGGCAGTCCGTTGTTGTCCAGCCCAGGATGGCTCGACCGTTCAGGGCCAGGACGATCATCTTCCTTCGCGCCTTTGCCAATGTCGTCATCCGCCGCCCGCCCTGTCGAATGGTCCATCGCGACCTCCAATGCGAGTAAACGACGTCCGAGGCGTCTCTCGCGAAGGTTTCTTTCTCGCGTCGCTGTGATCGCGTTCATGACTGTACGGGTATGGTAGAGGACTGACGAACGCCCGGCTGTTCAATTGAGCACACCGCGTGCCGTGAACGGGCACGTGTTCTGTTGTGCACACCTCCATGGACAGACCGCGTGCCATGCTCAGCGCATGCAACCTGGAAATGCCTCCAACGGACGGACTCGAGCCGCCCCGGCGTTCAACGCGCAGGCGTTTCTGGATTCGTCGGGAGTGGCGAAGACCATCGTGGAGTATGGGCGAGGCGAGACCATCTTCACGCAGGGGGACCCCTGTGAGGATGTCCTCTACATTCAAACGGGCGGCGTCAAATTGTCGGTGGTGTCGAAGACCGGTAGAGAAGCCGTGGTGGCGATGCTCGGCCCCGGCGACTTCTTCGGCGAGGGGTGTTTGGCCGGCCAGCCGGTCCGGATGGGCAGCGCCACCGCCATCACCCCGAGCGTGATCTTGGTCGTCGGTAAAGAAAAAATGCTTCGGCTCTTGCATAAGCAGCATGCGATGTCCGACCGGTTCATCTCGCACATGCTGTCGCGCAACATCCGGATCGAAGAGGACTTGATCGATCAGCTCTTCAACTCGAGCGAGAAGCGGCTGGCGCGCGCGCTGTTGCTGCTGGCCCGCTACGGGAAGCAGGCCACGCCGGCCCGTGTGGTCCCGAAGATCTCGCAGGAGACGCTGGCGGAGATGGTCGGCACGACGCGATCACGCGTCAATTTCTTTCTGAACAAATTCAAGCGGCTGGGCTTCATCGAATACAACGGCGAGATCCCTCTCAAGATCAACAGCTCACTGCTGAGCGTCGTCCTGCACGACTGAGGAATCCCATGAGACAAATGTCGATCGTTGGTGTCGTACTCATCGTGGTCGG
The DNA here is from genome assembly GCA_001767435.1 of Acidobacteria bacterium RIFCSPLOWO2_02_FULL_65_29. Classification (GTDB taxonomy): domain Bacteria; phylum Acidobacteriota; class Vicinamibacteria; order Vicinamibacterales; family CAVVIG01; genus 2-02-FULL-65-29. The sequence continues at coordinate 34,893 of MEKT01000205.1, read as the reverse complement.
TGTGTTGGCGCTCGTCTACCAAGGCATCACCTACACGAGTCGCGATACGGTCATCGACTTCGGTCCCCTGCACGCGACGGCGGATCGACAGAGGACGCTGCCTCTTCCGCCGGTGCTGGGGATTGCGGCGCTGGCCGGTGGCGTGGCGCTGCTGATGGCCGGCGCGCGTAAGCGCGCGTAGCGTCGCGCCCTGCCACTCTCAGAAGTGCCATCAGCTGGACCTCGCCTCGGATCTCGCGCCGGCGTTCGCTGAGCATCTGCCTCAGGCCTGCATTCCGCGTGGCGTTGGTCATGTTCGTCTCCTGACATCACGCACCATGGAGGAAGTGGCCCCGGACGTCTGTGCCGTTGTGAACACGCGTCGCTCTCCCCGCCCGCATAAGGTACTGGCACAGGAGCTCAACGACATGAACGCACACACGCAGGCGCATCGCGACTACGGCTTCGCTATCGGACTCTTGACAGGCACGTTCGTCGGCGCCGACCTGGCGATGTGGTTCGCCCCGCGAGTAGCCTCAGAGCTTCGCCGGCGAGTGACCGATTCGGCGAGGAGTCTGGGCCACGTCTCGACTGGCGGAGCTCGCAGCCGCTGAGCCAGAGGTTGCCGGCAATGGACGAGCGGACAACTCAAAGGAAGTGCTGTGTGAGAAGAATCGTCATCGCCACGGCGAGGGCGCGCGTCCTGGCTGTTATCGGTGTCGTCGTGCTGCTGTCGGTGAGCGCGACGGGCGGGCAGACCGTCATCACACCGCCGAAGAACAGGTACACGCCGGCGCAGGACGTGGAGCTCGGGCGCAAGGCCGCCGCGGAGGTCGAACAGCAGCTGCCGATGCTGCGCGATGAAGACGTGACGTCGCTGTTGGCGTCGATCGGGCGGCGGCTGGTCGAGTCGGTCCCGCAGGAACTGGAGCATCCCGGGTTCCACTACTCGTTCCAGGTCGTGAACGTGCGCGAGATCAACGCGTTCGCGCTGCCTGGCGGACCGATGTTCGTCAATCGCGGCATGATCGAGGCGGCGCGCACCGAAGGCGAAGTCGCCGGCGTCATGGCCCACGAGCTCAGCCACGTCGCGCTGCGGCACGGCACGGCCCAGGCCACCAAGGCGACGAAATACGAGATCGGCACGCTGCTCGGCGCCGTCGTCGGCGCCATCATCGGCGGCAACGTCGGCGGCGCCGTGGCGCAGGGCACGCAGTTCGGGCTTGGCACGGCCTTCCTCCGGTTCAGCCGTGAGTTCGAACGCCAGGCCGATCTGCTCGGATCGCACATCATGGCCGCGGCCGGGTATGACCCGCTCGAAATGGCCAGCATGTTCAAGACGATCGAGACGCAGGGCGGCTCGGGCGGACCGCAGTGGCTGAGCGACCATCCGAATCCAGGAGACCGCTACGCGTCCATCACACGCGAGGCGAAGCTGCTCAAGGTCCAGAACCCTGTACGCGATACGCGGGCGTTCACGCGGGCGCAGGCGGGACTGCGCCGGATGACGCCGGCACCAACCACCAAAGAGGCGACGCGGCAGGCGGCCGGTCGCGGCTCCGCACCAGCGCCTGACGGACGCCTCGAGCCCGGTCGCGTGGCGCCACCTTCGTCGACGTACACCGCGTACACCGAAGGCGACGTGTTTCGCGTCAGCGTGCCGTCGAACTGGCGCGAACTGCCAGGCGGCAACGCCGTCACCTTCGCACCAGACGGGGCGTACGACAGTGCGGACGGGCAGCGCACCTTCACGCACGGTGTGGAGATTGGGGTGGCCCGTAACGAGACGCGCGACCTGCGCACCGCGACCGACGAGCTCATCGCCTCGCTTGCCCGCGGCAACCCGAATCTCAGTCGGTCTTCCGGCTACGATCGGACGAAGATCGGCGGCCGGCAGGGCGTCCACACGGTGCTGTCGAACGTCTCGGACGCGACCGGCCAGCACGAGCGGATCGCGGTCTTCACCGTGCTGCTGCGCGACGCCAGCCTCTTCTACGCGCTCGGGGTCGCTCCGCGCGACCGCTTCCCGGTCTACGAAGCCACGTTCCGCCGGGTCGTGGGATCGATTGAAATCATGAATTGAGGGCGTGAGGATTTGGCCATATGGGGAACAAGAATGAGCGCGACGGGAAAGTGGTAACGATATGAAGAAACCAATGAGTCGAAGGCTATGCCGATCCGTGTTGCTGACGATTCTCTCGGTGACCGCGTTGGCCTCGACGGCCTGCGCCTTGACAACCGTCAACCAGGTCATCGCGGACCCGTCTCGCTACAAAGACCGCGAGGTCCGGGTCTCGGGCGCGGTTGTCGACAGCTACTCGCTCTCCAATCGAGGCGCCTACAGGATCGATGACGGGACCGGCCAGCTCTGGGTCGTGTCCGATAAAGGCGTGCCTCGCCGAAGCGCGCGTGTCACCGTCACAGGGACGATTCGTGACGGATTCAATTTCGGTGCGCTGGGCGGTCAGATCAATTGGCCGCCGGGGATTGGATCGGGCCTGGTGCTGTTGGAGTCGTCGCACAAAGCCAAGAACTAGGGCCGGCTCGCGCGCAGGGGCGATGGGCCGTCGAAGTAGACCGAACGGGCGCCGGAGGCGTTTATCGTCCCCTGATCCAGCGAAGATATCTTGGGCCGATCCGGTACCCGCCAGTCACACTCAGGGGCAGCATGGCTTCGGCGATGACCGCAAGACAAGCATGGCTCGCAGTCAGCGCCACGAGATTCGGCCGACGTCGAAACAGCGAGCACCACATCCACCCCCCGGCAAAGGTCATCGCCATCAGGCCAGGATTCGGAGCGTGGACGAGCGAGAAGAGCGCGGCGGCGACAGACGGTGGTCCCAAGATTCGGCTTCGAGATTGCCCGCCTTCGCGAAATTCCTGTGTTCCCTACTGAACAGGCCGTTCCCAGCGAGGCGTCCGCGCTGTTCCACCGCTCCCCAAGGACTGGCCGTGACCCGTCGGTTGCACGACCCTCGTGCGTGCATTAGTGAACAGACAGGTCCATGCCGCCGCGGTACCGTTGTGTTCGGAAACACTCGGTCTGCTACTCGGTGAGGAGAACAACCAGATCACGGCAGTACGCAGACATCCCACAGATTGTACGTGAGGCGATTCGGTGAGGGCCACGCCGCGACGCAGCCGTCAGATCGAACCGCTCATGCAACATCGCTGATCCCGGCGGTTGTCCGCTGTGCAATCGGGAACAGGCAACGGAAGACGCCTCGCCTGCAGTGGACGGGTGTGAAACGACCCGCGATCTCGTTGGTCGTCTACTGAGGCACACACATGAAAATCATGACCGCGTTTGCGTTGCGATATCACTTCCCAGAACGCGCGTGTGCTGGATCGAACAGACGCGGCGTGGGCGCGCGACGGACAATTCCGACATGAACCAGAGCAAATCAGGAGATCCGATGATGAACAAGATATTCGCCGGGTGCGGAGTGGGCCTATTCACGCTGCTGACGGTCCTGCCCGTGCACGCGCAGGAAGGGGCGACGCTCGTCCTGCTCGACGGCCAGCGTCCGAGCGGCGAGCTGATCGACCTGAACGCCGGCGGCTTCACTCTGCGAACCAACGGCCAGGAGCGGCAGTATCCCGCGAACGAAGTCGCCGCCGTGGAGTTCGTCGTGGGCGCGCCGGCACCAGCGACCCAGGCCAGGATCGACGCCGGGCAGCCGCTCATCGTGCTGCGGAGTGGTCAGGTCATCGAAGGCCGGCTCTTTGACATCGGCGGAACCCGCCCCTTGCGGCTCACCATCGATACACCCAGCGGGCAGCGCGACTACACGTCGAACGACGTCGCGCAGATCTACCTGTACGCGCCGAAGCGCGCCGCCGCGCCGGCCGAAGTCCCAGCGCAGGCCGCTGTGCCCCGCGGCGCCATCATCGTCCGGGGCGACCAGCCGTGGACCAAGTCCGGGATCACCGTGGCGAAGGGCGAACGAATCGAGTTCACGGCCACGGGCGACATCATGATTGCGGCGAATGCGAGCTCGGGAATCGGCGGTAACCCGGCGGTGACCAGTCCCGCGATCCGTTACCCAGTACTCAACTCGCCAGTGGGAGCCCTGATCGCCCGCGTCGGCAACCGTGCGCCGTTCGCCATCGGCGCGAACACACAACCGATCGCGATGCCGGCCAACGGCCAGCTTCTGCTCGGCGTCAACGACGACTATTTCTCGGACAACAGCGGAACCTACACGGTGACGCTCACACGGCTCCGGCGCTAATCAACAGCTCACTGCTGAGCGTCGTCCTGTACGACTGAGGAATCCCATGAGACACATGACGATCGTAGGTGTCGTACTGATCATGCTCGGCGTGGTGGCGCTCCTCTACCAAGGCATCACCTACACGAGTCGCGAAACGGTTCTCGACATCGGTCCCCTGCACGCGACAGCGGATCGACAGAAGACGCTGCCGCTTCCGCCAGTGCTGGGAATTACAGCGGTGGCCGGTGGCGTGGTGCTGTTGCTCGGGGGGGTTCGAAAGCGCGCGTAACGCGAAGGAGCAGCGAAAACATGAATGAGATATTGATCGGACGACGGCTACTACTCGGCGCATTGGCGATCGGCGTCATCCTTGGCACGGCTACCGAGGGGCGGGCGCAGGGTTTCATCAGCCCGTTCATCGGGTTCGACTTCGGCGGCGACGCGGGGTGTCCAAATCTGAGCAACTGCGAGGACAAGAAGATCAATGTGGGCGTCGCGTTCGGCGCCATGGGCAACGTGCTGGGCATCGAGGAGGAGATCGCGTACGCCCCCAACTTCTTCGGCGACGCGCCTGGGCTCTCTTCGAGCGTGCTCACACTGATGACCAACGTCATGCTCGTTCCCAAGATGGGTCCGGTACGCCCCTACGTGCTCGCGGGGATCGGCCTGATCAAGTCCCACGTCGAGCTGACGACGGGAAGCGTCTTCACGACCGACAACAATAACCTGGGATGGGACATCGGCGGGGGGCTGATCCTTCTGGTTGGCGATCACGTCGGCGTGCGCGGCGACCTTCGCTACTTCCATTCGTTTCAGGATCTCAGCGTCCTGGGCTTCACGCTGGGCGACACGAAGATCAATTACGGGCGCGCGAGCGCCGGAGTGGTCCTGAAGTTCTGACGGTGGCGGGCCGGGGCGCGCGTGAGGTCGATCGGTCAGCGATGGCCTCGAAGACAGGCCAAAACAATCGTGAGCGTCGGGCGCGGTCGGGCACGCGCTGTTGTTTACCGAACGTGAGTTCAACGTGGCAATTCCGCTGCGTGATTCCAGGAGACGCCAATGATTCGATCGATTTCTCTGACACGACTGACAACTCGAGTGCTCTTCCTTGTCCCGTTCGCCGCGCTTCTTTGCAACCCCTCCCCGGGGTTGGCAAAAGCGTTCGCGCCAGACTTGGGTTCGGCGTCGGGCTTCGGGGTCCTGGCTGGCACGGCGGTGACATGTACCAATGGTGGCGGTACCACTGTCGTCACCGGAGACGTCGGCGAGTGGCCCAACAACGCTTTCACTAACTCCCCTCCGTGCACGTTTTCGGGGACGTTTCACCTGGGGGACTCGACCGCCGCGGCGGCTTACGCTGACTTCATCAACGCGTATAACAGTCTCCTGATCAACCCCCCGGCTTGCGACGCCACGTTGACGGGCACGCTCGCGGGCGAAGTGCTGTTACCCGGCGTCTACTGTGTCGACGCGGTCGCGAAGACGGGCACGTTGACTCTCGATGCCGGGACCGCCGGCGCGAGTGCTGTCTGGATTTTCCTGGTCGATGGCGCACTCACGGGCACCAACTTCAATGTGGTCATGATTAACGGCGGGGATCCGTGTAACGTGTATTGGCGGACCGGGCTGAACGCCGGCGCGACACTGACGACTACGAACTTCCTGGGAACCATTCTCTCGGGTGCGGCCATCACGGTCACGGCCACCAATGGAACCTTTCAAGGGGATCTCTTTGCGACGACCGCAGTGACATTGACATTGACAAACAGCACCGTCACCGCCTGCCAGTTAACCGGCGGCCACGGCAACGTGCATGGCAAGTGCAACCAGGGCGTGGGCAACGGGCCCGAGGACTGCGATCCGGGCAACTCGAACCAGGGCGACCCGAGCCGGTCGAATGACGAGCTGGGCGGGACGCCCGGGAACCCGGGCCGCAAGGGCGGCAACGGCAAGTAAGTAAGGTCGCGGTCGCGAAGAAGCCGGCGTGCGGGAACATCCAGTTCCATACGCAATAGCTGCCGAGCAGCGCATCCACGCCGCGCCTGTTCATGACGAGGAAGACGACATCGGTCGATTCCCCACCGACCTGCCAGCCAACGCTGCCGCTTTCGAGCGCATACATGGCGGGTGCGCCCCAAGGTCCGGTGAACGCCTTACCTGATCGGCAGGCCATCGCGCCACGACCGCAGCTGGCGCCGATGCCCAGTGCGACCTTGGTCATCGAGGGAATGACGACGACGCATTCGGCCTTCTGGAGTAGTTCCTGCGGGATGTTGTCGGGGACGTCGAGGATCTCCTGCATCACGACGCCGACCTGTTCCAAGCGATCGTGTTCCTTAGTTCTGGGCGCCGAGCGCCGCCGAACCCAACACGAAGCAGAGCGCCAGACTGAGATATCGCAACATTGATTGACCTCTGTGAGTACGGGTTACCGACGCGAGCGGCCGCTCGACCAGGATTATCCCCGGAGCGGATTGCGACCCTGAATGATGCGGAGCAGCACGGCGATAACGGCCACCACGAGGAGGATGTGGATGAGGCCTCCGAGCGTGTAGGACGTGACGACCCCGAGCAGCCACAAGACGAGGAGGACGAGGAGGAGTGTTGAAAGCATGGTGATGTCCTTTCCGATCGTCAGCAAGCATAGAGCCCGGTCACGAGCGGCGTCTGTTCTCTTGTGCACACCTGAACGACTCGGCCGCGTGCCATGCTCGGTGCCTCGAAACGACGAAAGGTTGGAATACATGAGACCTGTTGCCCTTGTTGGTGTGGTGTTGATCGTCCTCGGTGTGCTGGCGCTCGCCTATCAGGGTGTCAGCTACACGAGTCGTGAGACGGTCATCGACATCGGTCCCCTGCACGCGACAGCGGAGCGACAGAAGACACTGCCGTTGCCGCCGTTGCTGGGTGCGTTCGCGGTGGCGGGTGGCGTGGCGGTGTTGATCGCGGGAGTTCGAAAGCGCGCGTAACGTCTAAGGAGCAGCAGGACACATGAATCAGCTAGCGCCCACGAACTGGAACGCCATGCCACCGCCGCCAAGAGCGATCCGATCGAGCGCGCGGACTGAAGCCATGCATCTGTCCCACGCACTCGTTGTCGCGCTGATGACGCTGGTGGCATCGTCGGCATCCGCGCAGGATCGAGCGCCCGCGGCGTTTGTGCCTGACGTGGTCAAGAAGGTGATCCTCGATCCGACGACGTATGTGCCCGCTCTTCTGGGCTGGGAAACGACACGCCTCGACTGGCGGAGCTCGCGGATCTTTTTCCAGAACGGGTGGTTCGAGCACAATGCGCGCTTCACCATCAGCGGCCGTTCCGACGACACGGCCATCGGCCACGCAGCGGGAAACCGTCAGATTCTGACCGACTCCCTGGTGATCTTGCAGCTCTCGCTGCTCCATAACACCTCAGAGCGCGTGATTGAGCGCCTGCTGACGTCGCGATATCCCAACCATCGCAAGCTCCTCCGCGCGATCGGCTGGATCGAGCGAAGCGCGGTCGCGTCGTACTGGACCCATCGGGTGTCGGCCGGCCACTTCCGCCAGTGGCGGGACAACGAGCGCCTCGCTCGACAGCTCGGCTATCGCTGAGCCGCGGATGGGCGAGCGAACGGGCGCTGTGCAAGGCATCACCTGCACGAGTCGCGAAACGGTCATCGACACCGGTCCCCTGCACGCGACGGCGGATCGACAGAGGACGCCTGCCGCTTCCGCCGGTGCTGGGAATTACAGCGGCGGCCGGTGGCGTGGTGCTGCTGATTGGCCGGCGCGCGCAAGCACGCGTAGCGTCGCCCCCTGCCACTCCGTAGCGCTCACGCGCCTGTTGCGCTCACCGTGATCGCCGCGGCCAGAACTCTTTGAATACGTCCACCCCGATCGTTTTGACGAGGCTCGTGGCGGCGTGCTTCAGCCCGTCGCGCGCGCCATGTGGAGCCGGATACCACGTGCTGGCCGACACGACGTGGCCCACCAGGAAGCCGGCGAGCGACGCCGCCGACAGGACCCTGGTGCCATCACGTCTGCGAGCCATGAACGGCGAATCGAGGGCGTGGCGAAGACGCCTGGCGAATCCCGAGCACTCGCATCTCTTGAATGACGGATCGTGCTCGAAGGCGCGCGCGACGGCGTATTTCGCCGCATCGCCAATGGCTGATTCCGCGTACTTCGAAGCCCAGCGTCTCGCGTAGCCCGTGCCGCCGGCGCCCCACTCGGGTGGGCTTTCCCGCCACTGGTCGAGACCGCTGGCCCACGTCGCATGGATCGCGCCGTCGAGTCCAATGGTCGACCAGACGTACTTGCGAAGCAGGTCGTGATCGCTGGCGACGGGCGTTGGACCGACGATGAGCATCGGACCGACGTCTGGCATCGGACCGACGACAGGCATCGGACCGACGACAGGCGGATCCTGCGCGAAACAGGGAACGGCACCAACCAGAACCACGAGGAGAGCGCTGAGGAATATCTGTCTCATGACGCCTTGTCTTTCTTCTGTTCCCATTTCACGTTGACCGATTGCGCCGGCTTCAGGCTCATCAGCGCGTCCGAGACCTTGTCTGTACGGGTGCCCAGCGGCAACTTCACCTCGTAGCAGATCTCCTCGGTCGACGTGCTGCGGAGCTCGAACGGGATCCGACGACGACGCAGTGCGCCCTCGATTGACTCCTTCAGGCTCGCCGAATCCTTGGCGGTGATCGCCAGGTCGAACAACGAATACGGCTCAGGGTCAATCGATTCGATGACCAACAAGACCCCCAAGACAAAGACGGTCGCGAAGATCGCGAACAAATAGAGCCCAACGCCCGACGCCAGGCCGATGGCCAGCGTCGACAGCATGACGCCCGCGTCTTTCGGATCATCGATTTTTGCGCGATAGCGGATGAGCCCCGCCGCGCCGACAATGCCGAAGGCGCGCGCCAGGCTCGCCCCGACCACCAGCATGACCATGGCACCGACGAGGGCCAGGACGATCTGCGTCTGAATCACCGGCCCCTGCCGTTTGGGCGTCCCGCGGCGGCGCGGCCGGAAGGCCAGGATCGCGCTCAGCAGCGCGGCAATCGGCAAGCGGACCAGCGCGTGCTGGAACGACTCCACCTGCGCGTCCCAGCTCGTGTCGACTGGTGCGTCCTCCGGAAACAGGGATGGCTTGACGGTCTCGCTGTCGGAGGCCGACTGGCCACCTTCGCTCACAGCCGACGCTGTCCCCTGTGACGGAGCAGCCTGCATCGCAACCGGGACGGATCGCACCTGAGCGCGTCCGACCATGGCTGGGATCACCGCTAGCGCGACAAGGGCCGTCACACAGGCCGCGCGAATCGTGGAAGTCATCGGCGGCCAGTCTGCCTGATCCCGGCTGTACGACGTGTTCAATACAGCGCACACGCTGAGATTGGCGGCGAAAGACAATGGTGCGGAGATGAACAGCCGAATTCTCGCGGTCATTCTCGTGCTCACACTCGGGTGGGTGCTCGGGTCGGCAGCGTGCGCCTCGTACCTGCCGCCGACGATCGTCCCGGCGGTCCAATCACCGGCACTCGAGTCGTTCCGCACAGCCCTGCAAACGTACGTCGACCAGACACAGCCGTTTCGGAAAGACGCCGCAGCCAAAGGCGACGCCGTGCCGAACCAGACGTCAGCGAACGGGGCCGACGAGGCCGTCCGCCTGCGCCAACGGACCCTGGCGGAGGCGATTCAGACCACCGTCAGACCGACCGCGCAGCAAGGCGACGTTTTGTCACCCACGGTGGCGGACCTGATTCGACGACAGCTGGCCACGGCGTTTGGCGGCCCGAAGGCTGATCTCATCCGAGACGGGCTGAAGGATCAGAACGAAGGGCTACAGGCCGAATCAATAGCCCTCACGATCAATCGGACGGTCGCGGTTCCACGCGTACCTCCCGTGTTGCTCGAGACGTTGCCGCAGTTGCCTCAGCAGGTGGAGTTCGCGTTCAGCGGGCGGACGTTGATCTTGCGCGATGTCGATGCCGATACGCTCGTCGACTTCATGCTCCAGGCATTCCCGGACTCGCCGCCGGCCGGCGACGTGCCGGCGCTATCCCCGGCGGCGGTCAGCGACGGGTCGGATCCGCTCTTCGCGCTTCCAGGAATCCCCGGGTCGACCAGGTTCGCGCTGATCGGCGACAGCGGCAGTGGCGATTGGGCTCAGCAGGCCGTCGCGAACGCGATGCTCCGCTACTTCACGACCGCTCGCCGCTTCAGCTTCGTGCTGATGCTGGGAGACAACCTGTACCACGACGATTACCAGAGCGAGTTCTCGGTGCCGTATCAAGGACTGCTGGAGCGCGGCGTGCTGTTCTACGCGGCCCTGGGGAATCACGACCGCGAGCTCCAGCAGCACTACAAGCCGTTTCACATGACCGATCGGCTTTACTATGCGTTTACCGAGGGCAACGCCCGCTTCGTGGTCTTGAACAGCAACAAGCCCGGTGATGACGCCCAGCGCGAGTGGCTCGACGGCGCCTTTGGCCACACCGGCACGAAATGGCGCATCAGTTTCTTCCATCACCCGCTGTATTCGTCCGGCCAGCACGCTCAGCAGAGCCGTGAAAGCATTCGACCCGCGCTCGAGCCGGCCCTGGTGCGCAATCGCGTCGACGTCGTCTTCAGCGGTCACGATCATCTGTACGAGCGGATCGCACCGCAGCAGGGGATCCGGTATTTCGTGTCTGGCGGCGGCGGCAGGAATCTGTACGACTTCCACAAGAGCGCCTTCGACGAGGCCGGTTCGTCGGAACACCACTTCATGGTCGTGGAAATAGCAGGAGACCAGATGTTCTTCGAAGCCATCACTCCGCCAGGGCGAACGCTCGACTGCGGCGTCCTCTCGCGGACTGCTGATGCGGCGGCGAAGCCCCAGGACAGCACCACCCTCGAGTGGCAGGACGCGTGTCGCGCCGCGACGGCGTGGCGCACACTCCGCTTGACCGGACAATAGGTATGCAGGCATGAAGCTCCTCATTCAGCCACGAGACGGAAGCGCGCCACTGATCGCGGCGATCAAGAAGGCCACGAAGAGCATCGAACTGGTGATCTTCCGCTTCAATCGCGATGACATCGAGCGGGCCCTGACCGCCGCCGTCGCACGGGGCGTTCAGGTCCATGCGCTCATCGCTCATACCAATCAGGGCGGGTCAGGCCGATTGCGGAAACTCGAGCAGCGGTTACTGGCGGCCGGCGCAACGGTAGACCGGACCGGGGACGACTTCATCCGGTACCACAGCAAGTTCATGATCGTCGATCGCACGACGCTGTTGGTGCTCGGCTACAACTACACGCGGCAAGATGTCACCAAGAGCCGCAGTTTTGGCATCGTGACGAAGAACCGGAAGACCGTGCAGGAGGCCATCAAGCTGTTCGAGGCCGATTGCGCGAGGCGCCCGTACGTGGCCGCCGGACCTCTGCTGGTCAGCCCGGAAAACGCGCGCGCGCAACTGTCTGCCTTCATCAGCAAAGCGAAGACACAGCTCCTCATCTACGATCCAAAGGTCAGCGACATCCGGATGATCAGGCTGCTGAAAGAGCGCGCCAAGGCAGGCGTCGAGGTCCGGATCATCGGCAAGGTGAGCCCGCGGGGAGACGATCTGGTCCATCAGAAGTATCCGGGGCATCGGCTCCACGTCCGCGCCATTGTCCGCGATGGTCGGCACGCCTTCGTCGGCAGTCAGAGCCTGCGCAAGCTCGAGTTGGACAAGCGGCGCGAAGTGGGTGTGTTCGTCAAAGGCGCGACGATCGTCAAGGAGCTGATCGCCACGTTCGAAACCGACTGGGCCGAGACCGGGCTCGGGAAAGAGCAGGAAGAGCAGCGCCACGAGGCCGTTGAAACGGCCACACTTGCCGCTGCAGCTCCAGCCCCAGCGTGATTCACGGCAAAGTCTTGTACAATCCATGGCGCTCTTCTCGAGCAGTAGTCTCTGATAGATGAAGGAACCCGCCCTAGATCGCCCGGGCCAGGACGCGCGCATGACACAAAAGAAGAAAGCAAGTCCACCATCTTCCAAGACGCTACGGAAAGCACTCACCGGAATCCAGGGCTTGGACGAAATCACTGGAGGAGGGTTACCAAGCGGGCGTCCCACTCTTGTCAGTGGAGGCGCCGGTTCGGGAAAGACACTGTTCGGACTGGAGTTCCTGGTTCGGGGCACCACCCAATACGACGAACCCGGCGTGTTCATGTCGTTCGAGGAAACGATCCCGGACCTGACCAAAAACGCCGAATCGCTCGGTTTCGACCTGGGCCGGCTGGTGGCCGACAAGAAGCTGTTCCTGGACCACGTGTACATCTCGCGAAGCGAGATTGAGGAAACCGGGGAGTATGACCTCGATGGCCTCTTCATTCGAATTGCCGACGCCGTCCAGCGGGTCGGGGCGCGGCGAATCGTCCTGGACACCATTGAAGCGCTCTTCGGCGAGTTGCCAAACCCGAGTATCCTGCGGGCCGAAATCCGCCGCCTGTTCGGCTGGCTCAAGGAAAAGGGATTAACCACGGTCATTACGGCCGAGCGGGACCGGCCCGACAGGCTGACCCGGCACGGCATCGAGGAGTTCGTCTCGGACTGCGTGATCCTGTTGGACCACCGTATCCACGACGAGATCTCGACCCGGCGCCTGCGCATCGTCAAGTACCGCGGTTCGACCCACGGCACGAATGAGTATCCGTTCCTCATCGATGAACACGGCATTTCCGTCCTACCCCTCTCCTCGCTTGGCCTTGACCATTCGGCGCCCACCGTTCGAATCTCGACTGGCATTACCCGGTTGGATGGCATGTTGGGCGGCAAAGGCTTTTATCGGGGGAGCAGCATTCTGCTGTCCGGCACCTCGGGAGCCGGAAAAACCAGCGTGGCGGCGCATTTCGTGGATGCGGCCTGCCGACGCGGCGAACGCTGCTTGTATTTCGCCTTCGAGGAATCACCCAGGCAGATCGTCCGCAACATGCGTTCGATCGGGATCGATCTCGAGCCGTGGATCCATAAGGGCCTGCTGCAATTCCAAGCGGCGCGGCCCGCCCACGGGGGGATCGAACAGCACTTGCTCGTGACCCACAGGTGCGTCTCCAGCTTTCAGCCCAACGTCGTGGTGGTCGACCCGATTACCAATCTGCTCACGGTCAGCACCCTGGGCGAAGTGCGGTCCATGCTCACGCGGATGGTGGATTTTCTGAAGACCCAGCAGATCACGGCGATCTTCGCCAGTTTGACTGCGGGAAGCGGCACGTTGGAAGCCAGCGAGGCGGACGTCTCCTCACTGATGGACTCGTGGCTCCTGCTGAAGACCATTGAGATCGGGGGAGAGCTGAACCGCGCACTCTATGTGCTGAAATCGCGAGGCATGGCTCATTCCAACCAGATTCGCGAATTCCTGATCACCGACGACGGCCTCCGATTGCTGGACGTGTACCTTGGATCCGAGGGCGTGTTGACCGGTGCCGCCCGCGTGTCACAGGAAGGGCGCGAGCTAGCCGCGGGCACGTCCCGCCGGCAACACATGGAGGCCCGCGGGCGCGAGCTGGATCGCAAGCGCCGCATCTTCGAGGCCCGCATGAGCATGCTCCGGGCGGAGTTCGAAGTGGAGGAAGAAGTCCTTCAACAAAGCATCGTTGAATCGAAAACACTCGACGAGGCCCTGCTGACGGACCGCCGGCAGATGGAGCGGAGCCGGGAAGCGGACACCGCCGCCTACAAGAAAAGGGCGAGCGCGCCAGCCGCCGTGAAACGCTAATGGCGGCAACCAAGACAACAACTCGTGCGCGGCCTCGCAAGCCGAAGCCCGCGAAATCGAAGCGCAGGAAACCTGAGGTTTTCAAGCTGCGGCTCTTCGTGGCGGGCCAGACGCCCAAATCGATTCGCGCCTTTGCGAACCTCAAGGTGCTGTGTGAAGAGCATCTGAAGGGCCGCTATCAGATCGAAGTGATCGACCTCTTGGAGCATCCGGAAATGGCGCGCGGCAACCAGATCGTCGCACTGCCGACCCTGGTCGTCAACCTTCCGCAATCTGTCCGACAGATCATTGGAGACCTGTCCAACACCGACCGGGTGTTGGTGGGCATGGCCCTGCAAAAGGTCGGCTGACCCGACTCCAGAAGGTCCGCATGAAAAAGCGCCCCCAAAAAGCCAGGTCTCACTCCCGCCGGGCCGAGTACGTCTTGCGTTTGTATGTCAGCCGATCCACGTTGCGTTCGAAACTGGCCGTGGAGAATATCAAGCGGGTGTGTGAAGAGCACCTGAAGGGTCGGTATGACCTGGAAGTCATCGACATCTACCGGCGGGCGAATCTGGCCAGAGACGAGCAGATTGTGGCAGTGCCCACGCTGATCAAACGGCTCCCGATCCCGCTGCAAAGGCTCGTTGGCGACATGTCGGACCTCAACAAAGTGCTCTTTGGACTGGACCTGAGAACCAAGAGGGACGCCCATCACTAGATCTGCCGGGCGGCACAAGTTCGTTTGCCGCCGCGCAGAGAGTGTGTGGCCATGGGAAACAATGTGGTGATGGCTCGGGGAAAGAGTCTGTCTGATTGGGAAACCCTCCTGACGGGAGTCGAGAGGGGTAAAACCGTTTTAGAGTGCGGTGCGAACCACACCATCTTCATGCAAGGAGAGCCCGCGGATTCCTTGTTCTTTCTCCTACGAGGCAGGGTGAAGCTTGCGGTGGCATCCCACGAAGGCAAGGAAGCGATTGTCGCCACGCTGGGCTCCGGTGAGTTCTTCGGTGAAGGATGCCTCGCCGGTCAGCCGTTGCGTATGGCCACGGCGATTTCAGTGGGAGATTGCACGCTGACCAAGGTTGAGAAGCCGACCATGGCGCGCCTGCTTCACGAAGAGCAGGGAATCGCGGAAATGTTCGTCACGCATCTGCTGACTCGCATCATCCGATACGAAGCGGATCTCGTAGACCAGTTGTTCAACTCCAGCGAGAAGCGCCTGGCCCGGATTCTCCTGCTGCTGTCCCATTTTGGCAAGGAGAGCACGACCGAAACTGTCGTGGCCGGGATCAATCAGGAACACCTGGCGCAGATGGTCGGCACAACCCGGTCGCGAATCAATCATTTCATGAACAAGTTCAGGAAGCTTGGCTTTATCGATTACAACGGTGAAGCCGGGTTGACCGTCCATCGTGGCCTCCGCAGCGTGCTCCTGCACGACTAATTCGGTTTTCGTTGAGGCGTAGCGCAGGTCCTTACTCGAGACCTGCACACCGGCGTCTGTGCCGTTGTGCACACCGTCTTTCTCGACGCCCGCGTAATGTACTGGCACAGGAGAACCAGTACATGAACGCACACACGCAAGAGCATCGAGACCACGGCTTCGTGATCGGACTGTTGACGGGCACCTTCGTCGGCGCCGGCCTGATGATGTGGCTCGCCCCACGAACGGCCTCAGAGCTTCGCCAGCGAGTGACCGATTCGGCGAAAAGACTCGGCGAGCGGGCCTCCGAACAGTATCAGCAGGCCAGCACCGGCGTCGGTGCGGCGGTCGACGAGCTCACCCGGAAAGGTCGGGGCGTCCGCGACGACGTCGCCGACGTCGTGGCGCGCGGCGCCCACGAAGTGGAGCGCTATGCGGTTGCTGCCAAGAGCGATCGCATCGCTGAAATCAGGAAGCACTCGGCCTGACCGCTCGGCGTCCACGCCACACACGCGAGAGGAGCGCCTGTGCAATCGGGTACAGACCGCGATCGCACACCGCTCCTACGATCGTCAGCGTCGGCCGTCCTCTCGCAGCGGCCCCCCGAGTCAGACAACTCAGAAGGAAGTGTTTCATGAAAAGAATTGTCATCGCCACGGCGATGAGCCTGTGTGTCGTGTCGCTGGCAGCCATTTCGTCGGCCGACACGTTGATTCTGTGGGACGGCACGCGCGTTCCCGGCAGGGTCGTGAGCATCGCCGCGCGGACGATTACCTTCGAGGACGCGTCCGGCGTCTCGCGCCGCTACAACGCGAACCAGGTCGACGCGCTCGAATTCACCAGGGCGAGTCAGCGAACTGCCGCCTTCGGGACGCCGAGCGGAAACATGCGCCGGCTCGAGAGGCTCCCGAGTGGGACGGAGCTGACGGTTCGAACGGCTGAAGACATCGATTCCTCGACCGCTGTCGTGGATCAAACCTTCTCGGCCATCGTCGAGCGAGACATCCTCGGAGAGTCTCACAACGTGATCATCCCCGCGGGTTCCCACGCCGTACTCGTCGTACGGGAGATGACGTCCGGCGGAGCGACGGGCAGCCCCGACATCGTGCTCGACATGCAATCGATGACGGTCAGCGGGCGACGGTACCTTGTGAGCACCACGGACCTGAAGAACGACACCGGCACCGGCATCGGCAAGAACAAGCGGACGGCTGAGACCGTAGGGGGCGGCGCCGCGCTCGGGACGATCATCGGCGCCATCGCGGGCGGCACCAAGGGCGCGGCCATTGGCGTCCTGGTGGGCGCGGCCGGCGGGGCGGGCGTTCAGGTGCTCAACAGGGGGAAGGACATTCGCGTCCCCGCAGAAACGCTGCTCACGTTCAGGCTCGATAAGGCCGCGAGTCTCCAGGCCGAACGGTAAAGGTCGGCTATGCACACACGCATTGCATCGGAAGACATTCGGTCTGTTACTCGGTGAGGAGGACAACATGGTGACGATTCTGATCGTTCTCGCGGTGCTGATGCTGCTTGGAGCCATTCCGGCGTGGCCGCATAGCCGCAATTGGGGTTATGGCCCCAGCGGCGGGTTGGGCCTGGTTGCGCTGATTGTGGTGATCCTGCTCCTGACCGGTCGAATCTAGGCCGCGGTGAACATGATGCGCGTGTGGACGGGCGCGGCCGCGGCTGCGCCAGCCCTGGAAAGTCCTCCGATGTGGCGAGGCGGGCCACCTGC
The DNA here is from genome assembly GCA_001767435.1 of Acidobacteria bacterium RIFCSPLOWO2_02_FULL_65_29. Taxonomy (GTDB): domain Bacteria; phylum Acidobacteriota; class Vicinamibacteria; order Vicinamibacterales; family CAVVIG01; genus 2-02-FULL-65-29. The sequence goes on along the minus strand of MEKT01000205.1, from coordinate 17,825 downwards.
GAAGAGGTGGACTCGCGGCGTCGTCGTCTTGCTGGCGTGCGCCGCGCTCGCAGGCGCCGCCTCGGGCGCCGCGCTGTCGACCGTCATCGCCGTGTACCACGTCTGCTTCGATCGCGAGAACCTTCCCGACCTGGGGCCATTCGCGCGGTTTGAATTTCCTACCATCGGTCACGTCTATGATAGGAATCGCCAGCCGCTCATCGAGCTCGCCAGAGAGTACCGCCACATCACGCAGTACGCGGACATTCCCCCGGTGGTGCGTGAGGCGATTCTCGCCGCAGAGGACAAGCGCTTTTTCTCCCATAACGGCGTCGACTACCTCAGCATGCCTCGCGTGATCAGTAAGGTGAGGGTGGGTGCATGGGGGACGCGGCTTCTGACGGGAGGACGGCGGGACAACATGCGCGGCCCGGCGATTTTCCCGCAGGGCGGCTCGACGATCACGCAACAGCTCGCGCGCGGTGTCTTTCTCCAGCGCCAGACGTCCCAGGAAAACAGCTACCAACTTCGGAGCCTGGGCATTCTGCCCCGCGCCCTGTCGTCGGTGATTGGCGCGCGGAACGTGAACATGGTGATCCGGAAGCGCGAAGAGATCGGGCTGTCGTTGTGGATCGAACAACAGATGCGCCGGCAGTTCGGGTCGAAGCGCCGTGCGAAGGAAGAGATCCTCGCCCGCTATGCCAGTTTCGTGTACATGGGTGATGGGCAGTACGGATTTGCGCGGGCGACGGAGTACTATTTCGGCCGGCCTCTCTCCACGTTCACCACCGAGGATGTCGACAAAGCGGCGCTCCTGGCGGGCATTGCGAAGTCGCCCCGCGACTACGCGCCCTCCGCCGACGACGCCGTCCCCATCCTGCGCCGCCGAAACCAGATCCTGGCGCTCATGGCCGCGCAGGGCTTCATCTCTCGCGACCAGATGACAGGAGCCCAGCAGCGACCCCTTCCGGACTTCGTGCCGCGCGCGTCGCAGCCGTTCCGGTCGTCTGCCGTGGTCGAACACGTTCTTGACGAACTCGAGTCGGCACACGCCGACCTCAGCATTGACGATCTCCTGCAGGGGCACATCCAGGTGTTCTCGACGGTGGATGCCCGCGTGCAGCGCATCGTGAGCGACGCGTTGGAACACGGCCTGGAGCGTTATGAGCGGCGACACCCGGGCGCCCGAGGGGTGGTCCAGGGCTCGATCGTCGTGCTGAAGAACCGCGACGGGAGCATTCTGGCCGAGACGGGCGGCCGGCAGGTCTATCACGGCCGCGCGACGTCGTACAGCGACTTCAACCGCGTCAGACAGTCGCTGCGGCAACCGGGGTCGGCCATGAAGCCCATCGTGTATCTGGCCGCGTTCCGGCACGGCGACTTCGCGCTCGAAACCCTCGTGCCCGACGAGCCCATCAGTGTGCCGAACGGCGTCGAAGTCGAACCGAAATGGATTTCGAACTACGACGGCCGCTTCAAGGGCCTGATCCCGATCCGGGAGGCGCTCGCCGAGTCGAGAAACGCGGTCGCGATCTGGATCACGACGCAGATCGGGATCGACGCCATCCTGCAGACGTCACGCAGTCTCGGCGTGCAGACGCCATTGCAACGCTATGCGACGACGGCGCTCGGTGCGTCCGAAGTCAGCTTACTGGAACTGGCGACGGCGTACCGCACGATCGCATCGGGTGTCCTCGCGCAGCCGTACGTGATTCAGCGCATCGTCCGCCATCTGGGCGAAGTCGTGGACGAGAAGGAACACCGCAGCCGGCCCATCTCGATGGCCGACGGTACGCTCGCGCTCATTCAGGAGGGCCTGCGGGGTGTCGTGCGCATCCCGACGGGCACCGCGCATGCCCTGGACTCGCGCGGGTTTCCGATTGCCGTGATGGGAAAGACGGGCACGACCAACGAGTTCAGAGATGCGCTCTTCGTGGGCTCTACCTACGGCGTCGACGGCATCACCGTCGCGGTGCGGATCGGGTTCGACGACAATCGTTCGCTCGGCCCGAGTGAAACCGGGGGTCGTGTGGCGCTCCCGGTGTTTCAGGAAGTGATGCTGAAGGTGTACCGCGACGGCATCGTGGGGCCGGCGCCGGCGTTTCCGGATCAGATGGAACAACGCATCACCGGCTACCTGCAGGGCGATGCGCCAGTGCTCGTATCACAAGCCGCTGTGTCGAGCACAGCCGGCGGGATGGGATCGGAACGGTGAGGACTTCCTCCACCATGAGACGAAGGCTATGCCGATCCGTGTTACTGACGCTGCACTCCATATTGATGCTGGTGCTTTTGGCGTTTGCGGCATCGTTGACTGCGCAAAAGGCGGATAGAGACAACGAGACGGGAAACGCCACCAACGTGCGGGGGGTGATCTGGCGGGATCCAGGCCAGATGGCGTCCTTGAATCTGATCTATGGCGCCGGGGGGAAAGGGCACGCGCCGAACCCCAAAGGCACATTCACCTTCCTGAAGGAAGACATGCTGGCAACCAGCCCGAAGTTCGAGATCGCAGACCAACACGGCGTCCACTGGAAGGTGAAACTCGGCGAGGAACCCCAGTCGGAAACTGCGGCGTCGCGCTTTCTGTGGGCGGCTGGCTATTTCGTTGATGAAGACTATTACTTGGCCGAGCTCACGGTGACGGGTGTGCCGACGTTACACCGTGGTGAGGAATTTGTCTCACGGGGCGGCACGATTCACGGAGCGCGCCTCGAACGCAAGCTGATGGGCGTGGAGAGGCTCGGCACGTGGGATTGGTTCGACAATCCTTTCATCGACAAGCGGGAACTGAACGGTTTACGCGTCATGATGGCATTGTTGAATAACTGGGACCTGAAAGACGTCAACAACTCGATCTACGAAATGGGCGGCGAGCGCCGGTACCTGGTCACCGACCTGGGCGCCTCGTTTGGAAATACGGGCAACAGCATCACGCGCTCCAAGAGCGCGCCCCAGGAGTATGCGGACTCGAAGTTTGTCGAGAGCGCAACGTCCGACTTCATTGATTTCGTGCTGCACAGCCGGCCCTTTTTCCTGGTGGCGCTGAACGTCCCCCACTATTTGGCACGCTCCAGGATGGAAGAGGTCACCAAGAAGGTCCCACGCGCCGATGCGAAATGGCTGGGGCGCAGACTGTCGATGCTTTCCGATAAACAGATCCGCGACGGCTTTCGCGCCGCAGGCTATACGCCCGAAGAAATCGGCGTCTACACGCACGCCGTTCGGAAGAGAATCGCGGAGCTGAACGCACTGTAACCTGGGTGGCTGGCGAGCGTTGTCGATCCCGGCGGCGGTCCGCTGTGCAATTGGGAACAGGCAACCGAAGACGCCTCGCATACAGTGGACGGGCATGAAACGACCTGCGATCCTGTTGGTCGTCTACTGAGGCACACACATGAAAATCATGACGGCGTTTGCGTTGGCGCTACTGGGCGCGACTCTATTCGCGGCGTGCACACGGGACGCCCAGGCCATGGACGCCCGGCAGATCGAGCAGCTATACGGAGTGTCAGGCGGGTACACCGACACGATCGCCACGTCCGATGGCCCCCTGACGGGCACGCTCGTGCCGATCGCTCTGGCGAACGGGCGTCAAGGACATCTTTTCATTCCGCAAAGGCAGACGAACGACACACAGACCGTCTATCTTCGCGACGAGCAAGGGCTGCATCCCGTGCGACTTAGCGACAATGCGAGTCGCGCCGAGCTGGCCCGTTCCCCGGCCATCGTCGAGACAAGACCGGAGCCTCAACGCGCGAACAAGCGTTCGTGGGAGAAGGAAGCGTTGATCATCGGTGGAAGCGCCGGCGCGGGAACCGCCATCGGCGCGTTGGCCGGTGGCAAAAAGGGAGCTGCCGTGGGCGCAGCCGCTGGCGGCGTCGGCGGGCTGATTTACGACCTCCTCACACGGAACAAGAAATAAGGCAGCGTTGCACACTCGCGAGGGCTGGTCAGGACGTAAGATTGCTGTAGAGTTTCATGAAGTACACGATCTACGAAGACCCGATCACGCACAAGTACGTGCTGCTCCGGCTGCCGGACAAATTCGTGGACGGTGACAGGCTACCGATTCTGCCGACGGATCGGTGGTTCGATAGCCACGAAGAGGCCATCGCGCGGCTGTCCGAACTGTTCAATCGGGAGGAATGAGAGCCCCATGCTGGATTGGATGAAGAGGCGCGTCTCGACGGCGTATCACCAGCCTGAAGCAGACGCGGAGCCGGCGAAGCGGCAAGGGCGCGTCAGGCTATTGGCCAGCAGGACGGCGAGGCCGAATCTGCTCGCCCAAACCGTTGTATTCGAGCGCGCGTCCTAAGTCTTCCGTCTATCGCACGGAGGGCGCTGACGTCGCGAGCAGCCACGCAAGGGCGGCCTCGGGAGTGGCCCACTCTGGGTTGAGCCGAGCAGCCCTTTGAAATCGTCCGAGCGCTTCGAGCAGGTCGCCGCGGGCGAACGCCAGGCTGCCGACGTTGTATTGGGCCTCGGCGCTTGCGGGGGCGAGGCGCACCGCCTCTCGAAAACTCTGATACGCTTCCCCGATATTCCCCACGCGCACGAGGAGGTTGCCCAAATTGTTGTGGGCACTCGCGTAGTCGGGTGTGATCCGAAGCGCGCGACGAAATCGAGCGATTGACTCGTCGAGCCGCCCCGCCGCCGCCAGCGCCGTGCCCAGGTTGTAGTGCGCCGCCGCCGAGGCGGCTCTTCGTGACGGCCGCGATCTGGGTCGCGTGCTGCCGGGCCGTCGGGTAGTCCAGAAGACTGAACGGCGCGGACCCGTTCGGGTGATGGCACATGCCGCAGCGGTCGACGAAGATCGACGCGACGTCTCGGGCGAAGGTCACGGGCGCACTCGACGGCGCCTGAGCGCCGGCCTGTGCTGCGAACGCCATCACCGCAAGCAACAGGCATCCGATAAGACGTCTTGACGTCATCACCACACCGGCCAGCCAAACAGCAGCTTCCAACGCTAGCGCGTCAGGGCACCAGGAATTCCCGCGTCGCGTCTCGATCGCCATCGTTTCTCGCCGGCTCGAGCCCCAGAAGCCAGCACATGAGCTCGTAGACGTTGACGCTCTCGAAAGCCGGCAAGACCGCGCCCCTGCGCAGGCGCGGTCCCGCGGCCACGAACAAACCGTGCATGGATTTGTACGCCGGGTCATAGCCATGTGCGCCGCCCGGCTTTCGACCGGCGGCGCGCTCGCTGGCGAGGCGCTCACGCGAGGTGATCCTCCAGCCTTCGTCTGCCAGCCCGACGATCGGTGGGATGCGCGGGTGCCGGCTGTAGTGGAGGTGCCACGGCGTGTCCTCTCGCTTGTAGACGGCGAGCGCGGGATGCTTCCCCTTCAGCGACTGGTACACAGCGTCGACTGACCCCGAGCGAAGCGCCAGCCCAAGCGTCGGCGTCCAGTCGATCACATCAACCGTCGACAGATCCAGGTAATCGTCCAGAAGGATGATCCGATCCTCGTCGAGCTGCGACATTCCGTGATCGGATACGACAATCACGCTCGTGGTCTCGAGGAGCTGCAGCGTGTCGATGCCCGCAATCAGATCGCCGAGCGCCTGGTCCAGTCGACCCGCCGCGTCCAGGACTTCGGTCGACTCCGGTCCAAAGTCGTGGCCGGCGCTGTCGACGTCGCTGAAGTACACCGTGATGAACGAAGGCCGCTCGTCGGCGGGCAGCGCGAGCCACTCGAGCACCTGCCTCACACGCTCCGCATTGGGCACGGCATCGTCGAACGGTCGCCAGTACGTCGGACGCACGCCGCCGATGGGGGCTTCCGACCCCGGCCAGAACATGGAGGCGGCGCGGCGCCCCTGGCGAATGGCGGTCGCCCAGAGCGGCTCGCCGCCCCACCAGCGCGGATCGTTGGCCGTGTCGGCCGACATGCTGAAGCGCTCTCCGATGACGGGATCCACCATGCTGTTCGAGACGATGCCGTGGTGCTCGGGATAGAGTCCCGTGACGAGGGTGTAGTGGCTTGGGAACGTGTTCGACGGAAACGAGGGAATCAGGCCTTCCGCCCGCACGCCCCGTGCCGCCAGCGTCTGCAGATTCGGCACCTTCGCGCGATCGATGTAATCCCAGCGCCAACCGTCGAATGAGATGAGCACGAGGATGGGGCTGCCGGCGCCCCGGCACCCGACACAGAGCGCGAGGACGAGGAGCAGCGGCAGCAGCGCCCGACCCGCAGAGACCTTCGGCCTGCACGCGCGCCGCCGTAGGCAGGACTGAAGTCCTGCGCTACACGCCGGCGCAAAGCGTTCTGAGCGGGACTTCATGTCTACGCAATGTGAGCACCGGTGGTCTCGACGTAGACCGCATACAGCGATTGACTGGACGTCATGAGCAGTCGATTGCGTCTCGTCCCTCCGAAGCAGACGTTGGCGCACGTCTCCGGGAGGCGAATCATGCCGATGCGCTCGCCGGTCGGCGCGATGATCTGAACGCCAGGGCGCGCTCCGGCCCAGAGGTTGCCGTCCACGTCACAGCGGATGCCGTCCGCAGCCGACGGCGCGCCAGTTCCAGGGACATCGAGCTGCACGAAGCGCTTTCCATTGCGAAGCGTCGTCTTGTCGACATCCCACACTTTGATCTCTCGCGGCATACCGGTGTCCGCGACGTACAGCTTCTTGTAGTCGGGCGAAAAGCAGATCCCGTTCGGGCCGCCGACTTCGTCGCTGACCTTCTCGATCTGCGAGCTCCCCGGGTCCACGCGGTAGACGGCGGTCGGCAGCTCCTGCTCCGCCTTGAAACCCTCGTAGTTGCCGCGGATGCCGTAGATCGGGTCCGTGAACCAAATCGCGCCGTCGGGATGAACAACCGCGTCGTTCGGCGAATTCAGGCGCTTCCCCTGAAACTTGTCGGCCATGACGGTCACCGTGCCGTTGCCCTCATAGCGCACGACGCGGCGGCCGCCGTGTTCGCAGGAGAGTTGACGTCCTTCGAAATCGAACGTGTTCCCGTTGCTGTAGCCGGACGGATTGCGGAAGGTGGTGACTCGCCCGTCTTCTTCAATCCAGCGCAACTGGACGTTGTTCGGAATGTCGCTCCACACGAGATAGCGCCCGACGCCGTTCCACGCCGGACCTTCGGCCCAGAGCGTGCCGAAATGCAGCCGCCTGATAACCGTGTTCCCGACGATATAGCGGCGAAAGCGAGGGTCGAGGGCCACAATGTCGGGATCTGGATACTGAAGGGGATCCTGACGAGACCAGTCGCGCGGGGTTGGGACCGGCGAGACCTGCGGCGGTTGCCCGGGGGCCTGCGCGCTCGCCGAAGCGGCGCCCAGGCCCGCGAGCGCGGCGGTCAGGAACGAGCGACGATCCAACGCGGCTGTCGGTGTCTTGTCGTGAAGGGTCCTGTTCATGCGTGGGCGCCTCGAAACCTCGCCGAGATCAAAATGTGGCAATCGGATTGACGGGCGAGCCGGTGCCTCCTCGAATCGGGAGCGGCGCGACCGTCAGGAGAAAATCCCACCGCTTCCGAGCCGAAGCCGCCTCGGCCAGCGCCTCGAGATCGCAGTTGTCGAACAGGTGCACGCCCAAGGTGACCAGCGCGAAGTCGTGAACCGGGCCCGGCTCGCCGGCCAGGTCGGACGGCGCGACACTCGGCGGCACATCGCTTCCGAGCAGCGCGATGTCGCGCTGTTTCAGCCAGGGAATCATCGAAGCGCTCGGTCCGGGCCGCTGCCCGTTGCGACCCGTGTCCCAGGCGCCGAGCTTCGCCCGGCGCGCCCAACGTCCCGTCCGAATAAAGAGCGCGTCGCCTTCGGACACCTTCACGCCGGCCATTTTTTCGAAGGCCTCGATGTCTCGCGCGTAGATAGGTGCGTTCGGTTCGAGATACGGCACGCCTCTGAGCCGCGGCAGATCGATCAGCACGCCGCGCGTGAAGATCCCGTTCTTGACGTTGATGATCGAGTTTCTCTCGTGGCCGCCCCGCTTCATGACCGCGGCTTCATCTGGTCTGTAGCCGTTGTAGAACACCCCGTTATAGTGGATATGCGCGAGCGAATCGAGGTGGGTATGCGCCACGCCGTGGAACGCGACCCCAAAGCGATCGGATCCGATGGCGAGCATGCTACGCTCGTACGGCTGCGGGTTGTCGATTGCCTTCTCGGTGTCCACGTCCCTGGCGAGCGACACCGAAAAGCCTTCCTTTACCAGCGCGGCCGCCTGTCTGCGCTTCGCCGCCGTAATCAGATTGAGAGCTCCAATCTGATCGTCCTTCCCCCATCGTCCCCAATTCGACAGCTCGTTCTTCCAGCGGTCGTAGTCCGCGCGAGTGACCGCGGTCGACTGCGAGGACGGTTGGTCGGCCGCGAGCCCCACGATCAGCATCCCCGAGAGCAGACTGGTCGCCAGCGTTTTCATCGGTCCTCCTCGCGCTTGCCGAGTAGCGAAGCGGCGCCTCGGCTTTAGAAGATGTCTAGCGGCGCACCAGCAACGACTTCTGCACCTTCGCCACGACCGTCCACGATTCGATTATGCGGACCCCACGATCGTCAGAATCGCGCGCCGGCGCCCTGCGCGCGGTCAGTCGTTCGCGATCCCAGCTGCGCGAGCAGCTCGCGCACCGCAGCGTCCAACTGACTGTCCTTCCCCGTCGATCGCTCGCCAATCGGCCGCGTGACCGGCACGTCCACCGGCCTCGGCTTCAACTCCATCGTCGTTCCATCGAGCGTGGTGATACGCGTGCCCGGCATGCGGATCGTCGTTCCGTCGACGAGCGTCTGACTGCCGGTGTAGATGATCCAGCCCGCGGTCGGTTCGCCGACAACTTTGCCGAGCTTCAGCGTACGATAGCCTTCGGTGAAATCCTCGGCATCGGACAGCGAGTGCTGATTGGTGACGAGGATCGTCGGCAGCTCGAGCGCGCGCTGGCCGAGCGCGCTGCGCGCGGGCGCGGTCGGCAAGCCACGCGGCGTCATCATGAGATACCCACGCCGCGCGAGCACGTCGATCGCGTACACGTTCACGAAGCCGCCGTTGTTGTTGCGGATGTCCACCACCACGCCGTCCTTGACGCGATTGTCGGCGTCGAGATCGGTATAGAGCCGGCGCAGCGATCCCTCGGACATGTCGAGAATGTGTACGTAACCCAGTCGTCCGCCGCTGACCTTTTGCACGTAGGCACGATTGGCCTCAACCCATTCGCGATAGAGCAGATTCTTTTCCGTCGCCTGATTGACCGGCCGCACGGCCACCTCGCGCACGGCGCCGCCGGCGGCTGGAGTCACGGTCAGCGCGACCCGCCGGTTGGCGGTATGCATCAGGATCTCGTCCAGATTCGTCTGCGCGCCGACCGGTGTGCCATCAATCGCCGTCAGAGAGTCGCCCACGGAAATCTGGCGTGTAATCGCGGCGGGCCCGAGCGGAATCACCTCGGTGACCTTCAGTCGTCCTGACTGTTCGTATTCGGTGCGATCGAACCGAAGCCCCAGCCTGCCAACCGACGGTCCCTCGCCGCCGACACGCCCGTCGGCGGGCGCGGTCACGCCCGAATGCGACGAGTTCAGCTCGCCCACCATCAGGCTGAGCAATCGCCGCATCTCGCTCGGCGTCTGAGCGCCGGCGATGCGCGGCGCGTACTGCGTACGCACGCCCTCCCAATTCACGCCGTGGAACTTCTCGTCGTAGAAGCCGTCGCGCAGATACGTCCATGCCTGGCGAAACACTTCCATCTTCTCCTGCGCGAAGCTGACATCCATCTCCGCCGCGACGGTCAGGGTGCGCGCCTGCCTCGATTCGATCGGAATGATCGAGATCCGTCCTTGTTCGAGGTAGTAGACCTCTTTGCCGTCCGGCGTGAACTGCGCGTCGGCCTTCGCGCCGGCAGTCGACGTCAACTGCCGCGCGACAGCGGGCTCGCGTGCCAGCTCGTCGAGCGAATAGATGTAGAGATTCTGCTGACCTTCGGCGCTCGCGGTCAGCAGCAACGACTTACCGTCTGGGCTGATCGTCTGCGACGTCAGATCCACGCCAACCGGCAGGATACTGAGCCGCTGTCGGATGTCGTCGAAGACGATCTCGATTGGCTTCGAGGGATCGCGCGCGGGCTGGGTGGCATCTCGCTCGGGCGGCGGCGCTACGTCCGTGCGCACCTCGGCCGGCGTCGATCGCGGCGGTTCCTCCTTGAACAGATCGCGAAACCGATCCTCGCGAAAGAGCGGTGTGCGCAGAATCAGGTCGACGCGAACAACCTGCCCTTCTTCCGTGCGCTGGCTCGTATTGAAGAGGATATAGGTGCCGTCCGGACTCCACGAGATGTTGTTCGCATTGCCATTTGGCACGGCGCTCACAGCGCGGCTTTCGCCGCCGGCGGCCGGCACGGCAAACACATTGCGGAACGATTTGCCAGTCAGCGCCAGGTACGCGACCCATTGACCATCGGGCGACCAAGCGAGCGCGCGAGTTCCGCGACTCAGATAACCGCTGGCGAGCACGCGCTCCTGCTTCGACGCGACGTCGACCGCGCGCAGCTCCTTGCCGTCGCGCACAAACACCACGGACTTGCCGTCGGGCGACACTTGCGGCGACGAGTCACCGAATCCAGGCACGGCCGCGGCCGCACGGACGTCGGCGCTCGGGCGCGTCAACGCGGTCTCGGAATTGTCGGCGAAATCGAACAGGAACAGGCGCGGCACACCGTCGCGCTCCGACACGTAGACGAGGCGGCGGCTGTCGGGGAACCAGTCGATCTGTCCTTCTCGCGCCTGGCTGCGCGTCACACGGAACGCCTCGCCGCCATCCTTGGCCGACGCCGCCCAGATCTCGCCGCGCGCCACGAACACCACCTTCTTGCCATCCGACGACAGCGCAAGATCCTGAAACTGATTGTTCAGCGTCACGTGATCGATGAACGGCCCCGGTGGCAGCCCGCGCTTCGTCATCGACACGCGGCTCGCCTCGCGGCTCGCAGTATCGAGCGTCCACACCTCGAAGTCGCGTTCGAAGACGATGATGCGGCCGTCGTAAGACATGGTTGGCCACAGCACGCGTCCACTTGAAAAGCGGGTGATCTGACGGGGCGTCCCGCCGAGCGGGAGCGTCCAGAGGTTCTGCGCGCCGCTCCTATCGGACACGAAGAACAGGGTGCGGCCGTCGGGCGCCCACATTGGCCACATCTGCTTCGCGCCGCGTTCAGTGAGCCGCTCGTAGCGCGGCGAAGGCCCGTCGTGCAGCAGCCAGAGCTCCGATTCGTCGAGGTGTGAATGCCCATTGCGCCACCACTGTGCAGCGCTGTTGCCGCGCGCCGCGAACGCGACGCGGTGGCCGTCGGGCGAAGGCGCGGCAAAGAACTCGCTGGTGTAGCGATCGGCGCTCACGAGCATGGGCGTGCCGCCGTCGCTGCTCACGCGGTACACATCGTTCATGCCCGCAACGTCTCGGCTCGTCGACGAGAAGTACAACCACTTGCCATCGCGCGACCACGCATCGAGCCGTTCGAGTCCGTCGTCAAACGTCAATTGCTTCAAGGCGCCGGTCGCGAGCGTGAGCACGTAGATGTCGCCGTCGCCGGTGCGGTCGGACATGAACGCGAGACGATTGCCGTCGGGTGAATACTGCGGACGCGACTCGGCAGCCTGATGCGAGACGAGCAGCCGCGCTTCGCCGCCCGCCGCGGGCACCGTCCAGATGTCCCCGCCCGAGACCACTGCAATCTCGGCGCGACTGGGCGAAATCGCCGGTTCGCCAAACGACGGAAGCGGCGCGGGAACGTCCACTGCTGCACGCTGGCCGACGAGCGAAACAGTCGCACCTGCAAGTGAGGTCAGCAACAGAACGGTCGGGAGCAGGGATCGCTTCCGGAGCCTCATGGTGGTCCTTCCTCTCTCTCGAGCGAAACAGTGATTGAACGGTCGATGGATCGCTTATTGCGCGCCTGACGATTAGCGGCGCACTAGCAACGACTTCTGCACCTTCGCCACGACGGTAAAGCTGGGATCGACCACGTTGGCGATGTCGTATTCGAGCGCCTGGCCCATGAGCAGCGACGCGCCGCGTTCGGAATAGCCGTAGTCGGCCATGAGCCATCGCTGCATCTCGCTCGTGGCGTGTTGCAGCGCTTCGAGCAGCGGCCGGGCGCTGCCGAGCACCATGATGTGTGTGTCGGTCTCGATTCGCGGCCACGAGGCCGGCTTCTTCTTGATCACCTCGACGGTGAACTCGACGTCCATCGAGGTTTCGAGCCCGGTCCCGACGATCTCGCCCTCGCCCTGACGGGCGTGGCCGTCGCCGACGAACAGCAACGCGCCGGGCTCGTACACCGGCAGCATGATTCTCACGCCAGCGGTCAGACCCGCATAGTCCATGTTGCCGCCGAAGGCCCCTGGCGTGCTGGTCGCGATTGCTTCCTTTCGCGCCGGCGCCACGCCGACGCATCCCAGCATCGGCCGCAGCGGCAACTCGATGCCTCCCGGTTGGATGTCGGCGGCGTCGAGCCTGGCCACGCCTCGCGCTTTGTCGATCTGCCACGTCACGCGCCTCGCTTCCCGCTCGGTGCGGGTCGCGATCGACTGGGGATCGACCGTGTAAGGAGCCAGCAGGCTCGACGAATAGGCGGTCGCGCGATTGGTGTCGAGCCGCTCGATGCTCACAACGAGGATGTCGCCCGGTTCCGCGCCCTCGACGTAGAACGGTCCGGTCTGCGGATTCGGACCGACGCCAACGGAGCGGCCCTCCCAATCGGCGCCGCTCGCGTCGATCGTCTTGGTCACGACCCGGTCTCCGGGCTTGATGGTCAGAGCCGGTGGATGCGCGAACGAGAACGTGTTGTAGAACCGGACGGGCACGAATCGATGCGTCTCTGCCCGTACGCGCGGAGAGAGCAGCGCGAGGAACGCGAGCGTCACGAAGAGCTTGCGAGACATCATCACTGTTGAGCCGTCGGCGACTTCGGAGGTTCCTTCTTGTCGTCGCCTGGGGCCTTCTCCCACGTGTAGGCCCGATTGTGGATCCATTTCTCGAACCACTCCATCTCGATCTGCAGCTTGAAGAGCCTGTGACGCAGTTCCGTCCAGCCGTGCCCTTCACGCGGCGCGACGTAGAGATGCGTGGGCACGCCGTTGGTCTTGAGCGCGCGATACATCTCCACTGACTGCGGCATCGGTACCCGCGGATCCTGCTCGCCCACGAGGAAGATCGTCGGCGTCTTGACCTTCGAAACGTCCTTCAGCGGCGAGTTGTTCCAGTAGAGATCGATCGGCGCGTTGGCCTGCCACGGCGTCCCGCCGAACCAGGGCGTCCGGAACTCGCGGTTGTCGCTCTGCGCGTACATCGAGATCCAGTTCGCCGCGCCGGCGCCGCTGCTCGCCGCCTTGAAGCGGTCGGTGAAGGTGATGATCTTGTTCGTCATGTGGCCGCCCGCGCTCCACCCCATCTTCACGAGCTTCTCCGGATCGGCCACCCCCTTCGCAATCACCGCGTCGGTGCCCGTCATCACGTCGAGGTGCGACTGCTTGAAGTAACCCTTCGACATCTCCCGCAGAAACGGGTCGCCGTACCCGGTGCTGCCGCGGTAGTTCGGCCTGAGTACGGCGTAGCCCTTGCCCGTATAGACCTGCGCGTCGCTGCTGAAGCCGAACTGGTCCGACGAGGCGGGCCCGCCGTGCGTGTACACGATCAGGGGATACTTCCGCCCTTCCCGATAGTCCAGCGGATAGTAGAGCAGACCCTCCACGTCCACGCCATCCTGGCCCTTCCACGTGATCCGTTCCTGCCGCGCGACCTTGAATTTCGCCAGCGCTTCGTCGAACACCGACGTCACGCGCGCCGGCTCCCCGCCCGCGGGCTTCGCGAGGTAGATCTCGCCGGGGCGCTGGGGCGTGTTGCGCGTGAAGATGAAGGCGTCCACCGATTCCACGTACTGCCAGCCGCCGTAGCTGTGGTCGCCCCGCGTGAGCTGCGTCGCCCGCCCGGTCGATGGGTCGAGCCGAAAGATTTCGTCGTGCACGCCGAGGTTGGCGGTGAAGTAGACCGTTCTGCCGTCTTTCGACCATGCGGCCTCGGCCACCTGATACGTCGCGTCGGCAGGAGACAGGAGCCGCGCCGCACCTCCGCCGAACGGGATCACGAAGATCTTCCCGTTGTGGTATCCCTCGATCTTCTCATTGGCCGCCGCCGTGAACAGCACCTGCGCGTTGTCCGGCGAAATCGCGAGGTTGCCTTCCGCCACCCGGTTCCCCGACGTCAACTGCCTGGCGCCGCTGCCGTCGGCCGACATGACCCAGACCTCCGCCAGGTGCGAGAACTCGAGCAGCGGCGACGTCGTGCGGGTGATCGCGACGCGCGTCCCGTCCGCCGAGAGCGAGAACTGGCCGACCGAATAGTCCCCGTCGGTCACCTTTCGGGTTTGTCCCTCGAGATCGGTCGTCCAGACGTGGCGCTGCTTGAAGTTCGTCTCCTCGAACGCGTACACATCATCCCGGAGACGATCTCTTTCGCCCTCGTCTCCGCTCTTGGCGTCCGTCGCGGTGAAGAAGATCGTCTTGCCGCCGGGCGCCCAGGTCAGGTTGCCTGGCGCGGTCGGATGATTCGTCAGCCGGCGCGCCTCGCCGCCGTTGGTGTCCAGCAGGTAGATTTGGTCGTTCTGATCGCCGTCGCGCCGCGCGGTGAACGCAATGGTCTTGCCGTCGCGCGACCATCGCGGGCTCGATTCGCCGCGTTCGCCAAAGGTCAGCTGGATCTGACCGCTGCCGTCGGCGTTGATCCGGTAGATGTGACCGACGCGCCGGTTGGCTTTCCAATCCGGCTTGTCCATCACGAACAGGATCTGACGGCCGTCTGGCGCCAGCTGAGGATCCTGGATCGTCGGGAGCTCCATCGCGTCGACAAACGCGATCGGTCGTTTGTCCTGTGCGTAGGCGCCCCACGCGCCGGAGAGGACGAGCGCGGCCAGCAACACGACTGAGCGACCGGCTAAATGACGCATGTCTGAGCTCCTTTGTCACGTGGGGCTCCGCCCCACACCCCGGCTCGGTCGCTTGCGGGGACCCCTACGCCCCGCGCCGCTCCCTCGCAGGCGCGCCGTGCGCGCCTAGCCCGTTATGCGGAACGAGTACAAGACGGTCGTTTCGACCAGCATATCGGGCCCGAAACCCTGCCTCATTCGCATGGACATTGGCTTGAGAAGATATCTCGTCAGATGATACGGCGATTCATTGGCACCCGATGGAAAATTGCTGAGCCGCCGAATCCCCCTGATTGGTCTACTATTTTCTCTTGGGCACGACCCTTATGAAGCGACTCATCGTAGCCGTGAGCGCGGCCATGGCCTTGAGCGCTTGCATGCTGATCACGGACGCGGCCACGCGACTCGCGAACGATATCCGAGCGACCGCCGGTCAATTGAACGGACGTCCTGCCGGCACCCGCGACACCGTCGTGCATCAGCCACGCTCGTGGCCTGAGGGGTGCCCGGCACGCTACGAAGTCACGCTTCAGGCCAGCAGGCCTTCTTCGCCGAGCTGCGGCTCGCTCCTTGTCGGCTGCGTCGGCTCGGCCAATCACAAGGCGCTTGGCTACGACTACTCGACCACCTATCACTGCAACTTCGTCAGTGTGCCGCACGAATTGAAGGCACGGTATGATCCGGGGGCGCGGGCGACGATCGTTCTCGAAGTGTGCGAGCGCGGTGTGTGCGCAGTCGGTCTGGAGTAAGGGCCGGTCGAGGCGCTGAAGGCCCGGACGCCTTCAAAGTGGAGTAGGAGTCCGAGCCGCGCGGTATAATCACGCCGGTTGGGCCGGCCGGTTTCGCTCGTGACGATGTCGGCGGCCGGCGCGGATTGAATAGAATGGGTCCCATGGACGGTTTCGCTACGAGAGCGGCCCTGCTCGCGGCCGGACTGGCGCTGGCGGCCGGACCCGCTGCGGCTCAGGCTCCCCCTGCGAAACCAGGCGCCCGAGTCGAGGCCGCGCCGCGGACACCGGACGGCAAGCCCAATCTGAACGGCATCTGGCAGGTCTTCGGTGCGTCCGACTGGAACATCGAGCCCCATTCAGCGGAAGATGGCCGGCCCGCGGGCATGGGCATTGTCGTGGGGGGTGAGATTCCGTACCAGCCGGGGGCGCTGGAGCAGCGGCGGAAGAACTACGCGAACCGCCTGACCGCCGATCCGCTCGCGCGGTGTTTCCTGCCGGGCGTGCCGCGTGCGACGTACCTACCGTTTCCATTTGAAATCATCCAGACGCCAAAGCACATCGGCATCGCGCACGAGTACGCGCACGCCACGCGCACGATCTTTCTCGACGGCACGCCTCCTCTCAGCGATCTCGAATTCTGGATGGGCGACTCGCGTGGCCGGTGGGAAAAAGACACGCTCGTCATCGACACCATCAGCCTGAACGGCCAGGCCTGGCTCGACCACGCCGGGAACTTCTACAGCGAGGCCGCACGGCTCACCGAGCGGCTGACGCCTCGCGGGCCCAACCACATCGACTACGAGGTGACCATCGACGATCCCAAGGTGTTCACGCGCCCCTGGCAGATGCGGATGGTGTTGTATCGGCGGCTCGAAGCGAACCTCGAGCTGCTCGAGTACGAATGCGTCGAGCATTTCTACCTCAAGCTCCTCGAGCAACGAAAAGAGAAACGGTAGGCAGTCGATGCGAAAGCGCCCACTCTCGAGAGCGTGTTGCGACATGACTTCGCACGTGCATGTCATTTCGGTGCTAACGGTCGCCGCCGTCTTGGCGATGCCCCCTCTCGCTGCCGGCCAGGCGGCCGCCGACCGCGCCGCACCGACGACAGCGGCCCCAGGAACGGCGGCGAAGGCGCCACCGTACACGCC
>MEKT01000205.1:0-1010 GCA_001767435.1 Acidobacteria bacterium RIFCSPLOWO2_02_FULL_65_29 | reverse complement strand
CGGCAAGATTCCGCTGCAGCCGGGGGCTCACGCGAAGCGGGCCGAAATCATCGCCAGACAGGAACGGCTGGAATATCTCGATGGCCGCGTCTTGTGCATCGCGCCGGGAATTCCGCGAACCCAGATTCCAGCCCCGGTCGTCGGCTATCAGATTTTTCAGAAACCGGGATACGTGGTGATCTTCTACGAGCAGAGCCACCTCTATCGCGTCATCCCGTTGGACGGCCGGGGACCGCTTCCACCGGGCATCCGCAAGGCGATGGGCGTCTCGCGCGGCCGCTGGGAGGGCAACACGCTCGTGGTCGAGGTGACCAGTTTCACGACCAACTTCCCCAACAACAACTGGGTGATTGGGAGTGCCTCGGTGCCGGCCGGCGTGCCGCCTGAATCGCTCACGAGCGGCCACGGGATCCCGCACAGCGACGTGTATCGCGTGACCGAGCGCTACACCCCGATCGACGCCGAGACGATTCGCTATGAGGCGACGATCCACGATCCGAAGGTGTACACGCAGCCGTGGACCATCTCGTACGATGCGATGAAGAAGGCGCCGGCGGACTACGTCCCTGTCGAGTACGCGTGTCACGAGGGGAACGAGCGAAACCTTCAGCTCATGCTCGGCGTCGATACGACGGGCGTGCGTGTCGCGGTGCCGTAAGGGCCCGTCAGGAAATAGAGGTGTCAATTCTGGGCGTCGAGGTGCCCGGATGGCAAGGCGCGAGGAGCGAGCATAGCGGGACTATGTGAGCGAGGAGCAACGCAGCCAGCCGGGATGCATCGGCGGCCGGAATGGCACCTTTATTTCCTGACGGGTCCTAACGAGCGGGGCTCGGGTTCGGCCTGCCCGCCGAAGCTCACGATGAGGATGCGAGCGAAGGCGGGGGCTCGGGAAGAAAACAGTGGACAGGGAGTTGAGGCGATGCAGACACAGCGAGTCGTTCTTGTCGTAGCACTCGGGCTTCTGCTGGCCGGCGGATCGGCTGCGGCGCATCACGCGTTCACCGCCGAAT
>MEKT01000204.1:16607-39958 GCA_001767435.1 Acidobacteria bacterium RIFCSPLOWO2_02_FULL_65_29 | reverse complement strand
GCGAAGAGGTCGCCAGAAACGGGCGACCTCTCGCTGCAAGTTGTGATGGTTGCGGGGGCGGGATTTGAACCCGCGACCTTTGGGTTATGAGCCCAACGAGCTACCGGACTGCTCCACCCCGCGTCACTCGAGGAACCCTAATGTTAGCATAATCACCTGGACCATGGCCGCTCCTGAAGGCTCCAAACTCATTCGCCAGGTCTATGCCGGCGCGCTCCAGCGCGATCCGGAGGAACGCCTCGAATACCTCGACCAGGTGTGCGCCGGCAACCCCTCGCTCCGCGCGCGCGTACTCGCCCTCCTCGACCGGCATTCCGGCGAATTCACCGCCGAAACCGCTCAGGATCAACCGCCCAATCCGGTCCGCGACAGCCGCCAGGGGCTCGATTCGGTCGAGGGACGGACGATCGGCCCCTACATCCTCCGGCGCGAGCTCGGCCGCGGCGGCATGGGCGTCGTGTACCTCGCCGACGATACCCGGCTGGCACGCTGCGTCGCCCTGAAAGCGCTCACGCCCGGACTCGGCCGCGAGCTCGCCAGCCGCGACCGCCTGCGGTTGGAAGCCCGCGCCGCCGCCGTCCTCTCACACCCGGGCATCGCCACGGTCTACGCCCTCGAAGAAATCGGCGACGAGCTGTACCTCGCGTGCGAATACGTGCCGGGTGAACCGCTTCGCACCCTGGTCGAGTCGGGGCCGCTGCCCATCCACGAGGTCGTCCAGATCGGCGTCCAGCTGGCCAGAGCCCTCTCCGCGGCCCACACGCAGGGCATCGTTCACCGCGACATCAAACCCGAAAACATCGTCAAGACCCCAAGCGGCGTCGTGAAGGTCCTCGATTTCGGACTGGCGCGCATGGAGGGCCCTTCCCACGCGAGGCTCACCCAGACGGGCGTGATCCTCGGCACGCCGGCCTACCTGGCCCCGGAGCAGGCACTCGGACAGGCCGTGGATTTCAGAACGGATATCTTCGCGCTCGGTCTGCTGCTCTACGAGCTCGCGTCCGGCGTGAATCCGTTCGCGGACAAGACGGTGACGACGACGATTGCGCGAATCGTTGAAACGGAGCTGGCGCCGCTGTCGGCCGTCTGCCCCGCCAGCCCACCCGAGCTCGACCGGATTGTGGCGACCTGCCTCCGCAAGGATCCACTCGAGCGGTATCGATCCACCCAGGATGTCGTGGCCGACCTCGAGCACCTCGACGCCGAGATGGCCGGCGCCCGCCGAGGAACCGAATCGGCGCGCATATCTGGCGCGGCCCCACGCGACGTTCGTCCAAGCGCCCTGTGGTGGTGGCAGGCGCATCAGCTGGTGGTCTCGATCGTCTATGTGCTGATGCTCTATCCCGCGTGGCGCGTGCGCGCGTGGCTGCCGGCGCCCTGGGGCATGCTGTTTCTCTTCGCGGTGCTCGCGTCGGCGGCCGCGGCCACGAGCGTCCGGCTCCACTTGTGGTTCACGTCGCGCTATTTTCCCGGCGATTTCGAGGCGCAGCAGACGCGGACGCGGCTATGGACACGCGCGTCCGACACCGGGTTTGCCGCGTCGCAGGTCATCGCCGCGCTGGGGATCAGTTCCGAGCACCCCGAGATCGCCATGCTGCTCATGGCGGTGTCGACCGCCACGCTCGTCGCCTCCCTGGTCATCGAGCCTGCCACGGCGCGAGCCGCACTCAGCGCGACGCCAGGCCGCGCGCCAACGTCTCGCGCGTCGTCTCCAGAGTAAACGTCAGCGACTCGCGCGGAATGCTGTTGACGAAGGGACCGATGAGCCAGCCGAAGCCGATCGGGATGCCGCGGGTGAGCGAGATGGCCTCGCACTGCACGTAGGTCCCACCGTCGCGCTCGAGAAAACGCCAGTACGTGTACAGCCTCCAGAGGAACCCGCCGTCGTTGCCGACCGGCTTCTCCTTTTCCCGCGGCGTCCCGGGATCTTCCACTTCCGCCACGCGCAGACTGTAGATGCGGCTTTGCGCGCGATCGGGAGCGAGACGCGTAAAGCGCGCCTCGTTGTCGGTGTTCACGACCACCGCGATCACCTTCTTCATGTAGAACCGCAGGTCGACGCGAAACACGTCGCCGTCGCGCGAGACAAGCTTCGATCGCGCTACGGCCGGACGAAAAATGTCGGCGTGACGATCGTAGTCCTGCAGCAGATCGAGGGCCTGATCCACGGTCGCGCCGGGCACGAACACGGCGCCGAGCCAGTGGTGAATGAGGCCGCTCGGCACGTCAATCGGTTGTCCAGCCTCTCGCGTCACCAGCCGTTCGATGACCAGCTGCCCGGCGTGGAGCTCGTCCAGCCGCGCGCCGCGCTCGGCGGCGGGCAGCCCGTCGACCCTGAGGAACGGACCCGAACCGTCCGCCTGAGCCTCGGTCACGCGCACGTACCGGTCGAATGCGGCCACCGTCCGCGGCTGCAGCTCGGCGCCGAACGCGGACGCCACCGTCAGATGGAGCACGCAACTGCACGCGGCCAGCCGTTTCCATCCCATCGAGCACCCCTCTCTCGACGCGCCGGCTCGAGATCGCCGACGCCCAATCGTCATGCCAGGCGGGCGCGGCGTCAAGCGCATCGGCTCTGAATGAACATGCGAAGAATCGCCGCGCAGAAGCGCAAGGCATCGGGTGATAGGATTGAGGACTTTGTAGCGAAGCTTCGCCTCAAACCGCCGCGTCACGGGCTCTGGGCTCGAGCGCGAATCTTCGCTACACGAGCGCCAGATGGCCACGTCTCGATGGCACCCGGGTCCCTTGGTCGTCACCGCGATGGTCGGCGCCGCCGTTGTCGGCGCTCAGTACGTCGCGGGCAAGGCCGCTCGCGATGCGCTGTTTCTCGCCAACTTCGACACCTCGTCGCTTCCGTCGATGGTCATCGCGACCTCGATGATGTCGATCGCTCTGGTCGTGGCCAGCTCGCGCAGGCTCGTTCGCGTGTCGCCAGGGACGTACGTGCCGGTGGCGTTTGCCGCGAGCGCGATCCTGCTCCTGGTCGAATGGGGGCTGACATCGACCGCACCGGGGCTGGCGGCGCGGATCTTGTACTTACAGATTTCAGGCTTCGGTCCGCTGCTCGGATCGGGCTTCTGGCTCATTGCCAGCGAGCGTTTCGATCCCCACACAGCCAAGAAGCGCTTCGGCCAGATTGCAGCGGCCGGCACGCTCGGGGGACTGATCGCCGGGTTGCTGGCCGCCCGCGTGGCGACCCTCGGAGATGTCGGCGCGATGCTGCCGCTCGTCGCCGCGCTGAATCTCGCGTGCGCCTGGCAGATTCGCCGACTCGCGCGCGCGCCCGACGAATGGCGCCGGGCCTCAGGCCAGCCGGCCCGGACCCTGAAGGCCGCCCCGGCACCCGCCACCTCGGGGTGGCGCATCCTCGCCGAGACGCCCTACTTGCGCAATCTGGCCGCGCTCGTCCTGGTTGGCACGATGGCCGCTATCTTCCTGGACCAGGTGTTCAAGACACAAGTGAAAGCGGTGCTGGGACCAGGAGCGAGCCTCGGAAGCTTCTTTGCCCTGTACTACGCCTCGACGAGCCTCGTGACCTTCGTCGTCCAGACATGGGGCAGCCGCATCGCGCTCGAGAAGCTTGGATTGGCCGCCGCCGCGGGCGCACCGTCGATCACGCTGCTGGCCGGCAGCGCCGCCTCGCTGCTCCTGCCCGGCTTCACGAGTCTGGTGGCGACACGCGGCAGCGAAACCGTCGTGCGCGGCTCTCTGTACCGCGCCGGGTACGAGCTCTTCTTCACACCTGTGGGGCCACGGGACAAACGCGCGGTGAAATCGGTGATCGACGTGGGCTTCGATCGAACCGGCGACATCGTCGGCGCCGGCCTCATCCAGTCGCTGCTGTGGCTGCCGCAGCCCCGCCAGACGCGCGTGCTGCTGGGAATCGCGATGGCATGCTCGGCCGTCGGGCTGTGGGTGGCGAGCCGTCTGAGGCGCGGCTATCTCCAGTCGCTCGAGAGGAGCCTGCTCAATCGCGCCGTGGAGCTCGACTTGTCGGAGGTCGAAGATCTCACCACTCGGACCGCCATGCTCCGAACGCTGCGATTCTCGCAACCCAGCGCGCGGCCGGGCGGCGGCAGCGCGGACGCGATCGCGCATGCGGCGTCCACCGCGAGGACCGAGGCGGCGTATCCCGAGATCCCGGCCATCGGGGCGCTCAGATCCAGGGATTCCGAACGCATTCTCGCCGTGCTCCGGGGCGAGAACGGCCTGTCGGCCTCGCTCGTGCCCCACGTCGTTCCTCTGCTGGCGTGGGATCCGGTGGCCTTCGAGGCCGTGCACGCGCTGCGCACCGTGGCAGAGGAGCGTGTCGGCGAACTGACCGACGCGCTGCTCGACCCGAATCAAGAATTTGCCGTCCGGCGCCGGCTCGCCCGGGTGTTCTCGGTGTGCGTCTCGCAGCGGGCCGCCGACGGTCTCCTGCTCGGCCTCGAGGACCTGCGCTTCGAAGTCCGGTTCCAGTGTGGGCGATCGCTCCTGGCCATCGCGGAAAAGAGCCCCAGTGTTCGAATCGACCAGGAGCGCGTCTTCGCCATGGTCCGCAAGGAAGTGGCCGTAAACAGCGACGTCTGGACCAGCCGAAAACTGCTCGATGCCGCTGACGAAGGCGACACGCGATCGTTTCTGGACGAGCTGGTGAGGGCGCGAGCGAGCCAGAGCCTCGCGCACGTGTTCACACTGCTCGCGCTCGTGCTTCCGACCGAGCCGCTCCGCATCGCGTTCCGGGGCTTGCACACGAGCGATCAAGGGCTGCGGGGAACCGCGCTCGAGTATCTCGAAGGTGCGCTGCCATCGGACATCCGCGAGCGCTTGTGGCCGTTTCTCGAAGATCGGCGCACGACGCGCCGGACGACGCGGCCGAGCGAGGAACTTCTGGCCGACCTGCTCCGCTCGAGGGAATCGATCGCTATCAATCTCGAGCAGCTACGGCGCCGGTCCGGCGCAAGGCCGGAAGATCAAGCGGAGTAGACCGTGTCTTCCCTGCCGTCCTCCCTCCCCACGTACGCCGACATCGTCAGCGCCGCGCGCCAGATCGCCGGCGTCGCGCATCGCACGCCCGTCGCCGTCTCGCGCACCGTCAACGCGCGCACACGCGCCGAGGTGTTCTTCAAGTGCGAGCACCTGCAGCGCGCGGGCGCGTTCAAGTTCCGGGGCGCCTACAACGCGCTGTCGCGTCTGTCCCCTGACCAGCGCCGCCGCGGCGTCGTCGCCTACTCCTCGGGCAACCACGCGCAGGCCGTGGCCCTCGCCGGCCAGTTGCTCGACATCCCGCGCGTCATCGTCATGCCGTCCGACGCCCCGGCGGTGAAGCGCGCCGCCACCATCGGCTACGGTGGCGAGGTCGTCGCCTACGATCGTGAACGCGAGGACCGCGAGGTCATCGGCCGGCGCCTTGCGGAGGAACGCGGCCTCGCGCTGATCCCGCCATTCGATCACCCGGACATCATCGCGGGACAAGGGACGGCGGCCCGCGAGCTCTTCGAAGAGGCCGGCCCGCTCGACGTCCTGCTCGCGCCGTGCGGCGGCGGCGGTCTGCTGTCGGGATCGGCGCTCGCGGCCCGCGCGCTGGCGCCGTCGTGCCGCGTGATTGGCGTCGAGCCGGCCGCGGGAGACGATGCGACGCGGTCGTTCCGGACGAAGACGCTTCAGCGAGTCGCGCACCCGCGGACGGTCGCCGATGGCGCCATGACGCCTTCGCTCGGAACGCTCACGTTTCCGCTCGTGCTGGCGAACGTCTCCGAGATGACGACCGTCGACGACCGGCAGCTCCTGCGCACGATGTTCTACCTCTGGGAGCGAATGAAGCTCCTCGTCGAGCCGACCGGCGCGCTCGGGGCGGCGGCGCTGCTCGAGGGCGGATTGGACGTCAAGGGCCTTCGCGTGGGCGTCATTCTGAGCGGCGGCAACGTCGACCTGTCGCAGGTGGCCTTCTGGCTCGACCTGGCGTCGAAACGGTAGGGGTATTACGGGGTGAACACGGCCGCTTCGCCCTTCTCCTTGGCGAGCTTCTCCAGTTGAGCGACGATCAGGTCGCGGCGTCTCAGGATCGACCGCGACCCATCGAGCACCAGCTTCCCGATCTTGGCATCGAGCGTGGCCTTGTCGAGCGCTTTCACCCGCTCGAAAAATGGCCGGTCGGTGCCCGTCATCTCGAAGACCATCTTTGTCGTGTTCGTGAAGGCGCGGGAATGATCGACCAGGACGAGCTGCCAGTTCGGCTCGCGCAGCACCAACAGATTACCCTGGTTGGGATCGACGTTGGCCACCAGGTTGTGGAACACGATCCACCGGCGGGTCTGGCGGTTCCAGTCGAGTGGGTTCGGCGGCTCCTGGCCCTTCAGTGAGTTCCTCTGGACGACGCCGTCGACCCACAACTGCGCCGACACGGTTTTCCCCTCAAATGTGCGCTCGACGGTCGGGGGCACCATGTCCAGCTGGAGCAGCTTGTCGACCTCGTACGCGGCAATTTCCGATTGATAGCTTTCGAAGTAGCCCGTGTCGCGACTGGGCCTCAGTGCCTTGATGGCCACGCCCCCGACCAGGCCGCCCGGCGCGAAGAAGCCATGCCTCGGCCTGGTCACGCCTATCGGGATGTCTTCCGCCCGAACAATCGGCGCGGTCTTGATGAAGGCCTCGAGCTCCTCGTACCGGCCGACCCAGATCTTCGGGCTCTTCTCCGTGGCGACCTGCGCCGAGATGAATGCGAGCCCCGACGACAGCAGGCACGCCAGCAAGGCCACGAGAGTCAGCTTCGAGCGCATGGAAAGATCTCCTTGCTATCAGCTATCAGCTCGCAGCTCTCGGTCAGGAAGTTAACAGTCAACAGTTCACAGTCGACAGTTCGGCACCAGTCAGCTGCCAACTGTCAACTCGTCGGCCGAGGGCTGAACGATCGAAAGCCGAGAGCTGACCGCTAGGAGCTGAACGCTGATTTGTGAAGTATACGCGACCGGGCGGCGGCACACGATAACAGCCTGTGGTGAAACTCTGGCGTTGCACCGAGACGGCGAGGCGCCCCGCCGGCAAGCCGGGGTCCCCGCCGCGCGGACTGTGCGCGGTGGGGTGGAAGGCGCGACGACCGAGAATACCGGGAGTATGTGAGCGAGGAGCAACGCAGCCGGCGGGCCGGGGCCCCCGCCGCGCGGACTGTGCGCGGTGGGGTGGAGGCGATGCATCGCCCGTCGAATGCAGCCACACTTTCACCTCGGGCTGTTAGGATGGGAGCATGCGCCCTCCCGCGATAGTCCGCACATGGCTGATCTCGATCGCCATTGCGGCCGCACTCCTCCTCTGTCGCGAGGCGGCCGGCGTCGCCCAGGACCGAGCCGGCGATTCGTGCGACATCCAAACGTCCGAGCGCGTCGTCGCCGTGGCCGATGTCCACGGCGCCTACGGTCGCTTCGTCGCCATTCTACGGGCGGCGGGGCTGATCGACACCCGTCAGCGCTGGTCCGGTGGGCGCGCAGTCTTCGTGCAGACGGGCGACATCCTTGACCGTGGGCCCGACTCGCGCCGGGCGCTCGATTTGCTGCGGCGGCTCGAGAGCGAGGCCTCGAGGGCCGGGGGACGTGTGCACGCCCTGCTCGGCAATCACGAAGTCATGCGCATGCTGGGAGACCTGAGGTACGTCAGCGCCGGAGAATACGGGGCATTCCGTTCGATCGAATCCGAGGATCTGCGCGAGCGCTACTATCTCGCCGTCAAGACCGAAGCGGCCGCTCGCGCAGAGGGCGCCAAACAGAAGTTCGACGAGCGTGCCTTTCGGACCACGTTTCTGGACCGCACGCCGTTTGGGTGGATCGAGATGCAGATCGCGTTCGGACCAAAAGGCGAGTACGGCCGCTGGCTTCGCGAGCGAGATACGATGGTCACAATCAACGGCATCGTCTTTCTGCACGGCGGCATCAGCCCGTCCGTTGCCGCGCTGGGGTGTGCGAAGGTCAACGCGACCGTACGGTCGGAGGTCGGCGCCATGCCGGCGCTGCTCGACGCGCAGCAGGCGAGCACGCTTTTGGCCACGAGCGAAGACGGCCCGTTGTGGTATCGCGGTCTCGCGCTGGAGAACGAGTCCGAGTTCGCGTCGCAGGTCGACGCGATTCTTCTGGCGCTTGGCGCCCGCGCAATCGTCACCGGCCACACCGTCGCGGCGGCCGGCCGGCCGGCGACCCGCTTCGGCGGCCGCGTGATCCAGCTCGACACCGGCATGCTCGGCGGCACGTTCTATCCAGCCGGCCGGGCGGCGGCCCTCGAGATTCGGGACGGGCAGTTCACGGCGATCTATGAGGACAAGCGCGAGGCGCTTGGAGAAATTAAGAATTAAGAATTGAGAATTAAGAATTCAGAGGCCTGCCTCGCACTACTTCTAAGTTCTCACTTCCAACTTCTCACTTTTCTTCATGGATACAGCACAGCGGCCTCGCCCTTCTGCTGGACCATCGTCTTGGCCAGGGCGAGAATCGCGTCCCGCCGCTTGAGCAGGCCTCGAATCTGGAAGCTCGTCAGGTGCTTGCCGACGCGCGCGGTCAGATCCTTTTCCTCCAGCTTCTGGAGGCCATCGAGCAGCGACTTCGAAAACCGGGTCAAATCTTTGGGCGCTCTGAGCGTGTCGAACGGACGAAACGATCGCGAGTGGTCGATCAGGCGGATTTCGAAATCCTTCGTGATCAGGATGTTGTTGAGGTGGCGATCGGTGTTGTAGATCAGGTTGTCGAACAAGCGCACCTTGAACATCGACCGATTCCAGGTTTCCGAGTCCGGAGCGCTGATCTTCTTCTTGATCCGCTCAGCCTCGGCCATGATCGACTCGACCCAGAACTGGAGCGATCCTTGCTGGCCGCTCAAGTTCCGCTCTATCGTTGCAGGCACCATCCCGAGACCAATGATCTTGTCCACCTCGTAAGCCGGGATTTCGGTGCGCCAGCTGTCCTGGAAGTTGATTTCGCCGCCCCGGTCCAGCTGCGTGTAGCCGGTTTTGGCCTCGTCGATCGTCTTGAACAAGGCGAAGTGCGTTACCCCGTCCAATTCAAGTGTCGCTCGTCGTGGAGCCGTGACGCCTTGTGGGGTGCCTCTGAGGGCGGTCATCCGTGCCTTCACGAGGAACTGCTCGACGGATTCACCCTGAAAGACCTCCGCGGTGCCCTGGGCGGCCAGCGCACTCCCGACCAACAGACCGACGGCCAGACAGGCAACGACCCGCTTCAACGCTTTCATTGAGCACCTCCACGTAGCCGGCACGCTCGATTCGGCCTAACGATACTACTTTCCGCTTTCCGCCGCGCGGCTAGGCGCGCACGGCGCGCCTGCGAGGGAGCGGCGCGGGGCGTAGGGGTCCCCGCAAGCGACCGAGCCGGGGTGTGGGGCGGAGCCCCACGTGATAGAAGATGTCTACGGCAACCGTTCCAGGCCCACCAGCGCCCACCCCGCCGCGGAGCGTTTGAAGTAAACCTGGACCGGGACGCTCCACGAGGAACGGGTCGGATCGACCGTCTCGATGTCGATTCGCACGAACGAACCCGTCGCCGTCGGCAAGCCCGCCGGCCCCTCCATGCGGCCCGTGGAGGCCGTCGTTGGAGCGCCAAGTGGCGTCGATTCGCCCGTGGCATTGTCGAAGACGAACCACCGGGCACGATAACCGCCCGTGGGCGCCTGCGCCACCTGCGCGTCGACCGCGGCATTGGCGAACGTCACGGTGCCGAAACGGTCCAGCGCCACGTTCACGATCGGATTGATGGCGGTCAAATACGCGCGGCCGATCCGGTCCCGCCGTTTGACGAGCACATCGGCAAGATGCTGTTCGGCGGCGGGGTCGCTGTACTGGCCCGCTTTCACGATGGCGCGGATCATGTCGGCCGAGAAGGCCATCACGCGCCGGGCGGCCCAGAAATTGTCGTCGGCCCGCGCATTGCGCAACGCCGCGGTCGGCACGCGCGGCTTCCACTTCGTCGGATCGAACCCGTCGCCCTCGAACCGACCGATCGACGAGTACTCGGTGTACTTCGTCGTCTGCCACGGCTGCCGATAGAACCCGAAGCTGACGAGCCGCTTCCAGGCGGCGTCGCCTTCGAACAGCAGCTCGTAGCCCTCGTCCCACTCGCGGGGCCCGAGCGCGCCGGTCCCGAAGGTGGATCCGACGTCCTGCAGGTAGTGCCGGAGGACGGTCAGCCCGTTTTCGGTCGCGAGCGCGTCGAGCGTGTTCTTGGCCTTCATGTCCACGAGGTTCGTCCAGGCGCCGAACACCTGCAGGGCGCGCAGCTCGCGCCGGTGCTCGTGCGGCACGATGTCGTTCGGATCGTCCCCGCGAGTCCCGTAGTAGCGAAAGCGCCCGCGGAAGTCCGGGATCTCCCGGCTCGCCAGCATCCGATACGCGCCGTTCGGCTGCCGCGCCGCGCGCTCGAGCAGCTTCGCCAGGTCGTCGCGGTCGAGCTGCCGGATCTTGCCGGAGGGCGTTTCAGTGACGGCCTTCGCCCCGATCGTGACGTCCTCGGGCCGAAGCTCGGCGAGGTGGTTCTCGCTCTGCCAGTACCCGAGCGCGTGAAAGATCCTGTTGGCCACCATCGACGCGCCGCTGGCCGCTTCGGCATGTCCCGGTGCGTCGAACTGAACGAACCACGTGACACCAGCCGAGTCTCGCAGAACGAATCCGGCGGACACGCCGCTCGGCTTGGCGCGCGTCACCGTCACCGGCCCAGGGGCCGGCCCCGGACCAGTCATCGGCCCGCGCACGGCTTCGTCGATCGACAGCGGGTGCGCGAGAATCCTGTTCGTGAACCAACTCGAGTCCGGCACTTCGTCGACCGTATTCACGTTGAGGGCGCGAATCGATCGCCTGTCGCCGGGGTTGGCGAGGAGGTTCTCGGCCAGGTCGTAGGAGAGCGTGATGTCGCGGGCCTGAACCTTCGATGCGTCCTTCGTCTCCGGCTCGCGCGAGATCGGATCGTCGTCGTAGAACTTCCGGCCGCTGGCAGACAGGGTCGCGGCAGCCACCACCAGGACGGCCCCAATGGAGACAACGTTGGACACCACGTTGGACGCGACGTTGACTGAATGTCTGATGCTCGTCATGAGGCCCCTCGACATTCGCTCAGAACGGAGCTGAAGCGGCAAACACCGTCCGCCAGCCTTCCAGGCCTTTGGCCAGCTCGACTCTGAGTGCCGTTGCCGCCGGCGTGTGGAACCGCACGCCAATGCCGTAGTCGGTCTTCATGCCATCGAGCGTGAGGAGGCTTCGCTGCGGCGCCACTTTGCCAGCGTCGAAGAAGAGCGCCATATCGAGGCCGAGACGGTTGGGAAACCACCGTATCTCGCCAGCCAACAGCAGCGTGTGCCGGTCGCGGAAGCGCGCCGTCGGGTACGCTCGCAGCGTGCTGCCGCTGCCAAGCCACGGCATCAGGAAATAGGGCACCACGTCCGACTTTCGGACGATCGACTCGGTGCGCGCGCGAAGCGAGAGCACCCAGGTCTCGCGAAGGATCGGCAGGTGTTGGACGACTTCCGTGCGCGCAAAACCGAAGGTGCCCCCGTCGCCTCTGAGCGGGTCGAATTCCTCGTAGGCGAGACGATAGAGGCCGCCCGTGCGGCTGTAGCCGGGCGACTGCAGCCAATGAATCGCCGCGGACGCCTCGCCGCGCAGATACAGAGGATTCTCGTCGAGCAGCGGGACGGTCTCGCGCGAATGGACCTCCTCGATCGACGGGTGGGGACCCTGTCCCGACTTCTGCGCGTAATCATCGATGCCGCCGTCGAGACGCAGCCTGAGCCAATCAACCAGATGGAGGGTCGCCACACCCTGCACCTGGGTCCTGTTCACGCGAAAGCTCGTGTGGTCGCCCGGGTCGGACTCGTTGCCAAGCCCGTAGAACGCTTCCTGAGTGAGGTCGACCCATGAGATCGAGCCCGACAGATCCAGCCGGCCCTTCACGTGGTTGGGCGTGCTTCCGGTGATCTGAATCTTCTTGTAGCTCGCGATCGAGTACATCGCGGACACATCGACGAAGGAGTCGTAGCCGATGTGGTGCCGGTAGCCGCCGCCGGCCGCGAAGCCGCCGCCCGAAGAGACCGAACCGAACACGGGGTACCAGCCTCGTGGCACGCCGAGAAACCACTTGCCTTGTTCGAACTGCTCGAGAAACAGCTCGCCGCGGTTGGGTTCATCCGGTTTGGCCGTCTGCGCTTTCTCTTCCTGTTGGCGCGCGATGTCGTCGGCCCGCGTCTGTGCCCAGCCGGGCTCACTGCACCAGACGGCCAGCGCCACCGTGCCGACAGCCACTCGCCAGAGGCATTCACGATCCACGTTGGGTCTCTCTCCTCGCGTGGGGTGTCCCGCGGGATTTTCGAGTAAGCTTAGCCGAACGCCCAACCGACCGGTCAACGTTTCTGTGAGCCCGTTCCTGACGCGACTGCTGAATCCCGTCGTCGATCTGCGTGCTGGGGAGACGCCGACGGCGCTGTTGATGTTCGCGTACTCCTTTCTGACGATCGCCAGCTACAACATCCTCAAGCCGGTCTCCAAATCCAAGTTCATCGAGAGCCTCGGCGCGGACAACCTTCCTTGGGTCATTCTGGGCGCGTCCGTGCTCATCGGCGTCCTGATGACCGGCTACGCGCGATTGATGAGCGCGCTGCCGCGGCGCTGGGCGATCGCCATCATGCAGGGTGTGCTCGGCGGTGCCCTGCTGGCCCTGTGGTTCTTCTTCCAGACCGGACAACGCTGGGTGCCGGTCGCCGCTTACTTCATGCAGCTGTTCATGGGTGTGCTGCTCGTCAGCCAGTTCTGGACGCTCGCAAACTTCGTGTACGACCCGCGGCAGGCCAAGCGGCTCTTCGGATTCATCGGAGGGGGCGCGCCGCTCGGCGGCGTCGTGGCGTCGGCGCTGGTCAGTGGCTACACCGCGCGCATTGGGACGACCAACTTCCTGCTGCTCAGCGCCGGCTTCCTCGCCGTCTGCATGATCATCGTCCTGGTCATCGTGCGCAGGGAAACACCGGACGCCCCGCCGGCAGGCGTTGCTCCCGTCGACGCCGTCGACGAACAGGTGGGCTGGGCCACGGCGCTCCAGATGCTCGGCCGGTCGAAGCACCTGCAGATCATCGCGGTCATCATCGGATTCGCGGCGGTGGGGGGAAGCATCATCGATCAGCAATTGAGCATGGCCGCGCAGGCGGCCAAAGGCCAGACGGCCACCGACGCGATCACGATATTCCTCGGCCAGGTGCAGTTGTGGATGTCGGCCATCGCCTTCGTGATTCAGGTGTGGCTGACCGCCAAGATTCATCGCCTGATGGGCATCGGCGTCGCGCTGCTGGTGCTCCCCGTCAGTCTCGGCGCGACTGGCGTGGTCATGCTGCTCAACGCGGCGCTCTGGGCGCCCGCGCTCGCGCGAATCGGAGACCAGTCGCTGCGGTACACAGTCGACAAGACGAGCCGGGAGATCCTCTTTCTTCCGCTTCCGAGCAATCTGAAATTGAAGGCGAAGCCCCTCGTGGACGTCACGGTCGATCGGTTTGCGAAGGGCACGGGGGCCGCGCTGGCGCTCGTGCTCATCAAGCCCTGGGGCCTTGGCTGGGGCGTCGCGGGATGGCAGAAACTGAGCTACGCCAGCCTCGCGATCACCGTCGCCTGGATCTTCATGACGATCGTGGCCCGCCGCGGGTACCTGGCCGCCTTCCGCAGCAGCATCGAGCGGGGCGACGTTCAGCCCGCGGGACTCAGACTCGACGTCGCGGATCTGTCGACGATCGAAGTCCTGATGGAGGAGCTGGCGAGCCCAGACGAGCGACGGGTCCTCTATGCCATCGAGATTCTGGAATCGCTCGAGAAGCACAACCTGATCACTCCGCTCCTGCTGTACCACGAGTCGCCCGCGGTGCGGGCGCGCGCCCTGCAGGCGCTCGGGGCCGTCAAACCGGAGATCGCGGAGCGCTGGCTGCCGGCGATCCAGCGGATGATCTCGGACTCGACCTCCGATGTGCGCGTGGCAGCGCTCTCGGCGCTCGCGAACATCCGAAGCCAACAAGTCGGCGATCTCGCGCGTCCGTATCTGCAGGATGGCGACACGCGCATCGCCAGCGCGGTGGCCGTCGTGCTCGCGCGCAGCGGACTCGAGGCCGACGTCGCCGCCGCCGACGACGTCCTGTCGCGGCTCGCGTCCGACACGCGCGAATCGACCGCCTCGACACGGAAGGACGTCGCGCTGGCCGTCCGGCAGATTCAGGACCCGCGCTTTCGACCGCTGCTCATTCCCCTCCTCCACGATTCGGATCCGGGAGTGGCCGCCGAAGCGATGCGGTCGGTCCAGGCCATCGGCGCGTCGGACGAGCGTTTCGTTCCGACACTGGTGTCACTGCTGCGCCATCGGAGCCTGAAGAGCAGCGCACGCGACACGCTGGTCGGCTACGGCGAAGGCGTGCTGGATGCGCTCGCCTATCTCCTTCGCGATCCGGATGAAGACATCTGGGTACGGCGCCACATCCCCGCAACGATCGCGCGGATTCCATCGCAAAAAGCCGTGGACATCTTGATCGTCGCGCTGCGGGACGCGGACGGGTTCTTGCGGTACAAGGCGCTGGCGGGGCTCGAAAGGCTGCGCCGCGATCACCCGGAGCTCACCTTCGGGCGTGAGGCGATCGAGGCGCGCGCGTTGAAGGAGGGACTCCTCTATTTCAATTGCCTCACGCTTCACGACAACCTGTTCGAGCGGGCAAAGCTGTCGAAGGACGCGCTGCTCGCCGATGCCCTGCAGGAGAAGATGGCTCGCGCCGGCGACCGTGTGTACCGCCTGCTCGGCCTTGTCTATCCCTGGAAAGACATCGCCGCCGCGCGATACGCGATCGAACATGGCGATGCGCGGGCGCGCGCCAGCGGTATCGAGTACGTCGACAATATCCTCAGCGGCCCCATTCGCAAACGGCTGATGCCGCTCATCGACGATTTGCCACTCGACCAGAGGGTGCGCCAGGCGCATGTCGCGCTCAAAACGCGACCGCGCGATGTCGAGGAAACCCTGCTGCAGCTGATCAACGACGACGACCAGATCCTGGCAGCCGCCGCCATCGACCTCGTCGAGGAACGGAAGCTCTGGACGCTGGCAGGCGACATCGAATTCGTGCTCGAGCACCGCGACGTGAAGGATCTCTTCGTCTTCGAGGCGGCGTCCTGGGCACTGGCGGCGCACCGCCTGCCCGACAATACGCGCCGTAGCCTGTGGCTCGAACCCCTCCCCGTCGTGCAGCTCGCCGCGCGTCTGCGCCGTGTACCGCTGTTCCAGTCGGTACCGATCGACGAGCTCTTCCGGATCGCCGGTCTGGGGCGCCAGATACGGTACGAGAGCGGACGCCTGATCTACCAGGAGGGCGCCCTTCCCGACCAGGTACACTTCCTGCTCGACGGCGGCGTCACCAGCACGGCCCTCGGCAAGGATGCGCGCGAGATTCTGCCGCCCGCTCTGCTCGGCTTCGAGCAGGTTCTCGATGGGAGCGCGATGCCCGAGACGGTCCGTACCACGGAGACGACGGTGTGCCTGGCGCTGAACCCAGACGAGCTCCGATCGCTCATCTCGCTGAACATCGCTCTCGTGGAGGGCCTCTTCCACATGCTCGCGAGCCGTCCACGGGCCGCCGATCGCGGCGTCATCAAGCGTCCTGCCACGTCGGAAGGCGCGAGACTCCCCGCAGGAGGGCTGACGCCGATCCAAAAAGTGCTCATGCTTCAGCACGTGCCGACCTTCGCCGGCATCAGCGCCGAGGAAATGCGGCACCTGGCGGCCATTGCGCAGGAGAAGCCGCTCGACGAGGGCGCCACGCTGTTCACCGAATCGGATGCGCCAGCCTTGTGGGCCATCCTGTCTGGACGTGTCACGTTGGCGTCGGCGGCAGGGGAAGCGAGCGCCGAGGCGGGCGATCTCGTCGGCGTCTACGAGACGCTGGCAGGCTCGGGCATCGGCCGCCGGGGCACGGTCGCGCGCGCGGGCCGCGCGCTTCGAATCGAACGCGATGAGCTGTTCGACCTGATGGGCCAGCGGCCGGCGCTTCTCGAGCAGCTGTTCAGCGCGCTATTTCGGACGCCGGCCCAGGCTGCTGAAGAACGCAGCGTAGAAGTTAAAAGTTAAAAGTCAAAAGTTAAAAGTTAGAAGTTCTCACTTCAGGTTGCCGGCTCGTCCGCGCTCAACACGCCGCAGAACAGGCTCTGGAGCAGGTCGATGTGATCGGCGAGCACATCGAAGAGCTCGTCGCGCTCGATTTGCAGCGCCTGTCCCGCCGCGCTGACCGTTGCGCGCCGGCCCAGGGGAACGCCAGCAAGCGTTTCCGACAGGCCAATCGTGCTGCCGGGACCCGCCACGAGCGCATCGGTCTGGTCGCTCTCGAGGCCCACTTCACCTGTCAGCACGTGGTAGATCGCCGGCTGGTCGGTTTCGGCGAACAGCACGCTTCCCGCGGCCAGCGAGACCTCCCGCGTGATGGCCACGAGGTCGAGCAACTGGCTGACGGTGGCGCGGCGAAGCAGGGGATTTCGGCGCAGGATCAGCACCTTCTCGATTGGCGAGAGCCGAAGACTCCGCGGCGCGAGCGAAGCCGCCCGACGCGGAGGCGTATAGACAATGCGCCACGCCCGCGCGCTCGGTCTGTCGAGCAGCATGCGAAACAGCCCCTGCGCCAGCACGATGTTGTCCGACAGCATCATCAGGAAGTCGCCGCCGCCGAGCGCAACGGTCACGGTGCGATCGACGGCCCCGATTGTCCGCGCGAACAGACGGCCCCCGAGTACCTCCTCGAAGGCCAGTGCGGCGGGGGCGGCCACGTCGTGCGGCGGATTGGTGCCGCCCGACACCTCCACCGAGCCTTCAATCAGAAACTGCACGTCAGTGGCGGGAGTTCCCTCGCGACAGATCTCGAGGCCCTGTTCATGGCGCGCCTGGCGGCATGCGCCGGCGATACGGAAGAGCTCGTCAACCGACGCGAAGTCGAAGACCGGAAGGGCACGCAACCTGTCGGCCAGCACGACGACCGGCAATCGGTCCGTCCGCAGATCGAGACGCCGATCCGCCATGCGGCGCAGCGCGAGCACCCACGTCGCGGCCTCACACGCGTGATCGTCTTGTGAACGATGCGCGACCGCGTATTCGAGGTCGCCCAACAGCGACCACAGCCTCCGCTGCTCGATGAAGTGCACGGCACAGGCGGCGACGACGGGGTCATCGTCGTGGACCAATTGGGCGAGGGTGTCCTCGAGATCGCGAGGTCGGCTCTTGAGGACGAGGTTGGCGTGGCGAACCTTCTCCTCGAGCGAGTGATCGTCGATGATCGGCAGGATGCGTTTGCGAACGGCGCCGGCCAGCAGGTTGTCCAGGTACTCGATGGCTCCCGCGCGAGCGCGGCCGCTCGCGTGTTCGATCGTGTAGCGAGCGGCCACGATGTCCTTCCAAGGATAGATCAAGCCCAGCAGCAGATAGATGCGATCCAGCGTGCGGTCGAGTTTCTCCGCGAGCGCGCGCGCGAGCAACGACCGATGGGCGTCGGCGTCGCGCTGCACGATGTTGTAGCGAAGCGTCAGGTAGTTGTAGTAGCGCCCACCCTCCTTGAGCACGAGCGCTTCAACCGATCCGCGCGAGACGAGGAGGTCGGGATGACGGCGGTGCAGCCCTTCGATAGCGGCCACGGCCTTGAAGCGAAGAAACCCGTCGGGATCGTCGAGCACGTCGACCAGTGCGTCCAGCGACCGCTGCGTCGGCACGAGCGCGAGGGTGGCGGGAATGTGACGGCGCACCCAGACATGCTCGTCAGGATCCTTCATGAAGTGCGCCAGCGAATCGAACACCTCGTCGCCGTGGCTGACGAGCACGGCCCGCGCGGCGGACTTGAGCGTGCGGTGGCCGAGCAGCGCCACGAGTCCTGGGACGCACAGGATGTCGATCGATCCGTGAGCCAGCGCCGCGGTGTGCACGCTCTTGATCGCTTCGCGCGCGACATCGACGTCGCGATCGCCCATCAGCGGCACCAGGAGCGGGCGAAGGGCGGGGTTCTTGACGCGCCCAAGCGCGACGGCGGCTTCCTTGCGAGCGCCGGCCGCCCCGTCCCGCGGGTCGTCGACGAGCCGTCTCAGCGCGGCTTCGGCGGCGCGCCGGTCGGCCTCGTCGATCGAGTCGGCCAGCGCCACGGCCGCGGTGGCGGCCACGCGCGGCGCCGTGTCGCTCAGGTGAGGCCGCATCAGCGTGGAGACGTCCTCGCTTCTGAGCACCGCCAGCGCGTGCACGGCCGCGGCCCGAACGTCGGCGTCCTCGTCTTCCAGCATGCGCTCGACCGCCGGCGCCCACCGCTCGGACACCGCCGATCGCGCCGACCCGAGCGCCGCGAGCGCGCGCGCACGCACGCCGGGTGATTCGTGATGCAGGAGCAGCGGTGTGATCAAATGCCGCTTGTCGAGCGCGTCGAGCATGTCGATCGCGTACACCACGCTCGACTCGTCCGGGCTGGCAAGCTCCTCGACCAGCGTCTCGATCGTGGCGGGATCGGCCACGTCCAGGCGCACGGATGCCGGCGCCACCGCCCGCCCTTCGATGCTTTTCCGGAATGCCTTCAGGTACTCCTGGCGGGCGAGCATCGCCATGAAGATCCACATGGCGGTCACGGCCAGGCTAATGTAGCTCAGGCTCTGCCAGCCGAGGCCAAGACCCCACGGCTTGATGAGCACCAGCAACAGCAAGGCGCCCAGTGCCCTCGCGAACCGATCCGCCGTGACGTCCACGAACGCCTTGGCGCGGAACTTCAGGTCGGCGGGCAGCGGCAGAAACAGTACTTCGCGCGTGGTCTTGTCGAGGGTGTACCGGAAAGACGTGTCGATCACGCGCGCGGCCGCCGGCGCCCAGAGCGCTCCGTTCAGCAGGATGATCGTGGCCGTGGCGCCCAGGCTCACCGGCAGAACGAGCAGCGCAAAGACCAGGCCGAGCGTGCGATGAATCCGACCGGTCAGCGCTACCTGTACGACAAAGCCGATGATCGACAGGTAGAAGGTCACTTGCGCCAGAAAGGC
Source organism: Acidobacteria bacterium RIFCSPLOWO2_02_FULL_65_29 (assembly GCA_001767435.1). Lineage (GTDB taxonomy): Bacteria > Acidobacteriota > Vicinamibacteria > Vicinamibacterales > CAVVIG01 > 2-02-FULL-65-29. The sequence continues at coordinate 20,934 of MEKT01000204.1, read as the reverse complement.
CGTGATGGCGTCGGTCGCCGATGCGCCCTTCACGGCCTCGGCTGCCATGTTCAGCTGCTGGTCGATGATCGAGGCGCCCAGCGCCGCAAAACCGATGACCATCGCAATCACCTGCAGATGACGCGAGCTGCGCAGCAACCGAATCGCTTCACCACCGCCAACGCCTCGTTCATCGACCGGCGAGAGATCGCCTGTGACTGGCTGACGCCTCACAATCACGGTGACGATGCCAACGGTCATGCTCAACACCGCCGCGCTCACGAGCAGCAGGTTGTTGGTGCCCACCTCCGCGACTGCGAATGCGGTCAGCCCCGCGCCCATGGCGCCACCAAGACTGGCGCCGCCGCCGATGAACCCGAACAGCCGCCGTGCCTGGCGCGGATCGTAGATGTCGTTGGCCAGGGTCCAGAACTGGCTGATGAGCAGAATGCCCAGCACCAGGCCGAGCACGTAGAACGCCACCGACACCCAGTCCGCGCCCGTCTGGAACAGCACCCAGAACACCAGGAGCAGCGCGACCAGGCCTGCTTGCGTCACCGGAATCACCCAGCGGCGCGGCAGCCGCCCGATCCCTCTGCTGTAGAACTGCATGAGCACGCCGATGACGACGCCCGCGGCCAGCTGGACGTAGGGCATGTTGTCGGCGCCGAGCGCGGCAATGAACTTCGATCGCGTGATGGGCTTGAGGATGTTGTACGACGTCATCGCCAGGAAGGAGTACGCGAACATCAGCAGCGCCGTCGCCGCCTCGCCTTCCCGTAGTTTGACCAGCCTGCCGGCAAACCGGACGAGGAACGACGTCACGTGGTGGCGCTTTTCTGGCGAACGGGCGCCGACGCGCGAGAACGCGCCCACACGAGGCGGAACATCAGCAACGCGCCAACGACCAACGCGTAGCGCTGTGGGCTCGTGAGGTCGGCCTTCACCAGCCACCAGTAGTGCAGGATGGCCGTGAGCGCCGCCACGTAGATCAGGCGGTGCAGCGCCTGCCACTGTTTCCCGCCCAGGCGACGAATCCATCCGGCCGTCGACGTCACGGCGAGCGGCAAGAGCAGCATCAGCGTCGTGAAACCGATTGTGATGAATGGCCGCTTATAGATGTCGTCACCCACCGACACGGCGAGATTGACGACCGTGCTCCAGGCGACGATGCCGTCGGGGAAATCGAGGCCGGCGAAGCGATCGGCGATGACGTAGGTGAGGAAGTGCAGCGAGCCGTAGAAGAACGCGAAGAGCCCCGTCATGCGGCGAAACCGGATGGCGGCGTGCCAGCCGGTGAGACGGCGAAACGGCGTGATGGCGAGCGTGATGCAGATGAAGCGCAGCGCCCAGAGACCGGTCTCATTCGTGAGATCGCTGAGGGGGTTGGCGCTGAGGTGGCCGGTGAGCCCGGCCCAGACGAGCCATCCAACGGGGCCCAGCGCGGCGACGAAGACGGCGGGTTTGAGCACCCACCGAATGGCACTCGCTGAGATCATCGCCAGTCGACTTGCGACTTGGAGCGCGTTGCGAAATTACAGGACGTAGGCCGGGTCCTTTCGGACCCGGCTGGAGGCGGGTCTGAAAGACCCGCACTACAGTAATTTCGCAACACTCTTTTCAGTAGTTCCGCTTCAGGTCCATCCCCGAGTACAGGCTGGCGACTTGATCGGCGTAGCCGTTGAACATCAGCGTCTTGCGCCGGAAAAACTCGCCGATGCGCCGCTCGGTCGCCTGGGTCCACCGCGGGTGATCGACCGCCGGGTTCACGTTCGAATAGAAGCCGTATTCCGACGGCTGCGATTCCTGCCACGAGTTGAGCGGCTGCCGCTCGGTGAAGCGGATGCGCACGATCGACTTGGCGCTCTTGAAGCCGTACTTCCAGGGGACGATCAGGCGAATCGGCGCGCCGTCCTGTTTGGGCATCTCCTCGCCGTAGAGTCCGACCGCGAGGATCGCGAGCGGATGCATCGCTTCGTCCAGGCGCAGCGCCTCTGTATACGGCCAGCGCAGCACCGGCGAGCGCACGCCGACCATCTGGCTCGGATCGGCGAGCGTGTTGAACTCGATGAACTTCGCCTTGGCCGTCGGCTCAACCCGCTTGACGAAGTTCGACAGCGGGAATCCGATCCAGGGCACCACCATCGACCAGGCTTCGACGCAGCGCAGGCGGTACACCCGCTCCTCGAGCGTCTGGCCCTTCAGGATGTCGTCGATGTGATAGTCGCCCGGCTTCGCGCACTCCCCGTCGACGCGCACACGCCACGGCTCGGTCTTGAGCGCCTTCGCGTACATCGACGGCGACTCTTTCTCGGTGCCGAACTCGTAGAAGTTGTTGTAGGTGGTGATCTGCTCCCACGTGTTGACCTTTTCGTCACCGACGGCGGCGCTGAACGGGCTCTTGATGACGCCGTCGAGCTTGCGGCCGTGCGGCGCGGGCTGTCCCGCCGCGTGCAGCACGCGGTTGGCGCCCGATAAGAGCGCGGCCCCGGCCGCGGCGCCGGCCGCCATGATGAACTCCCGCCGGTTGGCGTAGAGCTTCTGGTCCGTGATCTCGGAGCTTCGGATATCAGACGGATGCTTGATCAGCATAGGGACATTATAGAGGCTGGAGGCCGGAGGCTGGGGACTCGGGATGACGGGTCTCGGGACTCGGGACCGGGGACCGGGGACTGGGTACTGGGGATTAGGGACTAGGGACTAGGGACTGGGGACTAGAGACTGAGAGGGGGTCACCGAACCTCCCGCCAGTGCCTCCCCGCCGCAATCTGGCGGGCAAAGCAGGCGCGGGCCCGCGCCCAGGCTTCGGCAAGGGCGCCAGCCGAGACCGGCTGGGCGAGCTCGGCGTCGGCCGGACACGGTCCGCGTGCGTCGATGCGGCCGCCAGGCGCACCGGCGCCGCCGTCGCCGTAATAGAGCGCGGCCCCCTCCCTCACCCACAGCGGCCTGCCGTCGAGCGCGGGAGCCGTCATCGCCTGCGCCACCTGGCGGCGCACCGTGCGCTCGAGCATGCCTCGATCTCTCAGCGTGCCAAGCGGCACGAGGTGGATTTCGCCGGTCGCCAGCGCGCCAGACGTAAACCACGAGCGGGCCGTCGCACGCTCGTAGTCACCAGCGGTCGGATGCACGCGGATCGTCAGGCGCGAGGGTGCGGCCACGCCAAGCGCGGCCGCCAGCTCGTCTCGCGCCGACGAGGCGAGCCCGATGAGCGCGTCTCGCTCGCGGTCGTCGGCGCTCGGAAGCCACGCGGTGATCTCGGGCTTTGCTGGCGTGGGCGGCGGAAGGGCGGCCCGTGCCGCGACATCGGCAGAGGGTGGAGCGGGCCGGACCGCAGGCACCGCAGTCAATCGCGCACCGCCGCCGCTCACGGTCGTGCCCGGGAAGTACCGTTCGAGAATCGCGACCGCGCTGGCGCCCCCAGCCGCAAGCCGCACGGATCCAATCACGCACAGACCGACGCCGTGCCCGTTTCCGTGTCCCGTGAAGCGATAGACGTCGCCGGCAAGCCTGAGCTCGAACGTGGCACTCCGCACCTGCGGCACGCCAGGGATTCGCGCCACGGCCATGCGCAGATCCTGAGCCGACACGTCAGTCGGGGTCATCCCATCGACGACGAGTCTGGCCACGCGTCCCGATTCGTTCCGTGCCGCCACGCGCACGCCGCGCAGGGTGCCCCGAAACCCCGACGCCGTGAGCGCTCGCTGCAGATCCGCCGCCCGCAACTCCGCCTCCCACTCCGGCTGACCTTCGCACGCCTCGTCGTGCTGCGACGGCAAGTATGTCGGATCGGCAGCGCCCGGCCAGACGGCCGACGGACGCTCGGTGCGCCCGCCGCACGAGGCGCTGTAATAGATCGATGCGGGCGCGCCGTCGAACAGAAGCGCCTGCCCCGCCGTTGCCTGCGCCGCGCGTTCCGACACGGCCGTCGAAGCACGGACCACCTGGCAATGCGTCTGGTCGCACAGGTCGAAGCCGTCGGCTCTGTGGCGCGTACGGTTGGCGAGCGCGTACGTCCGGACCGCGATCGCCAACGCCTCGAGGGCGGCAGGCGGACTCTCGCGTGCCGCCTCCCCGGCCAGCACCCGCGCCACGTAGGTTTCGAGCGGCATCGTCGTCACGTCGTAGCTCGCGCCACGCAGGAAGCCGACGCGTATGCTCGCCGCGGGGGACGATGGGGCCTGGGCAGCTGCAGCGCGGGACGTTAGACTCGCTGCCAGGACAGATGTAGTGCGGGTCTTTAGACCCGCCGCCAGGACAGATGTAGTGCGGGTCTTTAGACCCGCCGCCAGGACAGATGTAGTGCGGGTCTTTAGACCCGCCGTGAATGCAGGACTAAAGTCCTGCACTA
>MEKT01000204.1:1460-16552 GCA_001767435.1 Acidobacteria bacterium RIFCSPLOWO2_02_FULL_65_29 | reverse complement strand
TCTTTAGACCCGCTGCCAGGACAGATGTAGTGCGGGTCTTTAGACCCGCCAGACCCGCCGAGAGGGCAATCACGACGACGAGAGCGCCTGTCGCGACGTTCACGCCGTCAACCCGAGGAACGCTTCCATGTCGGTCCAGATCCGTGGCAGGCTCGCCGCGAGCTGGTGGTCATCATCGAGGAGCGACAAGGTGACGTTGGGTCGTGATCGCGCGAACTGCTCGACGGTGTGGTAGTCGACCGACTGGTCGCGCAGGCCCTGGAAGATCATCGTTGGCTGAGGCAGCATGGCGTTGAAAGCATCGTACCCGACTGTGTCCTCGTAGAACGCAAAATCCAGCAGCCGCTCTTCGTTGTAGGCGTAGTGGAAAAACGGCAACACGCCGCGGCGGCGCCACTCTTCCACCCGCTCGGGCGGCAGGAGGTGATGTCCAGGCTTGGCAAACATCACGGCCGGCGCGAGCAGCACGACGCGGTCGACGCGCGCGGCGAGACGGGTGGAGGCGAGAATGGCCAGCGTCCCGCCGAGGCTCGACCCGATGAGCGTCACCGGTCCCGGCCCCGACATGTCCACCTCGCGCCCGAGCTGTTCGAGCATGCGCGTCATGGTGAGCGATCGAAAGTCCGGATCGTTGAAATCAGGACATTGAAGCGTCAGACCGTGGCCGCTCAGCCGTTCGGCCAGGTACGCCGCCTTGGTCGACTGCGCGGATGACGCGAACCCGTGGAGGTAAAAGACGGTCATTGCGCTATAGTTGCCACATGGACTGGGTCCTCGGCGCCTGGGGCCGCATCCTCGCCGGCTACACGCCGGCGATGTCGATCGAGATTACCCGCGAATGCCCGCTGCAGTGTCCCGGCTGTTACGCCTACGGCGACGATCACCTTGGCGGCGAGCTGACGCTGCGTGAAGTACGCGACTTCAAGGGCCAGGCGCTTGTCGACGGGGTGCTCGGCCTGGTCGACACGCATCGCCCGCTGCATCTCTCGATTGTCGGCGGCGAGCCGCTCGTACGCTACCGCGAGCTGAATACGCTCCTCCCCATTCTGACCGGCCGCGGCATTCACGTTCAACTCGTGACGAGCGCGGTCCGAGAGCTTCCGAAGGAATGGGCCGCGCTGCCGCGCTTCTCGATCGTCGTCTCGATCGACGGCCTGCAGCCGGAGCACGACGTGCGGCGCACGCCGGCCACCTACGACAGGATCCTGAAACACATCGTCGGCCACAAGATCGTCGTCCACTGCACCGTCACACGGCAGCAGATCAACCGGCCCGGCTATCTCGACGAGTTCCTACGCATCTGGTCGGAGCAGAAGGAGACGCGCAAGATCTGGGTGAGCTTGTACACGCCGCAGGTCGGCGAAATGTCCGATGAACGCCTCACGCCCCAAGACCGTGCGCGCGTGGTGGCCGACCTGATGGCCCTGCGGCTGCGCTATCCGAAGCTCGAGGCGCCCAAGGGACTGATCGACGTGTACGCGAACCCGCCGGCTTCGCCCGAGGAATGCGTGTTCGCGAAGACGACGCAGACGATTTCCGCGGATCTGACCACGCGCATCACGCCGTGCCAGTTCGGCGGCGACCCCGACTGCTCCAACTGCGGCTGCATCGCCTCGGCCGGCCTCGCGGCCCTCGCCCGGCATCAGCTTTTCGGCTTCGTTCCCGTCGGCGCGCTGTTCACCAGATCACTGAAAGTCGGCGAGCGCATGAAGCGCCTGCGCCCGGTCGAATCGCACGCCTGAGTCTGAACGCTCGACGATCCCTCGAACCGAAAGCAGACGAACCGAAAGAAGCCTTGACGGCGCGGTGACGCTGTTGCGACGGGTACGCGCCAGCGGCGTGCAGGTGACCGCCGTCCTGGCGGATGCCGAATTTGGCGACAACAGCCTGTTACGGGCCCTGTTGCATCGGTTGCGGCTGCCCTACGCGGTGGGGATTTCCTCCGACGTCACGGCGTTTCCCGGCACGCCACGCTTTGTGTGGGTCGCCGGCAGATGGACGAAATAGAACTTCCGCCGAGACGGGTCGCCGGCCTCGCGTTCGCAGAGCAACCACACTTCGGGCAGCACGCGTCGGCGTTTCCAGTCGCGCGCGGGCGTCACGCGCAGGGGCCGTGACGTGCGCCGTCCATCGGCGTCCCTTGCGGCAGTTGCGCCAGCTGATCGACCGCCACGATCGGTGCTGGGCCGCCAGCGCCGCCGCGCTCAGTACGCCCGTCGCCAATGCGGGACGCGTGCGCGGCCGCCCGGCCCGCGGACGGACCGACCGCCACGCTGGGGCAGTTGGTGCGCCTCGCGCATCAGCGCTGGGCCATCGAACAGCAATATCAAGAGCTGAAGACCGAACTCGGGCTCGATCACTTCGAAGGCCGCACGTTTCCTGGGTGGCACCGTCACGTCGTGGTCACGGCGATCACGTACACCTTCTTACAGGCGGAGCGGCGGCGTGGCGAGACCGCGCTCACCTTTCCGGCTTTACGAGCGATCGTCCAGGAAATCTTCACGGCGTATTTGTTTGCGCAACGACCGCACTACCTCAAACGGATCGAGGCCCTGCGGTCAGTCCAGTTACGGATCTGACAAAGTAGTACCAAGAGAAACCGACGAGGGCTGTCCGCCGACGTCCACCGAATGATGGCCCGTCGATTTGTTAGAAACCGGCAGCCCACGGATCGGGCAGAACTCACAGGACGATCCAAACTCCGGCCAAAACTCCGGCCAGGATCTCGACATGGCGAGGAGAGCGGGAAATCGATCATCGCGGCACCATGGATCGCAGACCGCATGATCGCAGCACCGTGGTCCCAGTGCTAACTATGAGTAGCGTGCTGATCTCGTGTGTGTTCTATCCCGTTCTGGTCCATACATGGCAGTTGAGGGGGGAGTGCAAGGAATGGCGATCTAGGGGTAAATCGAGAACAGGGAAGAACGGAGCCGCGCCCACAGAACAGGCTCGAAGCAGGCCTGGGCGCCAGTGAACAGGGCAGCGAACCCCCGGTACCCTTTCGAGTACAGTGGTTTTCAAGACCACCGCCATCGACCACTCGGCCATCCCTCCGCGTCGAAATGTCGCCAGAATTCGCGCGGTTCGCTCGCCTATCGCCGCCCGCTGGGCGTCATGTGTCACCGAAGTGTAACCAGCAGGGGGGAATCGAGCACGCCATCGCGCGTACCCCATCACTATAGCCGCACCTGTGCGGCGGTGAAATGTCCGTGGTGTCAGATACGTTTCGATGCTGTAGACCAGGTCGCCTTCCACCGCCTCCATTTCAGCCACCGACGCGATCGGTGGCAGCGCGGCTTCGCCGCGCGCGCGGCCCTCGAGATCGAACAACCGCAGGCGCGACGGTCCGCCTGTCAGATAGCGCACCGCCATCGTGCGTCCCACGAACACGATCGGTCCTCGCCGAAGAACGCGGTATCGATGACGTCCGCGTTTGGCGGCACGAGCGTGCGCGCATGGGCGAGCTCGAAATCGCCGGGCGCGAGCTTGAGGATGCGCCGTCTCGGCGTATCGCGCTCGGACACGAGATAGAGCGCCTGGTCGGGGCCAAACGCCACCCACCAATGCGACAGCGCAGTGTCAGTTTTGCACGATAGCACCTCCCCACGACGTGGCCGGGCCGAGGAACGAACCCTCCAACTGATTGACCGTTCATGAGATAAGGGCCGCTGTTGGGTAACATCTCGGCGGAACATTCCTTGCTGCTCCCGCCAGCGCCCAGGGATCTCGCTGCGACCCGACGCTCCCATGTGGAAACGCGATCAAGCCGTCACCCCGCCCAGTGCGTGCCGCGACCAGTCCGCGAAGGCTGCGGCAGCGCCTAGCCGTTCGACAGAGGCAGTGGTCATGGACCTCGGCACGTCCGTGATCATCAAGGGCGAACTGAGTGGGTCGGAGGACCTGACCCTCTGTGGGCAGATGGAAGGCCGCGTGACGCTGCCCGATCATACCCTCACCGTCGGCCCCCACGCCACCGTTAAAGCTGCAATTTCCGCGAAGGCCGTCGTGATTATGGGTGCGGTCACGGGCAACGTGACAGCTAAAGAGAGGATTGACATTCGCGCCACGGGCTCCGTCGCTGGCGATATCGATTCGCCTCGACTCGCCATCGCTGATGGCGGCTCCGTCTGCGGAAAGGTTCAGATGCCATAGTTGGCGGTTGGCCACGTGGCCCGACGCGTTAGCCAAGAATTCGGTCCCAGATGAAGTCGGCTGCCCGAATTGAGTCATGGAGGTATTGTCAAGTTGAGGCTACGGCTGGCAGGGTAGGCCGCCGGCACTGATTCCCGGCGGCGATCAAACGTTGATGTGAATGACGTAAAATACAAGCTCGCCAAGAGGTCCGCTATGACGAGATTGAGTGTGTGTCTTCTCGCACTCGTGTTGTCTGCGGGTCGGACCGCTGCGCAAGTTCCAGGGCTGCCGGCGCCTCCGACATCTCCCCAGCTCCCTGGCCAGCTTCCCCGCGCGGGCCCGACGGAACCTTCTCGTTCGCTGGTCTGGCGCCTGGTGAGTACACGCTGATGGCGATGTTCGGAAATCCACTCGGCGGGAACGTCGAGTTCGCGCAAGTGAACGTCAACGTCACGGGCACCGACATTACGGGCGTGCAACTGGCCGGTGCCAAACCGGTCACCGGAACTGGGCGTATCATCGTCGACGCCGCGGCTGCGAAGTCGATGCAGTTGTCGGCGATGAATCTCGTCACCATTGTGGCCGATCAAGACGTGTTGCCGCTCAGCTCCATGGGGCCCGCGAAGATCAACGACGATCACACGTTCGAGCTGAAAGTGCAGCCGGGCAAGGCGCTCGTGCGGCTCGAGGCGTGCCGGGCGCCTTTGTGATCCGATCGGTCAGGTACGACGGGCAGGACGTAACCGACACCGGAATCGATTTCAAACCCGACACGGAAATCCGCGACATCGAAGTTGAGCTGACGAACCAGGCGACGACGGTGACGGGAGCTGTTACCGATCCGAAAGGCCAGCCGTCGAAGGACTTCTCCGTCGTCGTGTTCTCGCAGGATCGCGACCTGTGGACGCCGACGTCGCGGCACATCGCGCTCGGCCGTCCCGACCAGGAAGGAACAGGGCAGCCGGGCAGCCACCCGCCGGGGTGCGCCCAAGTCAACAAATCCTAGCCCATCGCTTTTGCTTGGGCGTCCGTGGCCGCGCGAATCATCATCCTTCCTCCTCATTCATCAACGACCCGCTCAGCTCGCCACCTTTTCTCGAAGAAATACGCGGAGATCGTCCCACCAGTAATCCACTCTGGTAAACAGAAAATGCCCGCCCCCACGGTTGTAGCGGAGCGTGCGCACGTCTTTCCCGCGACTCCGCAACGCCTTGTCGAGGGCAGCAACCGCTCCGACCGATCCCATCTCGTCGCCTTCCTCGACGAGCTGGAGGACAGGCACGTCGACACGCGAGATCCTTCCGACCGCCTGCGCGAAGTAAGGCGGGATCTCGGCTGGGGCCGTCAGAATCAGGGCTTTGAGATCGCGGCGTTCGAGGCCGACCAGCAGCGTCAGAAGCCCGCCACGCGAGTGACCCATCAGCGCCACACGAGAGGGATCGACATCCTGAAGGCGCTTGACCGCGTCAATGGCTCGACCAAGCTCGCGCTGGTTGTACGGGATGTCTTGCGGGCGCGTGTCGCGCTCGAATTCACGGATTGGAACGATTGCGAAGAAGCCATCGGCGGCGAGCGCTTCGCAAATGCGTTTCCAACCGAACTGTCGCGCCCGTTCGAACGTCGTCCGATCCGCGACTCTGCCGTGATTCCACACGACAGCCGGAAATGGTCCCCTTCCTTCAGGACGACAGCGGATGGCGTCCGTCTGCTCGCCACCCCTGACGGAATCCTTTTGTGCCTGCAGGGAACGAGCGGTGGGGCCATGTACAACGAGTAACACGGCCAACAACGAGGTGCACGAAAAAGGACGCATCGGTGAACCTCGTAATCAAAGATCGCGGACGACCTCGCTGGCTGATGGCAAGTTCGAGATGAGACCCGCGCTCTGGCCGGCCATCATCGGGTAGAACTCAGGGAGACCGACGGCAACAATTTCCAAGGAAAGGATTATCATCGGAGGGTCCAAAAGAGTCGGTCCCTCGTGCGGAGCTGTGGGCGCTTGACCGTGCGCGTCAACACAGCCACCTGCTGGCGGAGCGCGAGATTCTCTAGCGCGACGCCCCGGTGTCCGCGGCAGATCAAGCCGATCGATCGGAGGAACACAACCAGCGCCGTCACCATGCGTAATCCTGTGTGCCCGCAACTCCACAATCAACCGGCAGGACCGGCGATCGAGTATTGGCGAACCACACCGCGTCGCCGACGCGCGAAAGAAAGTGTCCTAGCCCCCAGCCGCCAGCCCCTAGCCTCTAGCCTCCTCGTAGTACTTCTTGTACATTCCCCTCCTGAACAGCCACCCTCCTAAGGGTCCGAGCCACTGCAGCACGTAATACATGTAGCCCAGGTCCATCATCTCGATCAGATTGCCGTCGAAATCCTTCGCGAAGAAGAACGTGTGTCCGCGCGGCGAGCGCTCGGGTTTGGTCACGCATTCGACGCCCTTGCTCGTGAGGTAGTCGTACCACTTCTGGGTGTTGCTGACGTTGAACGCGAGGTGCGTCAGGCCCACGCGGTTCCACGGCACGGCGGCCGCTGGCAGCTGCGGCTGGAACTCGAAGATTTCGAGCGTCGCGCCGCCGGGGACTCGAATCCAGCCGATCTTGCAGCTCGGCTGCGCCGCGTCCACGCCGAAGAAGGCGCGTACTCGAACGGGCGGCGTATCCGCCACACCGACGAGCGGGCACCCGAAGACGTCCCAGTAGAACCGGACCGCCTTGTTGAAATTCGAGACCGTGATGCCGGTGTGGCTGAAGGATCGCGCTCTCAAGGCTACCTCCCCTACTGCCTCAAGTCGTCGGCCATGATGTGATCAGCAACCCTGAGGGCTTGCGCCACGATCGTCAGCGCCGGGTTGACCGCGGCCGACGAAGGGAAGAACGAGGCATCGACGACGAAGAGATTCTCGACGTCGTGGGCGCGGCAATACGGATCGAGCACCGACGTCCGTGGGTCGCTGCCGAAACACAACGTCCCGCACTGGTGCGTGGTGTTCGTGCTCTCGTGCGAGTGCGTGACCACGATCCAGGAGCCGAGCCGCCGGAGGATCCGCTTGGTCTCCCGCACGAGCTGGCTGTGCGCCGCGACGTTGTTCGGCCGGTAGTGCACGCGAATCCGTCCGTTTGCGTCGACACTCACATGATTGTCTTCCCTCGGCAGGTCCTCCGACATGGCCAGCCAGTCTACGCCCCGCGCCACCCACGCCTCGTACGCCCACAAGGGGATCCACGGCACCACGGTCTGGGCCATCACGCCATGCGTTCGTCCCTGAGACTGAATCTGCCCGAGCGGATAGTTCGTGTCCGGCCCCCGGAAATAGAAATCGTTGATCGCCACCGTCTTCTGAAAGACGGTGTCGTTCCGCCGGAACGGGTGAAAGCCCTGCATCATCGTCGCGAGATGCACCATGTAGCGCCGGCCGACGAGGCCCGATGAATTCGCCACACCGTTCGGGTAGGCCGCGTTCGCCGATCGCAAGAGCAGCGCGGCCGAGTTGACGGCACCGCACGACACGACGACGAGTGACGCGCCAACACGCGTGACCGCGCCGTTCCGCTCGACCTCGACGGCGTCGATGTTCCCGCCTCGGCCGTTCATCAGCAACCGGCGCGCAGACGCGCCCGTCCACAGCGTGACCGACGGGAGCGAGGTTGCCGGCCGGACGCAACACACGTCCGCGTCGCTCTTCGCGTGAAGCTTGCAGGGAAACGAATTGCAGGTATCGCACAGGATGCAGCCGCCGGGCTCACCCGGACGAATCAGGCCGAGGGGCAGCGGCGATGGATGCAGCCCCTGCCGCCTCAGGTCGTCGACGATGGCGGCCATGGCCGGCGCATGGGGAACCGCGTCGAATGGATACGGACCCCGGGGCGCCTCCGTCGGGTCGACGCCGCGCTGCCCGTGGACCTGATAGAGGCGTTCGGCCCGCTCGTAGAACGGTTCGAGCGTGTCGTAGTCGATCGGCCAGGCCGGAGACACGCCGTCCGCGTGTTCGAGCGCCTGGAAATCCTCGCGCCGGAGGCGATACAGAACACTGCCCCAGAACTTCGTGTTGCCGCCGACGCAGTAATGCGTGTAGGGAAGGAACTCGCGCCCGCGCTCGTCGAGCCAGCGTTCCTTCGCGCGGTAGCGAAGGTGCTTCCACACCGCTTCCGGGCTCCAGTTCTCGTCCTCCTGTGGAACGAAGTCACCGCGCTCGAGGATGAGGATGCGCGCGCCACTCCGCGCGAGCGCATGGGCCATCGTGCCGCCGCCCGCGCCGCTGCCGATGATGACGACGTCGTAACGGTCGGTCACTTGTCGGTGCGCCCGAGGCCCTCGTAGATCCGGTCCATGAGCCGCTGATCCTCGATGGCCCGCTCGAGGCTCATCTCGGGAGCGCCGCCGCTTCTGACGGCCCTCAGAAAGTCGTGATACATCGCCTGGAAGCCGCGGATGTCGCCGAAGCCCGGCACGATGACCCGCGGCAGTCCCCGTCCTCTCACGACGACGAAGACGCCGTTCGATTCGAAGGTGATGATGCCCTCGCGGCCGAAGAGCTTCGAGACACGGACACCTCGCAGAAGCGACGGCACCTCGCGCGAGTAATAGAGCGCCCCGACGGCGCCGTTGTCGTAGTCGAAGGCGACCATCATGCTCTTGGCCCGGACGTCGCCGCTTCGGGAGTCCGATCGCGACACCGACGGCCGATAACCCCGGATCGTGGCGGGCACGATCTGCGGACCCAGGCTGCCCGCCACGTGCAGCCAATGGATGCCTTCCTCGAAGAACGCGTCCCCGCCGGCCATGGATTCGTCGTTTCGCCAGTCGTCGGCGCCCTTGAGCTTCTTCACGAGTGTCGTGAAGTGCGCGAACACCATCTCGCCGATCACGCCCGCGGCCAGTAGCTTGCGGAGCCGGACCGCCAGCGGCTTGTAATGATCGTTTTCGCCGACGAGCACGACGCGCTTCGCCCGGTCCCTCGCGTGGACGGCGGCGCGATAGTCGTCCATGCGCGGAAACGCCGGCTTCTCGACGATGACGTGCTTGGCGGCGGCGAGGGCTTGGAGCGTCAGCTCCAGGTGAAAACGGGGCGGCACCGCCACGAGCACCGCGTCCACCCGGGGGTCCTCGATCGCCGCGGCGTAACTCCCGAAACTGGCGACCCCGTGGTAGCGCCGCCTGTAGGCCTCCGCCTTCGACGCGTCACGGCTCGCATAGCTGCAGATGATCTCGTGACGCAGGGACCGCAGGTTCCGGCTGTGTCCCTCGGTGATGGAGCCGCAGCCGAGAAATGCCAGGCGCAGAGGATCGGAGATTGAGGACATCAATCAGTCGCCAGTCGTCAGTCGTTAGTCGTTGGTCACCTCTCTTGACTAGCGACTATCGACCAACGACTATCGACTACCTTCCGCTCCAACGCACGCGCACTCCGCCGTTGTACAGCCGCGGGGAGCCGGTCGTCGTCGGCACGGTGAAGGCGATGTACTCCTCGTTGGTCAGGTTCTGAATCCCGAAGAAGAGCTCGAGATTCGGTCCGACGGCACGCGAGGCCGTGAGATCGACAATCGTATAGGCTGGCAGCCCAGGCTCAGACTCTCCCGGCACGGCTCGGAGGTTCAGGTCGTCCTCGAACTGCCGGCCGATGCCCTGCACGCCCAGGGCGACATTGAAGAGGCGAGGATTCGCAAACGCCACCTGCACCGAGCCGCGATGCTTGGGTACCTGGGCGAGGAAGCAGGCTTCGCCCGCCTGCCCCCGGCAATTGTTGACGAGCGCCGGGTTCGCCGCGAATTCGCGGACCTTGGCCTCGTTGAAGAGGTACCCGCCCGAGACCCGCACGTATTCCCCGATGCCCATTTCGGCATCGGTCTGCAGGCCGCGAATGCGCGTGCGCCCCAGGTTCTGCCGACGGAGTTGATTGGGATTGGTGGGCGTGATGGTGACGTTGGCCACCGGATCCTTCACGCGGTTGTCGTAGAAGGTCGTCCGGAACACGACGTTTCGCATCGGCGAAACGCTCACGCCGAGCTCGCCCCCCTTGAGGCGCTCCGGTCCGAGCTGGGGATTGGCGAACGTCCGCACCGCGCCCACCGAGAACGAGCGATAGAGCTCGTTGAGCGTCGGCGCGCGGAAGCCCGCGCTGAAATCGCCCCAAACCCGCACCTGGTCGCTCACGTGGTAGAGGGCCGCGATCCGGGGGCTGCCGACGGTGTTTTCCTGGTCAGGCAAGCTCGGATTGTTTCCCGCGCCAGGCGTCCCAGCGGGCACGTTGGTCTCGAGGTTGTGCGCGCTGTAGTTCTTCCAGGCGTCGACTCGCGCGCTGAGCGTAATCGACAGCCGGCTGACCGGCGTGAACACGTCCTGCACGAACGCGCCGAGGCTGCGCTGCGTGCCGCCCGACACGCGCAGGAGCGCGAGAACGGCGCCCGTCCTGGGCGACACGATCGGACCGAGCTGGTTGTGCGTTTTCTCCTGACTCTCGCCTTCCACCCACCGCCAATCGCCGCCGACACCGAGGACATTGTTCGCGCCGATCGCCTTCGACCACTGCAGCATGCCGCCGAGGCTGTCGGACGGCACGGTCTGATCGACGGTGAGCCTGACCGAGTTCCTCGCCGGCGTCGTCGCCGGCACGGCGAGGAACGTGCTGTGGAACTCCGTGAAGTCCGCGAAGATCGTGGCCTGCAGGTCGCTCCCGTCCGAAAGAAGAATCCGCGTGCCGCCGCTCGTCGCCTTCCAGCGCGTATCGTTGACTTCATCGACCTTGCCGTTGCCGCGCTCCTCGCTGAAATACCCGCTCCGCGCGAACAGCTGGACGCCTGGCGTCGGGCTGTAGTTGAGTTTGACGTTGACGTTCTTGAATTGCACGTTGGCGTTGTTGTCGATAACGCCCCGCTCCCTCTCGACCACGTTCGGGAATCCCTCGGTATCGAAGAAGCTGCCTTCGACGGCGACGCCCACTTTGCCCCAGACATCAGAGCCGAAGAAATCGAGCTTTGGCGACTTGCAGCAATCGCCGTTCCATCCGCTCGGCCGGGTAAAACTGCCGTACTGCGCCTTGAGCTCGACGGTCCGCCGCGACGGCGGGCTGCTCACGATGTTGATCACGCCGCCCATCGCGTAGTTGCCATACAGACTCGAGCTCGATCCGTCGACCACCTCGATGCGATCCACGCTGTCCATCGGCACGCGCGTCCAGTAGACCCATCCGCCGAACGGATCGTTGAACGGCACGCCGTCCACCAGCACGAGCGTGCGGCTCACACCGCTCGGCCCGATGCCGCGCAGCGACACGCCCTGCGTCGTCGGATGCGAGGACAGGCTGCTCGAGCGGCGGAACAGACTGAAGGTCGGAATCCGGCGCAGCACATCGTCGGCGACGAGCGCCGGCGATGCCCTGATCTCGGCCGCATCCAGGATGCTCACGCTCGCGGGAATGTCGCCCAGCCGCTCCGCGCTGCGCGAGGGCGTCACGGTGATGGTTTCGAGGAGGCCCGCCGGCGCCAGCACGACGTCGATCGAACCGGACGCCGTGAACGGCTGCACGGATTCGGCGAAGCCGCCCGCCCGCACGATCAGCGTGGCCGAGCCCTCCGGCGTTTCCTCCAGGGTGAACCGGCCGTCCGGACCGGTCACCGTCTGCTCTTGAATGCCGGCAGATGTACGCACGATGACCGAGGCCCCGGCGATCGCACCGCCGGTGGAGTCCCTGACCACGCCGGTCACCGCGGCGGCAGCGAGCGTTACCGAAAGCAAGAGGGCGGACAGCATTCAAAGCGCTCCGTTTGTATCTGTCTGGCGAAGGGCCGCGAAAGGATTCAAAACGTGAGGATTATAGAACAAGCGTGGAGGCTGGGGTCAGAGTGGGGTCAGAGTGGGGTCAGACCCCAGGTCTGCTCAAAATCGGAATGTCTGTCTCATGATAGAACACGCCTTTCGGCGCACCGGGCGTACAAATACGTGCAATTCCGTATACCTTCGCGCGGGTACAGAGTTTGCGCGTGGTTTTGCGGCACATTTATGAACAGCCTCTTCATGGCCGGGCGAGACCTGGTCCGTTCCGAGATCACCGCCCTCGGGGTCGACGGCCCATTCCGGCTCACCGTCAGCCACGGACGGGGCGCCATCGTCGAGTACTTCAACACAGCGAGGGCCGCTCTTGTTCGCGAGGCGGAGCTCGAAGAGCTCCTGATGTCCGCGCGGGGCGCGGTCCCCGCGGAGAAAGGAGTCGCGATATGAACCCGACACCGTCCAGACTCCTGATCATCGACGACGACGAGGCGGTGACGCAGACGTTCGCGGGCATTTTGCGCCTTGAAGGTCACGAAGTGCGGACCGCGCTCGACGCCGAGTCGGGCCTACAGCAGGCGGACATGCTCCACCCCGACGCGATCATCGTCGATCTCCGGATGCCGCTCATCAACGGGCTTGGGTTTCTGTACCGGTTGCGGTCGCGCGAGCAGTCCAAAGACACACCGGTGGCGATTGTCACGGCGGACTACAACCTCGACGAAAGCATTCCGAGAGAGCTTGCCGAGCTCGGCGCGCAGCTGCATTTCAAGCCGCTGTGGCTCGAAGACGTCGTTCTCCTCGCGCAGTCGCTGCTCGCCTCCCAGACGCGCGCGGCACGGCCGATGATTCAGCATTAGCCACGAAAACACGAAAGCACGAAAAAGACCTCGAGAACTGGTTCGAGGAGCTGAAGCGGCGCGTGCCGGTCAGGTAGGTCGGCTGCCGGCCGACCTACGCACTCGATTACTGAACCGCCTTGCCTTTCCAGAAGCTGTTGAGCAGCGCGGAACGTTCAGCCGCGACGTCCCGATGGCCGGCCGCGGCGTGAGCGCGCGCGGATCCGATCAACGAGCGCGCGCGGTTGGGCATTCGGAGCAGACTCGTGTCGAACGCCGTGGCCGCTTCGGCAGGCTTGCCGATCTGCAGCAGCACTTCGCCGAGCAGCTCATGCGACGGCTTCACGGGGTCGGCGGCGCCATTCGGTGGGCGCATGCTCTCTTCGATCGCCACCGCTTCCTCGAGCAGCCCGACGGCCGCGTCCTTCTGGCCCTTCGCAAGGGCCATCAGCGCCTTGAGCTCTCGATGCATGATTCGAACAGACTTGCCGGCATCGCTCCCACCCGGCGCCGGTGGCGGCGGCGCGCCGTGATCGGCATGGGCGCCGGCCGGTGTTTCGCCGGGCGCCGCGGCGGCCTTGGCCGCGAGCATCGCTTCCATCTTCTCAGCCGTCGCAAGGTCGCCCGTCCTGAGGGCGCTGATCCCGTTGGCCAGCACCGCCTCGTTCGAGGCGTTGTCCCGCGTCGGCTGCACCTTCCATTCTTCCGTTTCGACGATGTAGCGCGCCCGCTGAAGGGCCAGCGCGCTTATCGCGCGAGGGTGCTTCGTGGTTTCGGCCATCTGCGCGAAGAGATCCATCCTCGCGCGCGCGCCCGCATAGTCGCCAAGCTGCAGGAACCCGTACTGGCCCCAGTCGCCCGAATGCGCCATGTCGCCCGGCACGTCTCCCGGCTCCCAGAGATCCTTGGCGATCTGGAACGCGCGCACGTTCTGGTGCGCGACCTCGTTCCACATCCCGTGCTGAATGAAGATGTGGGTCGGCATGTGGACCGCGTGCGAGACCGCCGGCACGATCTCGGCGTACACACGCGCGGCTTCGAGCGCCAGCGGCGCGTGAATCGGATCGTCGAAGTTGTGAATGATGTAATGCGTGGCGCCGGGGTGCTTGGGGTTGCGTTTGAACACGTCCATCGCCAACGCGCCGGCCTTCATTTCGTAACGGAACGAATTGTCGTCGAGAGCCCTCGCGCCGCTCAACAACGCCAGCGCGTAGAACGTCGTCACTTCGTCGTCTTTTGGAAACTGTCTGTGGAGGCGGTCCATCGCGTTCATGTAGGCCACGCGGCGCTTCCGCCAGTCGCCTTCGCCCCACAAGGCCTCGACGGCGGCCAGGAAGCCTTTCTCCCGCGCCGTCGGCGCTTTCGCCAGACGCGCTTCCGTGTTGGGCCCGAGCCGGGCAAGGACCGCACGCGGATTGTCAGCGTCCTGCTCCGCGTTGAGCGGGTGGTTGTAGCAGAGCGTCTCGCCCCAGTAGGCCATGGCGAAGCCGGGCTGCGCCTGCTGCGCGAGCTTGAACTCCGCAATCGCCTGCTTCCAGCCGAAGCTGTGCAGGATGGCGACGGCGCGCAGGAAATGCTGCTGCGCGGCTGGTGAACCCGATGTCGGGAAGGACAGGGACCCGACGTTTTCCAATTGCGCGGACGCGGGAGCGACGAGCGCGAAGACCGCCAGCGCGCACACTCGGACCGCGCGCCAGCGCATGACTGCGGATAGAGAGAGATGACGCATGGAGCCTCCTTTAATCGGGACACCAGTCACGGTGAGACCCGGCTGCAACGTTGTCACGTGTACTCGGATTGGCAATTGTTTACCGCCTTCGATCCAATGAGCGGTAAACAATTACTAGTAACTGTTTACAGTATGGTCCCAGTCGTCGGTAAACAGTCACTCGGATTGTAGCGCGTCAGTAAAAGTCGTGCGCGTCAAAGTTCACGTCGAGCCCGCGCATCCCGAACACGGCCTCGGCGCGCACCGAGGTGACGCCTTCCTGGTTCTGCAGCACGCCTTCGACGATCAAGAACGGCTCTTCGACAATCACCAGCCGATCGCGCGTGAACAAATCCGGTCGTACGATGATGTTGGCAATGCCGGTCTCGTCTTCGAGCGTGAGGAAGACAAAGCCCTTGGCCGTGCCGGGGCGCTGCCGCGTGATGACCATGCCGGCCACGCGCACGCGGCGGCCCTGCCGCACGGTGCGAAGGTCGATCGCGCGCAGCACGCCGCGCATGGCGAGCTCGTCGCGGCGGAGCGCCATCGGATGGCGGCCGACCGAGAGGCCCGTGCCGGCGAAGTCGGCGACGAGGCGCTCGGCTTCGGTCATGGGGCGAAGGGGGCAGGGGCTCGAAGAT
>MEKT01000204.1:0-1367 GCA_001767435.1 Acidobacteria bacterium RIFCSPLOWO2_02_FULL_65_29 | reverse complement strand
GAGGACGCAAAGGACGCAGCGGCCTCTTTTTCATGTTCTTCAAAAAAGAAGTCTGCGCGCTCTGCCCTTCGACCCTTCGACTGGCTCAGGGTCGTCCCGAGCATCGTCGAGGGGCGACTCTCGCTCAGGGCATCCCGAGCGAAGTCGAGGGATGCGGTCTCTGTGTTGATCGTCGTGAAAAGTTCACCAGACGGCCGCACGGCGCGCTCGGCCTGCCACAGCGCCGATCGCCGGTCGTAGCCGAACGAGTTGAGCGCGCCGATGTCGGCGAGCGTGACGACCTCGTCTCGACGCAAGCCCGTGCGCGCGATGAGATCGTCGAGCGATGTGAAGCGTCTCGCCGAGGGCGAGAGGGCCCCGCGAGAATCAAGAAATGCCGACTCCAGCGCCCAGTCGTGCGAGCAGTTGTTGCAGAACCAGCGGCGGTCGTTCACCGGCTCGAGCATGGAGGGATCGTCACAGCCACATTTGGGACAGATGTTGGCAGGACTAAAGTCCTGCACTACACCTGACTGGCGGGCAGGACTAAAGTCCTGCACTACACCTGACTGGCGGGCAGGACTAAAGTCCTGCGCTACAGATACAGGTGTAGTGCGGGTCTTGAGACCCGCATGCACGGCGCTCCCAATGCGCTTTCCTACTTCTTGCCGGAGGCCACTCACATACCTCAATCCCAAACGGACAGAACCATCGGTTTCCACCGTGCAGTCCCAGCTCGAGATCTGCACGTCGATCGGCTGAAAACGGACGCCGCGGCGCTGCGCGTCCTTCACGAGCGTCGACGGGTGATAGAACCCCATCGGCTGGTTGTTGAGGAGCGCCGTGTAGAACGCCGCCGGAAAGTGCGCCTTGAGGTACGCGCTCGCATAGGCCAGCAGCGCGAAGCTCGCGGCGTGCGATTCGGGAAACCCGTAGAGCGCGAACGAGGTGATCGACGTCACGATGCGATCGGCCGTCGCGCCGGTGATGCCGTTTCTCGCCATGCCCTCGCGAAGCTGGACTTCTATGTGTGTCATCCGCTTCTCGGAGCGCTTGAAGCCCATCGCGCGCCGAAGCTCCTCGGCCTGCCCGCCCGTGAAGCCGGCCGCCACCATCGCCATCCGCAGCAACTGCTCCTGAAACAGCGGCACGCCCAGCGTCCGCGCGAGCACCGGCTCGAGCAAGGGGTGCAGCGGCACCACCGGCTCTCTTCCCGCGCGGCGATTGAGATAGGGATGCACCATCTGTCCGACGATCGGGCCGGGCCGGATGATCGCCACCTCGACGACGATGTCGTAGAAGCACGTGGGCTTGAGGCGAGGCAGGGTCGCCATCTGCGCGCGCGACTCGACCTGGAAGACGCCGATGGTGTCGGCCTCCTGGAGCAT
>MEKT01000203.1:3380-7025 GCA_001767435.1 Acidobacteria bacterium RIFCSPLOWO2_02_FULL_65_29 | reverse complement strand
AAGATGTCCAGCAGCACGTACAGGTAGAAGTAGGTCCACTTCGCCGGTCCCAGGAGCTTCGTGATATCCCAGGACCAGACCTCGTTCGGGCGCGTGGCGAGCAGCTCGGGCTTGGCATACGCGGGGTGGCGCAACTGGTCGCGCCGCTCGCGAAGCTCGCCCGCCCCCGAGAGCAGCCGGTACATGGTGCGCTCAGAGCACAGGTAACGCCCTTCGTCGAGCAGCCCCGCGTACACCGCGGCCGGAGCCTGGTCGACGAAGCGCGCGCTTCTCAGCTCGGCGAGCACCGCTTGTTGCTCCGGGATGGCCAGTGCGCGGGGGTGGCTTCGCGCGGCGCGCGGCTGGATCGCCGCATGGCGCAACCTGCGTCGATGCCGGTACAGCGTCGAGCGCACCACGCCCAGCGCCCGGCACGCGGCGAGCGTCCCGCTCGTGCCGCAGAGTTCCTCGGCCGCTTGCATCAGGCGCTCCCGTCTTCGTCCTCGCGGCTCGCCAGCGGGATCTCGAGCAGCTGCGAAGCTTTTTTTTGGATCTCCAAGAGCAGTTCGGCCTGCTTGAGCCTGCGCTCGAGCCGCCGCTTGTCGCGCTCCAGCTCCGCCACCCGCTTGGCCAGCGGATTGACCGCCTTCACCTTGCGCCCGCGACGCCTGGGCGAGAGCCCGGCCAGTTCGCCCCGCTCGCGCGCTCGCCGCCAGGTATTCAGGTGCGAGGAGTACAGCCCCTCGCGCCTGAGCAACGCCCCAATCTCACCCACATCGCGCGCCGCATCGGCCTCGCGCAGGATCCCCCGCTTGTATTCCCCGGAGAATCGCCGACGCGTGGCCTTCGCCAGCACCTCCGGATCGAAGCCGCGCCTGCGCGCTTCTGCGCCGCCGCGCGCGGGGAAACCTCCGCTCGCCCTCCGGGCTCCCTGCGTTTCCCCCGCGCTCACTGCCTCTGATACTTCCATTGTCTCGATCTGTTCCATGTTCGTCTCCACCGCCCTCTACACTAATTTCAGGAAAGGTCGGTGTCTCACGTATATTGGCAGAGAGGGCATATCCGCGACAGGCGCTTCCTTCAGCACAGAGTTGAAGTAGCGCGCGAGCCATATAAGCTTTGGCCGCGGGGGATTGCAGTGCCGCGCTGACAACAACTGACGCTCGAGCTCACGGCGTATTTCTCGCATCTGCTCTTCCCGGAAGGCCCCGACTAGGTCCATGGCGTGCGGGCTCAGGAAATGGAGAAATCTTTCGCCGTCATAGTCAGTCCTAATGTAGGACGCCAGCGGGCCAACGACCGCCATGTCGACCGCTGCTATTGCCTCATGTGCCTCAGGCGCGACCACGATGCGCGGATAGAAGGCGACCTTCTGCTCTAGGTCATACGCGGCGATGAGTGCCGGACCGAAACACAGATCCTCTTCGTGGCAAAGCAGTCCCTGACATACCCCTCCACGGACATAGTGGCCGAGTTCTGCGGCGCCTCTCGAAAGGAAGAGCAAGGATGTGACGAGACGGCAAATTGCCTCAGCTTCGGGCTTAACTGAAAGAACAAGGCTGTCAGAGAAGTTCGTGCCGCGCTCAGCTATGGCATTGCGCGCGACTGTTCGGTCGGCCTCAGATCTAGGATCCTGGACACCCTGGTCTCGGAGCCGGGCCTCGATAAGATCGACTGGGCTATCTCGATCCCACACGGGTTTCGCGAGGACCACTTCTCGGAGTAGCTGGCGAATCTGCTGCTGTAGGTGCGGTCGATCAAGGCTGTGCCCAATCAACTCGCGGAACCCGAGGATGTCGACGAACGCGCATAGCCTCTGTTCATACATTGCAGTGCGCCGCAGTAGCCGTCCAACGTGCCATTAAACCACGAGGCGCTTGAGGCCCGGCCGCATTGGGGGGATGGTTTGGCATCTTATTTCGCGGCGATACAGTTCTGGACAACAAAGGCACACTGCTCGCCCTCGGTAACTAGGCCGCCAGTACGGCCAGCGTAATTCACCTTTGCAACGCGCCCACTTCGTATGACGAACGTGACCTCGCAGTAACGACGTTGAACCGTCGCGACCCCACCCCCAGCGGTCGAAGCTGCACCGCCGCCCGCAAATACGCTGTCACCCCCACCGACATAAGTGAAGACCTCTGTATCACCAGACGATGCGGTTCGGATAGGTGCACCAGCACATGCCAGCAAATCTCCTTTGGAAATACCAACCAGTTCAGTCTGAGCACGTTTTGCCGTCTCAGCACGCTGCTGCGCAGCGCATCCCCACAGGGCAGCGCATACGAGTGCGACCGCCATTCCTTTTTCTGCAATCATGCGCCCCCCTTTTCGCAGAACTAAGACGCCCAACGTTGCGCATCACCGGCAGGAGAAAGCAAGCGAAGCGCTGCTTTCGACTGTCCGGTGCATGCGCGGGTTAGGCCGCAATCATTTAGTCGATGTACGACCAAGCCCTTTGCTTGCAAGGTACTCGTCTACCTTTTCGAGTAAGCCGGCCACCTCAGCGGGGAGCATTCCATCGTTGTAATCCTGCCCCGATCTGGCGGTGAACTTAAACCTCCATGCGGCGCGTTGCCCCGGTGAGTATCCTTGTGCGATAGTGCGCAATAGGTCTTCATCCACATCGAAGGCGACATGTTCAATATACGTGCAGCCGCTGTAACGTGAACCTGTACAGTCAACGTCGCGCTTAATGATCGTGAGGGGCTTTGACTGCGGGCCGGACGCAGTCTCGAAATTGACGGTCTGGAAGAAGTTCCATCCGCTACGCTGGTAGTAGATGACTTGGTAGAGCTGAAAAGACGTTTTCCCGGATTTCTTGTCGATATGTGCTCGCAAGAAGTTGTCGTCCCACACAATACCGAGTAGCCCCCGTTTTTCTTGGAACCCGTTAATCGTAGTAATCGTCGCAACGGTGTCGAGGAAGTCATCTTTCACCGTCGCGGTATTCTTGAAGTGTTCCTTTGTGAGGCTCAGAGCCGTTTGCAGTTGCGACTCGCTCGTTGTCGTTGCACAACCAGTCACCGAAAGTGCAAGAAGCAGTGCGATTGCGAATTTCATGTGTTCCTCTCCCATGGTCGACGCGCCCGTGCACGAAGCCAATCGCTCGCGGTCAGCATCGGGCGCAAGGACCGCGAGCGGACGGTACGTTGCTGCGCTGTAAGGCTGCGCCGAGCATCACGGTCCGTAGAGATGGACCTGGAGCGCATCAAAAGCCGTCTTAAGGTCTCGAAGATAGCTCTCGACGACGAAAACGTAACGGCCGCTTGCGTCGACTCGAAGGCCAGGTCCAGGCGTGCCCTCGATCATGGCGATGGTGCAGCTTTTCTTTACGTGATACTCATGGGCCAAGCCACATCTGAAAATGTCGTAGACGTTGTGCTGGATGCGGAACGCTTGGTAGTTCGAGCCGAGTAGATCAAAAAACTGATTAAAGTTCGCGGAAGCCACGTCGCCGCCATCCGGACGCTTAACACCGAAGCGAAGCCTGCCGCCAAACTCCGTGTAGCAAAGAAGGCCGAGAGCCGCAAGGAAGTTCCCGCCGCCCGGGTTTACTCCGATGGCTTCCAGAGCGGCGCGGTTAGCCTTCGCAAGCTGAATCTCGCGCTCTATATCCGAGAAGATGAATGCCTTGGCTTGGAGGAATTCGTCCCGTGTCATGTC
>MEKT01000203.1:1787-3370 GCA_001767435.1 Acidobacteria bacterium RIFCSPLOWO2_02_FULL_65_29 | reverse complement strand
CGAGCCACACGTTGAGCACGCAGGTGTCAACGGCAAAGAGGAGGCAGGCCATGGGAAAGTCTAGCAAGTTGTTTGTCGGAATGGACGTGCACAAGGAATCGATCGATGTCGCCACGGGCGATGAAGCCGGGGGCGAAGTGCGCCACTACGGGGCGATCGGCGGGGAGCTGGCGGCGGTGGCTCGGCTTTGCCGCAAGCTCGAGTCGACGCGGAAGGTGCTCGTGTTCGTGTACGAGGCCGGGCCCTGCGGCTTCGGCATCTACCGGCTGCTCCGGGCGCGCGGGCATGAGTGCTGGGTGGTCTCGCCCGGCCTCACGCCGCGCTCCAACGCCGACCGGGTGAAGACCGACCGGCGCGATTGCCTGAAACTCGCCCGGCTCGCCCGCGCGGGGGAACTCACTGCGATCCACGTACCCGATGCGGCGGACGAAGCGATGCGCGATCTGGTGCGCGCGCGCGAGGATGCGGTCATCGCGCAGCGCCAGGTGCGCCAGCGCTTGGGGGCGCTGCTTCTTCGCAACGACATCCGCTATTCCCGCAAGACCGCCTGGACGGCGGCGCACCGGCGCTGGATCGCGGAACTCAAGCTTCCGCACGGCGCGCAGCACATCGCCTTCGAGGAGTACGTGCAGGCCGTCGAGGAGGCGGGCACGAGGATCGAACGGCTCGCGGCGGCGATCCGGGAGGAGCTTTCCCGCTGGCGCTGGGCGCCCGTGGTCGAGGCACTCCAAGCTCTCCGCGGCATCCGCGCCATTCACGCGGTGCGCCTCGTTGCGGAACTGGGGGATCTTGCGCGCTTTGCTTCGGCCCGCCACCTCATGGGCTATCTGGGGCTCGTGCCCTCGGAGAACTCCACCGGGGCACGCCGGCGCCAGGGGGCGATTACCAAGACCGGCAACAGCTCCGCACGCCGCGCACTCGTGGAAGCCGCCTGGGCCTATCGGTACGGTGCGCGCGTCTCGGTCGGCATCGCGCGGCGGCAAAGCGGGCTCCCGAAGAGCGTCACCGATCTCGCCTGGCGCGCGCAGCTGCGCCTGTGCGCACGCTTCCGGCGCCTGAGCGCCCGAGGCCTTCACAGGAACAAGATCGTGGTCGCCGTCGCGCGCGAACTCTCGGGCTTCGTCTGGGCGCTCGGCCAGCAGGTCAAACCCGCCTGATGAACATCGATCACGAAAACTCCAAAGGAGGCCCGCACCCGATTGCCACACCGACAACCCGATAGACGACGCGGCGCGCTCGCGGCTGGAGAACCCTCGCTGGCACGTTATTGATCCGGTCCCCGGACCGGCACCTCAGCACCTAGAGCGAGGCAGCTCCGTGACGAACAACAGTCTTGCGGCTAGCCAACGCCCGCATATCAGCTTGATCGACCGTCGCCACAGTGATGCCCGCCGCGTCCCCTATCGGGTTCGACCTTTCACCCACCATGCCGTGCAGGCAGAGCACCGCTCGCGCTCTTGACAGCAGCAAGCCATATCAACGTTCGCAGCCACCGGCGCGCGCCCACGGACCTTTGCAAAGCACGGCGCTCGCGCGCGCGTCCGCGTGGGCTGCGCTGTTAAGCCGCAACCTGCTCGTAGGAA
>MEKT01000203.1:0-1684 GCA_001767435.1 Acidobacteria bacterium RIFCSPLOWO2_02_FULL_65_29 | reverse complement strand
TCTCCGCGACGGGCGCCTCCTTGAACTCGATGAGCAGCGTGTCAGTGTCCTTGAAGTATCGGATTCTCATGGCGCAAACCTTCGATCGAAGAACGCATTGTGGACCGTTTCGCCGTCCGAGAGAAGTACCACCCTGAGGTAACGGTTCTCCGCCTCCGGGACGTGCGCCCACCTTTGGATGCGGCGATCGGCCTGCACTTTCTCCTTGATCGGAGTACGAATGGCCCGTTCGATCCACTCGTTCCGGATGGCCGCCCTATCCGGGCGGGTCCGCAGCGCGTCAAAGTAGCGAGTGGTCTTCACCTCGCCACAGTAACAGAGTCAAGCATCACGCCTTGTTGCGGCTTAACGAAGCTGTATAAAAAGCCGATTTTCAGACGAGCACTGCCGGGCGATTCTCGGCGGCAGCGATTTTTTCGTGATTCTTCCTTTCATCGGCGAGTTCTCGTCGTGTACTGGCGGCCGTTTCTCGGCCTTCTTACCTTCCGTATCCATGATGCGCCAGCTTCTCGATATTGTGAACCAGGCAGTACAGGTGCCACTGCGTGTTCACTTTGGGCTGCGTGCGTAGCGTGAATCGGTCCAGGCGCTTGTTGTGTCGCAGGTTGGCGAACACGGGTTCCACGATGGCGATGCGCCGGCCGTAGAGTTTTCTGCCGCGGGCACTATCGATCGCTCGCTTCATCCGCTCGGTGTAGCGCAGCGGCGAACCCTGAGTCTTGTCGAAGAAGGCTACCTGAGGGGTTTGCGTTCTGTCCGGATAGCGCAGGCATTTGTCTCTCAGATCACAGGGCACGCAGTCGCGCTTGGCGCCCTGGAACTTGTGATGCCTGCGCCCGTGGGTTGAGCAGTTGCTGCCGGTGGAGTAGAGCTTCTTGCCGGCGGGGCAAATGCAAGTGCCGGCGACCGAGTCGTAGACGAAGTCCCCCGGTAGGAACTTGGCCTCCGAAGGCTTGTCCGCAGCCGTTTTATCGTAGAGCGGATCGGGCAGCGCCTTGTAGCGGCCTTGCTCGGCGAAGCGCTCGTCGCGCCGGCGCATCAGCCCGTCGGCAATGAGGGCCGGCACCCCGGCATCGTGCAGCCCCTGCAGGTTCGCCTCACTGTGGTAGCCCGCATCGGCCGTGACGATCGTCTGATCGGTGCGCAGTGCCGCGGTTTTTTCCATCATCGGAAGCAGCACGCTTTGCTCGCTGCCCGAGCCGTGTGCCTGGGCAGCGACGATGATTTGCGCTTGGCCATCGACCGCGGCCACCGCAGTGTAGCCCTGAATCACGCCCTTCGAGGTCGCCATCTTCGCGCTGTCGTTGTCCGTCACATTGCTCTTTCTCACCGCGCCCTTCTCCGAGCGGCGCTCGGCGTGGGTGGCGAGGAACTCCCGAATCCGCTTCGCCTCGCTCTGCAGGCGCTCGATACGCGCCGCGTGGTCCACGGTATCCTCGCCAGCGTCGGCACGCTCATCGCGCCCGCGATGCGCTTTGAGTATCTTCGCCACCGCCGCCTCCATTCGCCCGGCCTCGTGCGCGAGTTCGGCGTGCGTGCCGCTCCTCCTCTTATCGGCATTGCTCGGCAGCTTCACCCCGTCAATCGCGAACATCTGCCGCCCGATCAGCCCCTGGCGGTCGCAGATGAGTAGTACCTGGGTGAAGATCGCCGAAACCTCGTCCCCCAGCTCGCGGATGAACTT
>MEKT01000202.1:12761-14039 GCA_001767435.1 Acidobacteria bacterium RIFCSPLOWO2_02_FULL_65_29 | reverse complement strand
GGCCGCTCCGCGCGTATGCGCGCGATGAGCTCGTCTCCCGTCATCTCCGGCATCAGATAGTCGGTGATCAGCAAGTCGAACGGGATGTGCCGGTCGGCAAACGCGAGCGCCTCGTAGCCATCGCGAGCAATCGCGAGCTCGTACCCGCTCAGCGCTCGTGAGAGCATCTGCAGCACCGAGCTGTCGTCGTCGACGAGGAGGATGCGTTTCATCGAAGGGGCTGTCATTTTACGGCCCCACGCGGTACAGCGCAATCGGTCCTTCGGCGTCCACCAGACGGAGACCGGCCACCCGCGTCACCCGATCCGCCGTTTCGAGGCTCAGCCAGTCGCGATGCACGAACACGTGGGTGACACCGAGCGTCTGGAGTGCACCGAGCGACGCTTCGTCCGGGAAGCCGGCGAGCTGTTGGTACTGGGCGTAGTAGCTGGGCGGTATGAATCCGCTATAGCCGTTCAGCATGGGCCTGAAATGGCGCGTCGATCCCAGCATGAAGGGCGCATTGCGATAAATCGCCTCGGGCGGCGGTAACGGCAGATTGGCGACGGCGCCGGCCGACTCGAGATCCCGCGAGCCGTAGATTGCCGGAACCTCGGTGAACGGCTGATACGTGATCGGCGCGGCGAACGACTCGGCGAGCACGAGCAGTATGACGGCGGCACCCGCAGCATGCCTCGCCACGGGACGCGGACTCAGGCGCCGGCCGAGCGCAGCCATTCCGTATCCCGCGACGATAGCGGTGGCGACCAGACCGAGGTAGCCGAAGCGCACGGCTGCGCGGACGGCCTGTAACGGTGGAAACGCGGCGTAGAGCAACGGATAGCCTGGAACCAGTGGGCCGAACGAGAGGATCACGCCGACGCCGCCGATGGCCAGCGACATGCGGACTCGCCGGTCGCCCAGTGCGCCGCGTTGGAGGAGGGCGACGGCCACGAGCGCGATGGCCGTGAACCCGGGAAACAAGCTGTTCGCGCTGCGAGCCGATGTTCCCAGCCAGCCGTGGAGCCGCGCCGGCGTCGTCCAGTAGTCGCCGGCTCGCGCGGAGAACCACGCCACCTCGTCGAGCGAGCGCTCGAACCCGACGCTGCGGAGCTGCCAGTACGGCCAGAGGAGTGGAACGATGGCGACGGCCATCAGCACGACGGCGAGCGCCAGCTTCGGCGCGATCATTCGAGCCCGCGCCCCGAGCCAGTCTTCGGGCCGCGCGAGCACGGCGACGGTTGCCGCCACCGCCGTGAACACGAGGAGGTAAATCGACGTCAGTGCCTGCAGCAGAAA
>MEKT01000202.1:0-12750 GCA_001767435.1 Acidobacteria bacterium RIFCSPLOWO2_02_FULL_65_29 | reverse complement strand
GGCAGGTGGCCAGCGCCCAACGGGGACGAAGGAGCAGCGCGTCGAGCACCAGGAGCGCGAGCGGCAGCAGCTCGGCGTGCTGCGCCTGCAGATGCGGCAGCCTTGTCAACGTGTGGGCATTGAACGCCACGAGGATGCCTGCCACGATGCCCGCCGGCCAATCGCCCGTCCAGCGCGCGACGACGAGCGACATCATCCAGCCGGTCAGGCTCAATCCGGCGAGCAGCAGCAGGTTGTAGATGAGCACGGGCGATGCCCCGAGCCAGAAGAGCGGCGCGCCGAGCGCACCGTGTGTGATGAGCGGCTCTGAATACGCGAGCGTGTGCCGATTCGGATGAAAGATCGGTGCGTCGAAGACGTGCAACGGATCTCGCGGCAGCTGGTGCGCGATCCAGGCGATGGCCCACTCGTTCAGCATCGTGTCGGCGTTGTCGTTGCGGGACAAGTGGCCGGGGCTGGTGACGAGCGGCCACGTTTCCGCGGCGGCGAGCACAACGAACAACGCAAGGGCTGCAACGGTACGGCCCCGGTTTTCTGGCCACGGCGGTGATGGATCGCCATCCGCCGGCAGCGCGGCGCGGCGCGCGGCCCAGTACGACGGCGAATACACGAAGCGGACGCCAAGCGCCAGCGCGACCGCGAGCGCCAGCCACCACACGACGTCCAGTGCCAGACGCGCGAGCACGGTCGCGCCGCCGCGCGCGCGCGGCGACAGCGCCCACGCCGGCACTGGCGCCGGCGACCCGCCGTCTCGCGCCCAGATCCACTCCAGGTGATACGGCCCGCCGAGCTGAACGTACTGGAGGAGGATGGCGTGCGGCCCCCGCTCGAGTCGGATCTGCCCCGTGCGTATGCCCGGGCCCTGCCCCTGCTCCTCGATGACCGGCCGCTGGTCCACGTACATCCGAGACCCATCGTCGGCCACGATCGTGAAGGTGTAGAGTCCCGCGCGATTGGCGAAGAGATACCCCGACCATTGCGCGCTGAAGGCGTCGGGCGGTTTGAAGTCCCAGCTTTGCGACAGCTGATTCGTTGAGAAGGTCGTGTCGAGGGCGTTCCGAACCGGCGGGCCCGCGAACGCGGAGCCGAGAAAGAACTGCGCCCGAAGACCGGAGGGAAGCGCGAGCGCGGCAGCCGACACGGCAGCGAGCACGAGGCCGGCACCGAGCACATTCCTCAAATCCTTAGATCCTCAAATCCTTAGATCCTCAAATCCTCAAATCCTCAAATCCTCAAATCCTCAAATCCTAAGCTCGTTTCGAGCACGCGCCAGACGAGCTCGTCGAACTCGATTCCAGCCTCCCTTGCAGCCTTGGGAACCAGCGAGTGGCTGGTCATGCCGGGCGACGTGTTCACTTCGAGGAGAAAGCTCGCGCCCTTTCGGTCGCGCATCAGGTCCACGCGCCCCCAGCCCGAACAGCCCGCGGCGCGAAACGCGTCGAGCGCGAGGGCGCGTAAGGCTTCTTCCGCCTGCCCCTCGAGACCCGGGCAGATGTACTGCGTGGTGTCGGCGACGTACTTCGCGTGGTAGTCGTAGTACGCGCCAGCCGGCACGATGCGAATGCTCGGGAGGGCTTCCTCGCCGAGCACCGCCACCGTGAGCTCGTCGCCGTCGACGAGTTGCTCAACGAGCAACTCTCCCGGATACCGGCGGGCCAGGGCGATCGCGTCCGGCATCTCTGCCTCCGTGAACACGCGACTGACGCCGACGCTCGATCCCTCGCAGGCGGGTTTGACGATCACCGGAAACCCCAGCAGCCGGGCCGCTGCCGCCACGTCGTCGTGCGGCGTCAACCGGGCGTAGCGCGGTGTCGGTAGACCGAGCGCGAGCCACACCTGCTTGGTGCGGATCTTGTCCATCGACAGCGCCGAACCCAGCACGTTCGAGCCCGTGTAAGGGACCCCAAACGCGTCCATCAGTCCCTGCACGACGCCGTCCTCGCCGCCTCCGCGCTGGCCGTGGAGAATGTTGAACACGCGATCGAATCGCTGCTCGACCAGGGCGGTGCGCAGGGCCGGGATGCCGTCCACGACCTCGGCCCGCACGAGCCGGCGGCGCAGCGCGTCGAGGATGTTTCGGCCGGAGTCGAGCGAGACCTCGCGCTCCGAAGACGTGCCTCCCATCAGCACGGCAACGCGCCCAAAGCGATCCGGATCGGTGGTGTGTGGCGCGCTCGGAGTCATGAGACCTCACCGTCGGCGCGAGCGAGCGCCGCGGTGACTCGCTCGAGCCGGTTGACGCGTGACCCCTTCACCAGCACGGCGACGTCCTTCGTCAGGCCGCGGCGCGCTTCGGTGATGAGGCCATCGGTATCGGCAAACCAGCTCCCGCCCTCGCCGAAGGCGTCCACGGCCGCGCGCGACTCGGGCCCGCACGCCAGGAGTCGCGAAACGCCCGAGGCCCTCGCGTAGCGGCCGACTTCCGCGTGCAGCTCGGCCGACGAAGGT
The DNA here is from genome assembly GCA_001767435.1 of Acidobacteria bacterium RIFCSPLOWO2_02_FULL_65_29. Taxonomy (GTDB): domain Bacteria; phylum Acidobacteriota; class Vicinamibacteria; order Vicinamibacterales; family CAVVIG01; genus 2-02-FULL-65-29. Next base: position 10,302 of record MEKT01000202.1, on the reverse strand, counting down.
CCAAGCTCCATCATGTCGCCGAGCACGAGCCAGCGCGCGCCTGGAAACGTCTGGAAGGCCTCGAGGCCTGCCCTGATCGATGCGGGATTGGCGTTGTAGGAATCGTCGACGAGCAGCGCGCCGTTGAGGGCAGGCCTGAACTCGAGCCGGCCCTTGACCGCTTTGACGGCCTCGAGTCCGCGTACGATGTCGCCCACGCCAGCCCCGACGGCGGCGGCCGCCGCGGCGGCGGCGAGCGCGTTTCGGAGGTTGTGAAGGCCCGCCAGGCCGAGACGCACCCGGCCTGTCCCGCCGGGCGACACGAGGTCGAACTCGAGGGTCGGCCCGTTCGCGCCAGCCGACGTTCGAACATCGCGCGCGGTGAACTCGGCCGGCCAGTCGATGCCGAAGGTCACCACGACTCGTCCAGCCGCGGTCGAGCGCCACGACGCCGCGAATCGATCGTCGGCGTTCACCACGGCGACGCCAGTCGGTGGGAGCGCGGCGAAGAGCTCGCCTTTCCCGGCGGCCACGCCTTCGAGGGAGCCAAAGCCCTCGAGGTGCGCCGCGGCGGCGTTGGTGACCAGGCCCACGCCGGGCTCGGCGATCGACGCCAGATGCGCGATCTCTCCGCCGTGGCTCGCACCCATTTCGATCACGGCGTACCGATGCTCCTCGCGAAGTCCGAGCACGGTCAGCGGGACCCCGATGTGGTTGTTGAGATTCCCCTTCGTGATCAGGCAAGGACCGATCCGGCACAGGATGGCGCCAATCATCTCCTTCGTCGTCGTTTTTCCGTTGCTGCCGGTCACCCCGATCACGGGGCCGGAAAAACGCCGGCGCTGCGCGCGGGCGCACGCGGTCAGCGCCCGCAGCGTGTCCGAGACCACGACCTGCGGCAGGGCGATCGGGAGCTCGCGCTCGACCAGCAGGCCACAGGCGCCCCGCTCGGCAGCGGCGCTCGCAAACTCGTGGCCGTCGAAGCGATCACCGCGGAGCGCAGCGAACAGCGAGCCGGGAGCAAGGCTCCGGCTGTCGGTCGAGATGGCGTCGAACGATCGATCCTCGCCGACGAGACGGCCTTCTCCGCAGCTGGCAAGTCGGGAAAGTGCGAGCGGCGTCAACGATTCGGTGTGCATCCGTGCCGCGAGACGATCAGGGGAAGGACTGCGCAAGCAAATCTGAGGCGTAGTGTATCACGCGGATTCACGGCGCCGCCGCGCGCACGCGTCGGAGTACGCGTCCCGAGCGGCCCTCGCGATCGCCGGCCAGCTGAGCTCGCGATCGAAGTGTTCGAGCACCCGCTCGCGTGCTTCGAGTCGTCCCGTGGCCGACACGCGCACGAGCGCGTCCGCGAGCGCGCGCACATCGTCGGAAGGCCAGAGAGCGCCGATCGCGCCGTTTCCAGTGATGGCACGGAACGCCGGGATGTCGGTCACGACGGGAGGAACGCCGCAGGCGCACGCTTCGAGAAGCGCGTACCCGCTGCCCTCGTGATGACTTCCCGCCACGAAGACATCCGCCGCGCTGTAATACGCCGCCATGCGGTCTTGCGCGATCCGCCCCAAGAGACGCACTCGCGCGGTCAGCGCGGGCGATCGGTCCACTCGGTTCCGGACCTCCGTCAACAGATCGTCGGCGCCGAAGATCATCGACAACGTCGCCGACGACAGCCGATCGAGGCATCGTTCGAACCCATCGAGCACCGTCAGCGGATCCTTGTTGGCGTTCAATCGCCCGACCCACAGCACCGCGGGGTCACCCTCGATGCCGGTCTCCCGTCGCGCGACAGCCCGTAAGATAGGCTTCACGCTCGTGCTCGCCTCGAGCACCTGGTAGACCGCCTTCCGCGGGTGGATGAGGCCCGTGCGTCGCCAGCAATCCGCCTGCGCCGCCGCGGTAAAAAAGAACCCGTCGGCGGATCGCATCAGCCGGCGGCGCACGAACCGACCGATCACCTGCGCGGGCGAGATCGCGAGCCGAGTGGGCGCGCCGCTGGCGTGATCCTGAACGACGATCGCCGTCCGCTCGGTCAGTACGCGCCGCAGGGCCCACGTCTGCGCCGGAAAACCCAGGCCGTTGATGTGCACGAGGTCGGGATTGACCCGGGCTACCAGCCGATGGCATGCCGCAGACCACAGCGGAGGGCGACGACGTCCAAAGCGGCCGTCGTCGTACAGGCGGTAGACGACGCCTCGGCGCGCGACCTCGGCGTCGCTGTGGAAACGCTGAACCGCCGCGACGTCCGTCCCGGCGGCGGCGAGCGCCTCACACCATCCGGTCAGCGAGTGATATCTCGACAGCAACGCGTCGGCGTCCGGGGCGCTGGCGTCGTACGCCAGATTGACGACCACGATCCTCATGGCGTTCCACGATAGGATGCGGCATGGCCGTGCCGCTGGTGTCGATCGTTGTACCGACGTTCAACCGCGTCGCCTGGCTGCCCGGGGCGATCGAATTTCAATTCCTTCGCCGCGCGGTCCGTCACGGCGCGGTCGGCCAGATCGCGCGTGTGGCCGTCGCGCTCGGACGGTCGTAGTGCGCATCGCGCTCGTCATCGCGGGGGGCGTCGATCGAAGCGCGCGCGAGCGCGTCACACCGGCGCTCTTGTGGCTCATCGAGCGCCTGTCGGCGCGCCATCGCGTTGCCGTCTTCGTCCTGCAATATCTCGATCGCCCCCGCACCTATCCCCTGCTCGGCGCCACCGTACACGACCTCGGATCGCCGCGAGGCGTCCTCGATCAGTACTCGACTCTGGTCTCGGCGATGCGGCGCGCGGGTCCGTTCGACGTCGTTCACGGGTATCACGCGCTCCCCTCGGGTCTCGCGGCCGCGCTTGCGGGCCGCCGCCTGCACGTGCCTTCAGTCGTGACGTTCGACAGCGGCGAATTCGTCGCGCTGCCCGAGGTCGGCAGCGGCTACGGCCTGCAGATCCGGGCGCGGCACCGGCTCGCGGTCTCTGTGGCCGCGCGTCTTGCCGGCCGCGTGACCGTCTGCAGTCGCTATCAGGAACGCCTCGCGCGCGCCCACCGCGTCGAGGCCACGGTGGTGCCGATCGGTGTCGACACCGGCCGGTTCCCTCCCCCGCCGGATCGGACCGACGGACCGCCCTGGCACTTGCTGCACGTCGCGAGCCAGAATCCGGTGAAGGATCAAACAACGCTCCTCCAGGCCGTCCGGCTGCTCGTGTCCCGCCCGCTCGACGTCCACCTCGACCTTGTCGGCGAGGACACGCTGGGAGGGGCCATGGCGTCGCTCGCCGAGCGGCTGGATCTGGCGACGCGTATCACGTTCCACGGCTTCCAGCCAACCGACGCCCTGGCCGCGATGTATCAGCGCGCGCACCTCTTCGTGTTGTCGTCGCGTCACGAGGCCGCCAACGTGGCGGTGCTCGAAGCCGCGGCCAGCGGCCTACCCACGGTCGGCACCTTCGTCGGGTATCTGGCCGACTGGTCGCCCGATCGCGCGATCGCGGTCCCCCCCGCCGATTCGACCGCGCTCGCCAACGCCATCGCTCGGCTGCTGGCCGACGCGCCCGCCCGCCGAACGTTGGCCGCCGCCGCGCGCGAGTGGACGGTCGCGCACGATGCGGACTGGACCGCTCGTCGATTTGAAGAACTCTACGGCGAGCTTGGTCGTTCTCAGTTCTAAGTTCTCAGTTCTCAGTTCTCGGTTCAAAAGGTCTCTACTCCCGGTTCCTTGATCGGACACTTCGCGATCGTGCGCGCCAACGTCGACTCGGCCACCCGCTCGGCACCGTCCAGGCCTATCGGGCGCGTCGTCGCACGCCGTGCGCCGAAGACCGCCTCGAACGCCGGCGAGCCGACCAGCGGATGGCCGTCGATGAGAACCAGCGAGAGGTCGCGGCGCGACGCGGCGAGCAGCGCGTCGGCCGGATCGGTCTTCGTCGACGGCAGCACCACCAAGTCGGCCGGACCGCCAATGGCGATGCGCCCGGCATCGGGCAGGCGCAGCATGCGCGCCGGCGTTGTCGTCACCATGCGAAAGAGCTCACGCGGCGTGATGGGCATGACGGCCGCCGCGGCGCGGAGCTCGTCGAGCAGATCGCGGGCGCCGGTGACGCGAGAGTCGCTGCCGAGGCAGATGTGCGCCGATGATGCCTCGGACGCGTCCAGAAACTGCCGGACCTGGGCGGTCCGGCGGAAGAGAAAGGCGTTCGAGGCCGGACACCAGACCAGGCCGGCGCCGCGGGCCATCACGCGCTCCCAGTCGGCGGGCCCGAGCGCGACGCCGTGCACGAGCACCGTGTTGCGGCCGAGACATCCGAGCGCCTCGAGGGCCAACAGCTCTTCGGCGGCCGCCCGGTCGATCCCTTCGCCAACGTGAACCATGAACGGCGCGCTGGCCGGCGTGCCGGCGTAGCGTCCGCGCACATCGCCACCCGGCTCCCCGTGGGCCCCAACCGCCTGCCGCTCGAGCGAGAGCGAGTGGGCCCAGCCGTATCGCTTCACGACACGCACTGGAAACCGCCGGCCGAATTCGCGATAGAACGGATTGTGGTGGGCGACCGTGGTCGTGCCGGCCAGCAGGTTCTTGAGGCCGCCGATGAACAGCCGTGCGCCAAGGGGGTGCGCGGTGTTCTCGCGGATCGCGGGATCCCCCTGCAGCGCCGGCCGAAGATCCTCGATCCACTCCGACGCGTTGTCGTAGCGGTCGCGGCGCTTCAGCCGCCCGTAGTGATTGAGCTCCAGGTGATCGTGCGCGTTGACCAGGCCGGGAAGCACGAACGAGCCGCCGAGGTCGACCACGAGATCGTTCGTGGCGGGCTTCGCATCGATGTCGAGCACGCGGGCGCCGACACGGATCGACGAGGCCCCGCCGTCGGGCAGCACGACCCGCGCGTTGACGAACGAGATGGGGCGCCGCCAGCTCAGCATCGGTGTCTGACCCTACTCTGACCCCACTCTGACCCCACTCTGCCCCCACTCTTGATGGCGTGGAAGACGACGACCACCGGCGCCCGGCGCCCCTCGATCCGGGGCTCTCGAATCGTCTGCACGCGAAGCGATGCGCGCTCGAGCCGCGTCAGATGCTCGTCGATGGCGTGCGTGAAGTACGGTAGCTCGATCAGGCGGCCGTCGGCGGCCCGAAACGTGCGGCGCCAGCGCTCCGCGGCCCACGACTGGTGGAAATCCGAGTAGACCAGATGCCCGCCCGGTATCAGCACGCGCGCGGCTTCTGTGAGCCACGCGTGGAGGTGCTCGACGTCGCCCGCCATCAGCGACGAGCTCACGAGATCGAAGCTCTCGTCTCGAAACGGCAGGCAGCGGGCATCACTACAGACTCGCGACGCGTCGCGTCCCTGACGCGCGAGCAGCCCGTCACCACGGGCCGCGAGCATCGGCATCGACAGGTCGAGGCCCACCGTCAGGCGCGTGCCGACCTGCCTCAGGATCGGCAGATAGCGGCCCGTGCCGGTGCCCAGATCGAGCGCCTGCCACGTGCGATGGACGCCACCGCGCTCGAGCGACGCGACGATGGTCTCAATCGTCGGCTCCACGATCGCCTGTTCGGCTTGCATGAGGACGTTGTGCGGTCGGGGCGGGTACGACTGCGCCCACAAGGCGTACGCGTCACGGGCGGGCAGCAGATTCCCGCCGAACCCGAGCGCGCGGCCGAACCGTCCGAGCATCTCCATCAGCCTCGGCGCTCTTGTGGCACGTCAATGGCTCTTTCCAGGATTCTCGATCCCAATTCCTCGCTCCCAATTCCCAATTCGTGATTCCTAATTCTTAATTTCCACGATCCCCTCAAAACCCCGTCGTCTCCGGCCGCTGGTAGTGCATCAGGCGATGCAGCGCGCGCAGCTCGTACGGCGCGGAGTACAGGCGCAGCGCGTACCGCCAGGCACTGATCGTCTTGAGCAGCGCCCGCCGGACCGGCGTGAGACGCCGATCCGTGACCGTCGGATAGAACGCGTTCAGCACGCGCTCGAAATTGCGCACTTTCCTCCGCACGGTCGCGTCGAGCCACGGGATCCCGTCGCCGCGCCGCATCATCAGCTGGCGCCACTCGTCGGACGCCCATTCTTCGAGCGTCGAGGGAAACGCGAAGCCACGCCTCGACGCCTCCGTGTACAGCACGCCGTCCATTGGCACCGGTGTGTAGGTGTAGAGGACGATCTCGGTTGCCGGATTGACCCTCTTGATCTCGCGAATGAACTCGAACGTGCTGGCCATGTCACCGGCCGGGTCGGGCGGCGAGCCGAGCACGAACGAATATTCCGGCACGACGCCGAAGCTCTTCATCCGCCGGGCGAGGTCGAGGGCGAGGCGCGCCGACGCCTTGCCGCCCTTGTTCATCGTGGCCAGGACGGCATCGGACGCCGATTCGGCGCCGGAAAACACCATCTTCAGACCCGATCGCACCATCGCGGTCCACGTGGCGTTCGAGTACCCCATGAGGGTGTCGATCCGGCCGAGCCCCCACCACCGGACACCCAACGGCGTGATTCGCCCGGAGAACTCGGCCACTCTCGCTTCGTTGATGAAGAAGTCCATGTCGTGCATCTGGACCGCATCGACGCAGTAGTCGCGGACGAGCCGCCCGAGCACGCGTTCCATCCGCGCCGGGCTCTCGGCCAGCCATCGGCGATTGGTCATCGCGACGACGGCGCAGAAGCTGCACGAGAACGGACACCCGAACGACGAGTTGTGCGCCACCGTTCGCCGGCCGAGATACGTCGGGTGGAGGTAGTCCTCCATGTCGACGCGCGCGTACGGCAGCTCGGGCAGCTCGTCGAGCGGCGTCATCATACCCACCGGATTGTGAATGATCTGGCCGTCGGGCAGCTTCCACGACAAGCCGGGCACGTCGCTCGGGGCGCCCTGGCCGGCGAGCACGCGAACCAATTTCAAGAGCGGCCCTTCGCCCTGCGAGCGAACAACAAAGTCGACGAGCGGGGATGCGAGCACCGTGTCGGCGTGCTGCGTGGGAAAGTACCCGCCCCAGACGATTGGCGTCTCGGGCCGCGCCTCGCGCACTTGGCGGCACACCTCGACGGCCTGCGTCAGCTGCGGGCCCGGCATGACCGTGACCGCGAGCAGCGAACCGGAGTGATCGAGCCGGTCGATGATGTCTCGCGCCGGCGTCGGGCACAGGTTGCCGTCGACGAGCGCCCACGGGTGCCGCCCCTCGAGCACCGCGCCGAGGGCCATCACCGACAGCGGCAGCGGCTGCTTGCCCGGCGTCGTCGAGAGCGGGTTGAAGAGAACGATCACTGGGCCACCCACACGCCAAACGCCGCCGGTGCGCGACCGAGACGCAGCCGCGCGAACTGCCGGCGCACCCGCCAGCCCATCGATCCATGCGACGGCACGAACAAGCCGCGAAGCCCAAGGCACGAGGCGGCGCGTTCGAGCGCGGCAAACGTCAGGAACCCCACGCCGGGACGTACGGCGTTTTCGACGCCGTGCTCCACCGCGAGCTTCCGCCGCTCGTCGGCCACCATGGCCTGCCCCTCCTCGTCGCGCGCGAACATCGGTGAGTCCATCACGGCGACGGCGCCGCCAGGCGCCAGCATCCGCCTGGCTTCTGCCAGCGTGAAGGCTGGATCCGGCGAGTAATGCAGCGAGCCGTTGAAGGTGACGAGGTCGAACTGCGAGGGCTCGAAGGGCAGCGCGTCGAAGTCCGCCTGGACGGCCGCGAACGGGACCGCGTAGTGACGGCACGCCCCCAGTCCGTCGGCGTCGTCGTCGAGACGGTCGACCGCCACGGCGCGATGGCCGGCGGCCGCCAGCCGGTGCGACAACCATCCGCTGCCTGCGCCGAGATCGAGCACGCGAAGGGGCGCACCCGCGGCGGCCACTCTCTCCGCCTGACCCAGAAGGTGCGCGAAGCTCTCCCGGCGTACGCGCCAGACGCCGACGTGGCGATCGTCGCGCGATACCAACGGCAGGCTCCTGTAGTAGTCGGGGGACGCAGAGCGAAACCCTTCGCGCTCCCGAACGAGCCGATATTGCCGCTCGAAAGGCGCCGCGACCTCGGCACGCACGCGAGAGAGGAAGCGGTAGATCCCGTCGCGCGGCCCAACGTCAGCTCCGCAACGACGGCACAGCGCGTGGGCGGCGCCGACGACGACCGGTTCGCGGCAGTCGGGACAGACAAATCGCGGCAGCCAGAGAGCGGTCACGCCTTCGGTCATGTCTTTTTCATGTTTTTGTCATGACGATGAGAAAGTGATCGCCCAGATGCCTGACGCCGGGCCATCCGCCCGCGAGGTCTTCGAGTTGCTGCAGCCGCGCGACGAGCGCGGGGTGGCGCGCCGCAAACGCCTCCATGTAGGGCGGGGGGACCAAGACGCCCAGCCCGTGGATCGAGACGAGCTCGAACCCGCTCGTTGCCAAGACGCGCGCGAATGCGCGGGGCGTGTAGTAGCGCGTCCATACGGTGTGTTCGCTGAGCGGCACGGGCGCCGCGTGGCGTGCAAATCGAACCTTGAGCCGTGTCCAGTCGCCGCGTCCGGCGTACAGCGCCATCTCCCACGGGCAGACGCGACCGATGACCGACGCGATGAACCGGCCGCCCCGCCGCACCCGGTCGGCGATGAGCGGCGCGGCGTCAGCGAGACTGGGCACGCAGTTGAGCGGCCCGAAATTCGAGCAGACGGTGTCGAACACGGCTGGCGGCAGACGATCGAGATCCTGAATGCCGAGGTGATGCACATCGACTCGTCCGCAGAAACCCGCGCGCGCCAGCCGCGTGCGCGTGACATCGACCATCGCCGCCGACCAGTCGATGGCCGTCACCGAGTAGCCGGCGCGCAGCAAGGTTTCCTCGTCGGCGCCAGGGCCGCAGCCGAGATCGAGAATGCGGCCGCCTTCCGGCGTGTGCGCGACGATGGTGTCGATCACCCGCCGCCGCATCGCGCAAAGCACGGGATTGCCCGCGTTCGATCGGTCGTAGTCGACCGCCACGCTGTCGAACGCACGCTGCGTGTCCGCGAGGGCGCGGTCCATCACTGCCACGGCGCGTGCCTCCAGCCGGTCTTCATCGAGCAGACACACCTGGTGCACACCGGGTTGCTGCCGACGTCGAGCGTGCGGCGAAACGCCGGAAGATTGCGCGCGACAATCGCTGCGAGCGGCGCGTAGCGGACGTTGCCGACCGGTTTGTGAAAGAAGCAGGGCCGCACGGCGCCGTCGGCCTCGACGACCACCGACATGTACGGAGCGTTGCACGCGATCGACGGAAACGGCCCCGCGCCGGCGAGCGCCGCGTAGTAGCTCGGCAGGCGCCGGAGCTTGGCCGGGGACTCGGCCACGAACCCCGACTCGAAGTCGTCGGCATGGCTGGCGATGGTCTCTTCGACGAGCTCCGCGAATTCGGCGATGTCGGCCCGCCCGAGCGAGAGCGCGGCCTGGTCGATCGGCTGCTCGCGCCCGAATGAGGTGGACGACACGTCGGCCGGCAGAAACGAGATCCCGTCGAGCGCCATCGCATGCGCGTGATCGATCAGGAGCGGCAGCTCGCGGAAGTTGAGCCGGTGCAGCGTCGCGCGGGCCGTGACAGGCAACTCCGGAACCAGCTGGCGCAACCGCGCCACGCCTTTCTCCACCGTCGTGAGCGCGACGACGCCGCGCACCGCACGATAGAGCTCTTCGGTCGTGGCATCGAGCGACACGACCACGTGAGAGAAGTGCCTGGCGACTTCGGCAGCGCACCGCTCGAGGAGCACGCCGCTCGTCAGCAGATGCAGCGTCACCCCGTGCGCGAGAAACAACCGCGCCGCAGCGAACACCTCCGGACGCAGCAGCGGCTCCCCGCCCGAGAACACCACGATGCGCGTGCCCAGTCCAGGCAGCGATTTCGCGACATCCTCGATCTCCTCGAGGGCCAGGTCGCCGGCGCCGCTCGATTTCCACCAGTCGCAGGAGGCGCAGCGGCTGTTGCAGCGGCTGGTCGGATAGAACATCACGACCGGCAGAACGAACGTCCGGTTGGTGACCTCGGCCAACCGGACGAGTGCAGCGGCAGCGAACGACCCGATGCGGGACACGTCGTTCACGATGTGGCACCCGGCCGCAGCCATTCGAGGACCGTTTTCTCGATCGGGAAGGCGTACCGATCTCCGCTGCAGCGCCAGCGCGCGACCACCTGCAGCGGCGATCGCCACAGCGTCCGCCGAGACCAGCCGATGCGCTGGTAGAACCCGAACCGATCGACGAGGACGGCCGTGTCCGGGTCGACCCACGGCGAGCGGGCGCCGCCGTCTTCGATCGCGGCCCAGTCGCGCAGCGACCGCGGCAGCGGGCGGCCGCGCCGCGCCAGATCGTCGGTAATCGGCGTGCCCGGATACGGGCG
>MEKT01000201.1 GCA_001767435.1 Acidobacteria bacterium RIFCSPLOWO2_02_FULL_65_29 | reverse complement strand
GCGGCTCTCCCTTCAGCCCGGCGATCAAGTTGTCGGCGGCGATCTCGGCCATCCCGTTGCGGCTCATGACCGTGGCGCTGGCAATGTGCGGCGCCACGATGCAGTTACGCATCCCCACCAGCGGATTGCCGGCAACCGGCGGCTCGGGATCGGTGACGTCGATCCCGGCGGCGAAGATCGTGCTGTTCCGCAAGGCCGCGGCCAGATCGGCTTCGACCACCAGCGGCCCTCGGGCCGTGTTCACCAACACCGCGGTCGGCTTCATCTTGGCAAACGCCGCGGCGTTGAACATGCCCCGCGTCGTGTCGTTCAAATCAGCGTGAACGGAGATGAAGTCCGATTCGGCCAGCAACCGATCGAACGTGACGCGCTCGGCGCCGAGTTCGCGCTCGGCCTGCTCGTTGGTCCGTTGATCGTGATACAAGACCCTCATGCCCCAGCCCCCGTGGCACCGGCGGGCCATCGCCGAGCCAATGCGGCCCATGCCCACGATGCCCAGGGTGCGGCCGACCAGATCCTGCCCGATGTGGCCCAGCGGCTCCCAGGTCTTCCACCGTCCGGCCACGGCGTACTTTTCCGACTCGACGATGCGACGGGCGGACGCAATCAGCAGCGCAAAGGCCATGTCGGCCGTGGCGTCGGTCAGTACTCCCGGGGTGTTTCCCACGGCGATCCCCCGCTCGGTGGCCGCCGGCACGTCGACGTTGTTGAACCCCACGGCATAATTGCTGACCACGCGCAAACGCGGCGCGGCGTCCAAGAGGGCCCCATCGATCCGCTCGGTCAACAGCGAGAGCAAGCCCTCGCAGTCGGCCACTTTCTGGCGCAGCACCTCGGCCGACGGGGGCAGCGGTCCCGTCCACACGTCGGCGTCGCAATACGCTCGCACTTTGTCCAGTCCCGCAGCGGGGATCAGACGTGTGACAAACACCTTGTGTTTGGGCATGTCGGCAATTGTACCGTCTCCGGAAGAGAATCTTCTTCGAGCTCCGAGAAGGAACGCCCGCCCTGCGCGGCAGTCCGAACATCGGGCATAATCCGCTCATCCTTCCGTGGCGCTGACCATTGCTCGCCGATGTCCTGACGGTTCAGGCGGACATTTCGAAGGCGATTGCGGACAACCTGCGCCTCCATCTCACTCGAGAGGACGAGCTGGGTTTGATGGCTGGCGCGCCCAGGGACGCGGTCGCGTTTCAGCTGTATCTCAGGGCCCGGCACGAAACGAGCAGGCGTACACGCGAGGGATTCGCGGTCCGGCTTTTCTGGCGCTGAGTCACGCTCGCGCCGGCAGGCGCGCGGACGCCCTCGCGATCGTGCGGACGATGGAAGGTGAGGGTTGAGACGCAAAAGTCACCCCTGCGGGTGACCAAAGTCCGCCGAGTGTCCCTTCGCGACAAACCGATTGAATTTCCGCTTTGGTCCAACTAACCTCTTCTAGGATTGTTAGTTGAGGCGTTTCCGCGCGAGCCCGCTCGAGGTCGTCAGGACGGGCTCAACAGTTGCTGTGCTCCTGCCAGAAGAGGAAGTTATGTCGCGAATCAGAGTCATGCTTGCCCCTGTGCGGTCGCGATGGCGAGCTGAACTTGTGGCTCTTGGGCTAGCCGTGCTGTTCGCACACGCGGGGGGACAGGCGGCCCCGGCCGGGTCCGCGGACGTACCAGCCCCAGTCTCCTTGCCGCACTCCAACAGCTACCTCGTCACCGGCGACTTCGTCGTCGGCAGCGTCGATCTGCCCAACGTGAGCAGCACGGGCGGATTCCTGGAAGGCATCATCCATATGAGCGGCGTGCCCGAGGGCGCCGAAATTCTCAGCGCGTTTCTGTACTGGGAAACGATTGCGACGAATCCCGCCGACCTGAACGGCGTGAAGTTCCGCGGGAAGCCCATTCACATGGACGACGTGCGAGTGGTGAAGAAATCGCCGCTCACGCTGCAGGGGCAGACCGCGTCGTGCTTCAGCTCTGGCGGCGGGTCGGGCGCGACCTACACGATGTACATGATGCGCGCCGATGTTCGCCGGCTGCTGCCTCTCGAGGTCGATGCCAGGGACCGATCGACGAGAAAACGTCTCGTCAACGACACGGATCTCGAGAACTTCGTCGACGTCGACGCCGACGGCAACCCCGTTGCCAGTCCGCTGCCGTATCACACGGTCACGTTGCCGGAGGCGGGCACCGGGAATCAGGTGCCGCAGAGCGCGGGCGCCAGCCTAGTCGTCATCTATCGGGATCCGACGGAGCCATTGAGGAGGATTCTCCTGTACGACGGCATCGCCGTGATTCCAGACCTTGCCGGCGCGACGTTTCTGCAGAGCGTTCGAGGGATCTTCCAATCGGACCAGTCGTCGGCCAAGAAATCCGCCAAGCTGACCTTGATCGCCGGGAGCGGCCAGCCGAACGGGAAGGACGAGATGTCCTTCGAGGGAACGCCTGTCGCCGCGGATCCTTTCCTGGGGACCTCGGCTGCATCGGACCGCGCCTGGTCCCATGTCACCTTCGACTCCAAGCAGCAGCAGTGGTTCAAAGATTTGATGCCGGGAACGGTCGAATCGGGCTACGGAGAAACGGTCACGGCGGCGGTCGGCCACTCGAACAACAGCCCGTACGACTGCCTGGCGTTTCCGGCGCTCATTTTCAGCGTGGCGGTCAAAGACGACGAGAACGACGGCATTCCGGATGGACTCGAGGACGTGAGCGTCGCGCCGATCAGCACGGATGCGAACGGCGGGCCACTGCCGAATCTCAAGGCCATGAGCGCGACCTTGCAGCGCGACATCTTCATCGAGATGGATGCGATGCATACGACCGTCGACTCAAATGGGACCGTCGACCCAGATGAACCGATCGACAACGGCTTGACGAGCTATGGGTCCGCCACCGCTCCATACCCTCTTTCCCCGACAGCTACGGTGAACGCGCTTTCGCACAGCCATCTGCCGACGCCCGCGGCGCTGAAGATCATGATCGACATGTACTTGAATGCGCCAGACCCCATCGTGCCGCATTTCGACGTCGGCGACCCGGCAGACTACATCACGGCGCTCGGCGGCGCCTACGCGCCGTACTTCGTCCAAACTTTACATGCCAACGGTGGCCAACTGGTTGAAGAACAAGCATGCGGATACGATCCCATCACGGGTGAACCGCGTGGACCGAACTGCCAGTTCCAGGCCTTTCCGGGCACGGTCGGCTGGATGAGCGACTTCCTCAGCTACAGCAACGGCCACTTCGATCCGCTCCGTGAGGGCCTCTTCCACTGGGTGTTCTACACGCACGCGCGCGGGAGGCCGAAGTCTCTGCTGCCGTGCTTGGATTTGGCGGGCACGCCCACGCGGTACACCGGCGGCGTTGACCTCGACGGCCTCCCGCTCAGCGGCACCCGGAGATTCGACCCTGCTGGGCAGTGCGCGGTCGCATTCAATCCCGACTTCCGCGTGCCATCGGGCTCATCGGGCGTGGCACATCTCCCGGGCGGGGGAGTCATGATCTCGCTCGGTCTGTGGGATCGGGCCACTCACGTCGGGTCGCCCGAATTGAACGCCTCGACGACGCTGCACGAGCTCGGGCACAACGGGGATCTCTGGCACGCCGGCAACCAGCCCGAGTGGAATGCGACGACCAGGCAGCTCTATTACGAGCCCAATTGCAAGCCGAACCGCCTGAGCATCATGAGCTACCTGTTCCAGGTGCAAGGGCTCTACGATGATCTCGGTGTCGCCCACTTCGACTATTCCCGTAATGAGCCCGACGAAATCGACGACATCAATGACGGCTCGCTGAGCGAAGAACCGATCTATAACGTATTGCAAGACTACCGGACCGCGTGGTATGCGCCGCTCGTCCCGGGCACGCTGGCTCACGCGCTGGGAACGCCTGCCGCGAACAGATTCTGTAGTGGCGTCAGATTTCCGAGTCCGCTACCCGAGGGTTGGGTCCCGATGGGTCGCATCAACGGTCCAGCCACCAATTCGGACCGGATCGACTGGGACGGGGACGGAGTGCTGGATTCATTAGGATACCCGCAGGATGTGAACTTCGACGGTCGCTCCGGCGTGCTTCTCGGCGGGTTCAACGACTGGGCCAACCTCCGCCTGAACCAGACGGGCGGTGGGAAGAATGCGCGGAGCCTTTCCGCGGGCGACGACCTCGGCGGTGGCGACGACCTCGGCGGCGGTGACGATCTTGGCGGAGGCGATGACCTCGGCGGTGGTGACGATCTTGGCGGGGGCGACGATCTTGGCGGGGGCGACGACCTCGGCGGCGGCGATGATCTGGGCGGCGGCGACGACCTCGGCGGTGGTGACGATCTTGGCGGGGGCGACGATCTTGGCGGGGGCGACGACCTGGGCGGCGGCGATGATCTTGGCGGCGGCAGCGAGCTGGACATCATCCTGTTCGCCGACTCGGGCCACACGCCGCCGTATAACATGACGGCGTGCGTGATCGGCGGAACGGGACCGGACGGGTGCCCAGTGGGGGCGCCTACGGAGCCGTTGCACAGGAACTACGTGACGTGGCACGCACCCACTGCCGGCAACGTCGCGGGGTATCGGGTCTACCGGGCGCGCATCGCAGACGGCGCGTTGGTTCTCCCCGAAGTGCAGGTGGACACGACCGATGCCGACACGACGGCCCTCGTCGATCTGGAGGAGCTCCCTCACGACGTCGAGTTCGCGTATTGGGCGAAGGCGGAGCTGAGTGTGGCGGAGGGCGTCGTGCTGTCTGGCGGCGCCGTACCCGCGACTGTCAGGGTCGTCAACGATGCGCCCGTCGCGCGCGATGACAGCTACAGCGTCGACGCCGGCGCGACCCTCGTCGTCCCGGCGCGCGGCGTGTTGGGCGACGGCACGCTTCCGGGCGACGACTCAGATGACGACAGCCCTGTGCTCTCACTGACAGCGGTGCTCGGTACTCCGGCGGCGCTCGGTACTCAGCCCCTGAATGGAACAGTGACCCTGAACGACAACGGTCCAGGCTCGTTCACTTATGTTCCAAACGAAGGCTTCAGCGGGCCAGACAGCTTCACTTACATGGCGAAGGACGTCAGTCCCATTTCCGAGCGAAATGTTCCGGCGACGGTATCGATCACGGTGTTGGACGAAACGCCGCCGGTCGTGACGCTGAGCGTTCCGGACGCGCCGGCCGGGCAGGGCGGGTTCTTCAACGCGTCGAATATGCCCGTGATAGTGACGGTGTCGGCAACGGACGTCTCGGGTGTGAGTGCGTTCGCCTGCACCGATAACGGTTCGCCGATCGTGCCCGACAGCCTGGTCGGAATTGGGACGCGCACGGCGAGTGGGAGCCTCACCGTAAGCGCGGACGGCACGCATAGTCTGCTCTGCACGGCCACGGACTCGGCAGGTAACAGCGGAGCGGGCAGCGGTTCCTCCAACACGGGGACACTGAAGATCGACAAGACGCCGCCTACGCTCGAGTTCAACGCACAGATTCCGGCGGCGAACGGGGCCGGTTGGAACAACACCAACGTCTCGTTTGGCTTTACGACGGCGGACAATCTGTCGGGTGTGGCCGCGACATCAGTGCTCAGCCCGCTGGTGTTGACCGCCGAGGGCAGTGCGGTCACTGGGTCGGTCACAGTGACCGATGTGGCGGGCAACAGTGCCTCATTCACCTCGCCCCCAGTGATGATCGACAAGACGGCGCCCACGCTCGCGTTCGGGACGCAGAATCCGGCGGCGAACGGGGCCGGTTGGAACAACACCGACGTCTCGTTCAGCTTTACGACGGCGGACAATCTGTCGGGTGTGGCCGCGACATCCGTACTCAGCCCGCTGGTGTTGACCGCCGAGGGCAGTGCAGTAACTGGGTCGGTCACGGTGAACGATGTGGCGGGTAACAGCGCGTCCTTTACGTCGCCAGCCGTAAAGATCGACAAGGTGGCGCCAACTATCACGATCACAGTGCCCGCCAACGACGCGACGTATCTTCTCAACGCGTCGGTCGCGTCGGACTATGCCTGCGCGGATCCGTCGGGCTCGGGTGTGGCCACGTGCGCCGGACCCGTGCCGAGCGGCTCGAACATCAACACGAGCACAGTGGGCCCCAAGACGTTTATGGTCACAGCGTCCGACGCCGCCGGGAACGTTGCGGCACCGGTGACGAAGAATTACCTGGTCGTTTACAATTTCATCCTCGCGCCGTACA
>MEKT01000200.1:1304-14594 GCA_001767435.1 Acidobacteria bacterium RIFCSPLOWO2_02_FULL_65_29 | reverse complement strand
ATTCACAGAAGAGGTCCGGCAGATCTTTCCCGAGATCGGCCAGGCCGAGGCTCTCGTGGGCGAGTGCTCGCCGGCCCTCGATGTGTACGAGACCGACGAGGCGGTGGAGATTACGGTCGATCTTCCGGGCGTTGACGCCGAGGCGGTGCGGATCGTCGTGAAGGGTGCGGCCGTGCTGATTGCAGGCAAGAAGGCGCCGCGGCGCGCTCAGGCCGGCGCGAGCTTCCACCTGGTCGAACGCGGCTACGGTCGGTTTGCGCGCACCGTGCGCCTGACAGGGGTCACAGCGGCCTGCGACGCCAGACGCGCGCGGGCGACGCTCGAGGGCGGCGAGCTGCGCGTCCGCGTGCCGAGAGTCGCCGAGCGTCGCGGCGTCGCAATCCCGATCGTGGTGGCGAAGACATCTTGATGCGCGTCCTGTTCATCGGAGACATCGTCGGCAAGCCCGGACGGAATCTCGTGCGCCTCGGACTCACCGGGCTCGTGGACCTCCATCACATCGACATCGTCGTCGCCAACGCCGAGAACGCCGCGGCGGGGTTTGGCATTACCCGCGAGATCGGGGATCAGCTGCTCGGCTGGGGCGTCGATGTGCTGACGTCGGGGAACCACATCTGGGACAAGAAGGAAGCGATTGCCTACATCGGCGCGGAGCCGCGCCTGCTCAGGCCCGCGAATTTCCCTGCCGGCGTCCCGGGCAACGGCAGCTACCTGGCTCGCACGAAGGACGGCAGGACCGTGGGCGTCATCAATGTGATGGGCCGCGTGTTCATGACGGCCCTCGACGATCCGTTCGTGGTGGTCAGGCGCGAGATCGATGCCATGCGCGAGCGCACGAGAGTGATCCTGGTGGATTTCCACGCCGAGGCGACATCGGAGAAGGCCGCCATGGGCTGGCATCTCGACGGAACCGTGGCGGCCGTCATCGGCACGCACACGCACGTGCAAACCGCCGACGAGCGCATCCTGCCGCGCGGGACCGCGTTTCTGAGCGATGTCGGCATGACCGGGCCGCACGACTCGATTATCGGCGTCGAGGTCGAGGCCGCGCTCGGTCGTTTTCTGAACGCGATGCCGGCAAAGTTCGAGACCGCCTCCGGCAACGCGCGGCTGAACGCCGTGGTGGTCGACGCCGACGAACGGACGGGCCTCGCGTCCGACATCGAGCGATTGAGTTACAGCCTCGAAGAACTGGAACAGCTCAGTGACCGATCTCTTCGATCTGCCGTTTGAGGAAGCGGACGAAGGACGGCCTGCCTCTGTCGCCAGTCGGCAGTCGCCAGTCGACCGTCCAACGTCGCCGGTCGCCAGTCCGGTATCGTCCGAGATCCGCCTGGATGCGGGGACCAGGGCGGTCGACGCGCGATCGTCACGCCAGCCGTTCAGCGTCACCGAGCTCACGGCCCGGCTGCGGGAGTTGATCGAGACGCAGTTTGTCGAGGTCTGGGTCGAAGGCGAGTTGTCGAACTGCAAGATCTGGAGCAACGGACACCTCTTTTTCACCCTCAAGGATCACGCATCGCAGATCAAGGGCTTCATGTTCCGGTCGTCGCTTCGGTACCTGAAGTTCAAGCCGGCCGACGGCTTGAAGGTGGTGGCGCGCGGCAAGATCTCCGTCTACGAACCCAAGGGCGAATACCAGCTGGTCTGTGAACACCTGGAGCCACAGGGACTCGGCGCGCTCCAGCTCGCGTTCGATCAGCTCAAGAAGCGGCTGCACGACGAAGGGCTGTTCGCGGCCGCGCGGAAGCGGCCGCTCCCGGCCCTGCCGAGGAAGATTGGCGTGGTGACCTCGCTCGAGGGTGCGGCGATACGCGACATGCTCAAAGTGCTCGGCCGCCGCCATGCCAACGTGCAGGTGGTGATTCGCGCGGCGCGCGTCCAGGGTGAAGGAGCGGCGGTCGACATCGCACGCGGGCTGAAGCAGGTGGGCCACGTGCCCGGCGTCGACGTCATCATCGTCGGACGGGGCGGCGGCTCGATCGAAGATCTCTGGGCGTTCAACGAGGAGATCGTGGCGCGGGCGATCGCGCTCGCGCCGGTACCAGTGATCTCGGCGGTCGGACACGAGACCGACGTCACCATTGCCGACTTCGTGGCCGATCTGCGCGCGCCCACGCCATCGGCCGCGGCGGAGATGGTGGTCGCGGCGACGGATGAATTCCGCGGACGGATCGATCGTTTGCGGGACCGGATGCGCGCGGCGGCGCGCGGCCAGATCCAGGATCTGGCGCGGCGGATCCACGTGCTGGCCGGGCGGCCGGCGCTGGCTGGCATTCCGAGTCGCGTCGCGATGCGGGGCCGCCAGGCCGCCGAGCTCTCGCACGAGCTGGCCCGCGCCACGCGCGCGCGTGTGGCCGCGCGCGAACGAGCCGCGCGGTTTCTCCGCCAGAGGCTCGATCGGTGCGATCTTGGCCGGCGCCTCTCGGTGATCCGTACACGTCTGGTGGGCGTCGACGGACGGCTCGGAGGCGCCGTCGCGCGGCGTTGCCACATGGCCGACCGGCAGCTGCGCGACTGCGCGAGCCGGCTCGACACGCTCAGCCCCCTCGCCGTGCTCGGCCGAGGCTACGCGGTGTGCTGGAATGCCGATCGCACCAGCGTGATTCGCGATGCGACCACCGCCGCACCGGGCGATCACGTGCAGGTCACGCTCGCGCGCGGTGAGCTGCGATGCGCGGTGGTCGACAGCACAGCCAACACGGAGGACACAGAACGAAACGGAGGAAGCAGGTAAACTGGGAGAGCATTGTTCGATGCCTGATACGTCCATCAAGGATTTCGAAGCCGCGATCGCCGAGCTCGAATCGATTGTGAAGAAGCTCGAGGAGGGCGACCTCGCCCTCGAGCAGTCGCTTGCCCTCTACGAGCGCGGGGTGCAGCTGTCGCGCTTCTGTCACGCGCGGCTCGAAGAAGCCGAGCGGCGTATCGAAATCCTCACCGAGCGCGGCGAGCTCAAACCGGCGCCTGCGTCCCTCACCCCGGATGACGCGGAGCGTGGCTGATTCGCTGGCCGCGTTTCTCGAGCACGCCCGCGCCCGCGTCGACGAGGCCCTCGAACGGTATCTGCCGCGGCCGCCGGCCTGTCCGCCGATTGTCAGCGAGGCGATGCGCTACAGCGTGTTTGCCGGCGGCAAGCGCCTTCGCCCCGTGCTGGCGCTGGCCGCCGCGGACGCCATCGAGCGCCTCGAGCGATCCGAGCCTGCCCTCCTCGGCCTGCCTGCCCCGGCCCCGCCCGCCTTGCCCCGCCTCCGCTCGCCCCAGAGTGAAGCGAGCGACGGCGTGGCGCGCCGAAGCGCCTCCGGCGCGGAGGCGGCTGCCCTGCGCGCCCCGTCCGCCCTCGCGATGCCGGCGGCGTGCGCGTTGGAGCTCATTCACACGTACTCCCTCATTCACGACGACCTGCCGGCCATGGACAACGACACGCTCAGGCGCGGCAGGCCCACACTGCACGTCGTCTACGGCGACGGCATTGCCATTCTTGCGGGTGATGGACTGCAGGCGGAGGCGTTCGCGCTGGTGGCGCGCGAGCCACCGACCGACGATCCGGCGATCGTCGCTCGAAAGCTTCGTGCGCTCTCCACGATTGCCGGTGCTGCCGGGGCGACGGGGATGGTGGGCGGTCAGGCGATCGACCTGCAGGCGGCGGGCCAGGCGCCTGGCCGTGCCGTGACGCTCGACGCCGAGGACCTGCGCGCCATGCACGCGCGCAAGACCGGCGCGCTCATCGCGGCATCGGCCGCGAGCGGCGCACTCATGGCCGGGGCGACCGGCGCGTCGTTGGCGGCCATCGAGCGCTACGGAACGCTCATCGGACTCGCCTTTCAGATTGTCGACGATGTGCTCGATGTCGAAGGCGACGCGCACACGCTCGGCAAGAGCGCGGGCAAAGACGCCGCGGGCGCCAAACCCACCTATCCCGCGCTCTTCGGTCTCGAGCGTTCTCGCCACATGGCGGCCGACTCTGTCGAAGAGGCCAAGGCGGCCCTGGTCGACGGACACCTGGCCAAGGGGTGGCTCGGTCCGATTGCGGACTGGGTGGTCAGCCGTCGCAGTTGAACGGGTATCCTCCCAGTGGCTGGACCGAAGACCCGTCTCGATGTGCTCATGGTCGACCGCGGCCTCGCGCCGTCACGCGAGCGCGCGCGCGCGCTGATTCTGGCTCGCCAGGTCACCGTCGACGGCCAGGTCCTCTCGAAGGCCGGCGCGCCAATCGCCAGCGACGCGCACGTCGAGCTCGTGGCGCCCGACCATCCGTACGTCGGCCGGGGCGGCGTCAAGCTCGCGCACGCGCTCGATGCGCTCGCGATCGCGGTCGAAGGACGGCGCGCACTCGACATCGGAGCCTCCACCGGCGGCTTCACCGACGTCCTGCTGCGACGTGGCGCCGCGAGCGTCGTCGCGCTCGACGTCGGACACGGTCAGCTCGACTGGGCGCTTCGCAACGACCCTCGCGTGTGCGTGCGCGAGGGCGTGAATGCCCGACACCTCCGCCTCGAAGACGTGCCGCACCAGGTCGATCTCGTCACGATTGATGTGGCGTTCATCTCGCTCGCCCGCATCTTTCCGGCGCTGCCGCCGGTCCTGGCACGCGGCGCCGACGTCCTCGCGCTCGTGAAGCCGCAGTTCGAGGCCGGACGCCGCGACGTCGGCAGGGGTGGGATCGTCACCGATCCCGCCGTCCACGGGGCCGTCGTCGCGCGCGTGACTGCGGAGGCCGCGGCGGCCGGGTTCACTCGCGTCGGCTACACGCCGTCGCCCATCACGGGAGCCTCGGGCAACCGCGAGTTCTTCCTTCACCTGCGCTACGATTAGCGCGCATGGCGATCGAGTCGGAGCCGGACACGTCCAGCGGAGTCCGCGGCTGATGGCGACGACCGGACAGAGCGCCTCGGGCCCGCGTGTCGGCATCGTGGCGAAGGCCAACCTGCGGGCGGCCACGACGCACCTTGTCGAGATTGCGGGGTGGCTCGCGACGCGGGGCATTCAGGCCGTCTTCGAAACCGAGACCGCCGCGCTCATGCCGCCCGCGACGGAACGCGCGGTCCTCGGCAAGTCGGCGCTCGCCTCGGGCGTGGATGTCGTGCTCGTGCTCGGCGGCGACGGCACGCTCCTCGGGATGGCCGACTGCATCGGTGAAGCCGGTTCCGCCGTTCCGATTCTCGGTGTGAACTTCGGCAGCCTGGGTTTCCTCACCGAAATCACGCTGCCCGAGCTGTATCCCTCCCTCGAAGCAGCGCTCGACGGCCGCGCCCACATCGAGAACCGGATGATGCTGCGGTCGACAACCGTTCGCAAGGGCGAGACGTTTGCGCAGCTGATCGCGCTGAACGACGCGGTCATCACCAAGACGGCGCGCTCGCGGCTGATCGATTTGTCGGTGTCGGTCGGCGACGAGTTCGTGACGCGGGTGAAGGCCGACGGTCTGATCGTCGCGACGCCGACCGGATCGACCGCCTACAACCTCTCGGCGGGCGGGCCCATCGTTCAGCCCAACGTGGACGCGCTGGTGCTGACGCCCATCGCGCCCCACACGCTCACGAACCGGCCCATCGTCATCCCCGCGACGTCGACCGTGCGCGTGCAGCCGAACATGCAGGAGCGCGACGAGGTGTTTGTGACCTTCGACGGCCAGGCCGGCTTCGAGCTGCAGGCCGGCGACGAGGTGACGATCCGCCGAGCCGACACGCCGCTCCGCCTCATTCGCCCGTCGACGCGCAGCTATTTCGAGGTGCTTCGCACGAAGTTGAAGTGGGGCGAGCGGTGATCAGGGCCGACCCGGCCCACCAGACGTACCCGGCCCACCTGCCCTGCCCGTTCTGCGCTCCCTGAAGTACTGCACCTGAAACCGGCGTACGTTTCTGTTGTGCTCGTCGAGCGACCTCGCAAACTCATGCGATCCGTCGTTGCGGCTCACGAAGTACAGGTAGGGCGCGCTGGCCGGGCGCGCCGCAGCCTCGAGCGATCCTCGGCCTGGCGCGGCAATCGGACCGGGCGGCAGACCGGGGTACTTGTACGTGTTATACGGGGAATCGAACGCGAGATCGTCGCGGCGAAGGTTGCCGTCGAACTGTCCGGCGCGCTCGAGCGCGTAGATCACCGTCGGGTCGCACTGCAGGCCCATGCCGACGCGCAAGCGGTTGACGTACACCGCCGCGACCACAGCCCGCTCGTCGGGCCGTGCAGTTTCTTTTTCCACGAGGGACGCCAGGGTGACCAGTTGGCGAACCGAGAGGCCGCGCGCCTTCGCGGCACCGAGGAGATCGGCCGTCAACACCTGCTCGAAGCGCGCCACCATCGCGCTGACGACCCGGGCGGCCTCGGCGCGCCGCGGAAGGGCGTAGGTGTCTGGAAAGAGGTACCCCTCGAGGTCGGGCGCGGCGGGGTCCAGCGCGCGAACGAGCGCCGGGTCGCCCGCGGCCGCCAGAAACGACGCGGCCGTCCCGAATCCCGCGCCTTCGAACACCCGCGACATCTCGGCGATGGTCAACCCCTCGGGGAACGTCAGCGGCACCAGATCGACCTCCCCGCGCGCGATCTTGTCGATGGCCTCGACCGCCGACATCTGCCGATCGAATCGGTACTCTCCCGCCTGCAACCGGCGGGCGCTGCCGCTCAACCACAGCGCGACGCGGAACGTCAGCTCATCTTCGATCACGCCGGCTGCGACGAGCCGCCGGCCGATCGCGTTGGTGCCTTCGCCAGACGGAATCGCGATGAGCACGGCGTCGCCGGCTCCGCGGAACGGCGCGTGCGCGCGCTCGTAGAGCGCATACGCGGCCGCGAGGCCGGCGCACCCAATGAACAACAGCGCGATGAGCAGCTTTCTCACGTCGTCAAATCCTCAAATCCTCAAATCCTCAAATCCTCAAATCCTCAAATCCTCAAATCCTCAAATCCTCAGATTCTTCCTTCCATCCAGATAATCCTGCAGGATGACGGCCGCGGCCGCCGCATCGAGCCGTTCCTTTCGCTTCTTCCAATTCCGCTCCCGGAGCGCGAGGCGGCTTTCGGCTTCCCGGCTCGACAGCCGCTCGTCCTGCCCGGACACCGGAATCGACGTTCGCGTGCGGAGCGCGTCCATGAACGCCGCGACGCGCTCGGTCTCCTCGGTCGGCGACCCGTCGAGTCCGGCGGGCACGCCCACGACGAAGCCGCCGATACCGTCGTCGTCTGCAGCCAGCCGCGCGACAACGGCGAGCACTCGATCGATGGTCGAGCGATCGCTCTCGCCCTCGCCGCGCGTCAGCGTGGTCAGCGGCCGTGCCAGCGTCGCGGACGCGTCGCTGATGGCCACGCCGATGCGCCGCCGGCCGAAATCCAGGCCTATCACTCTCATGGCTCAGTAGTCGCCAGTCGCTTGGGTGCTTTCGTGGCCACGCCGATCATCGCAGAGACCGCAGACCTCGCAGAGAATAATCGGATGAGGTGTTTCGTGCTTTCGTGTTTTCGTGGCTCTTCTTCGTGCCTTCGTGTCTTTGTGGCCCTATTTACGCCCATGCAGATGCTATAATTTCACGCCGACAACACATCTGTGAAACTCGCCCTCCTCGCGATGCTCGTGCTCACGGTCCCGACTGTCGCGCAGGAAACCGACCGGGCGCGTACTGAAGCGCTCGCGGCTCGCGCCGCCGAGCGGATGCGCGTGCTGCACGAGGAAGCCGATCGGCTCGCGTCGGAAGAGCGGACGTTGCTCGGCGATCTCCGCAAGCTCGAGCTCGAGCGGCAGATCAAACAGGAAGAGTTCACGCGCGTCGACCGTGAAGCGCGGGCCGCGGCCACCGAGCTCGCGGCCGTCGATGCCGAAGTGCGCAACCTCGAAGAGCGCGATCGGGCTGAGCGCCCCGCGCTGCGGGCGCGGCTCGCGGAAGTGTACAAGCTCGGCGAAGCCAGGTATGTGCGCCTCATGCTCTCGCTGTCGGATGCGCGCCAGGTCGTCCAGGCCATGCGCCTGGTCGCTGTGCTCGCCAAGCGCGACCACGATCGCATCGAGACGCACCAGACGCGTCTCCAGGAGCTGGCCACGTCGCGTGCCGCGCTCGAGACTCGCGGCCTGCAACTGGCCACCCTCCGCGCCGAGGCCGTCAACGCGCGTGCGGCGCTCGATCGGGCGGTTGAGGAGCGCGACGCCCTCGTGCGCGACATCGACGCGCGCCGCGACTTGAACGCGCGGCTGGCGGGCGAGCTGCAGGCCGCCCAACAGAGCCTGCAGCTGCGGCTGAAGGCCATCGCCGGTGGAGGCGAAGGCGGGACCCCCGTCGAACCCGGGGCCGCCTTGCCGCTCCGCCCCTTCAAGGGCGATCTCCCCTGGCCGGTGGCCGGCGTCGTGCGGATGCGCTTCGGACGAGCGGCCGGCTCGGCGCTGCCCACATCCAACGGGATCGAGATCACGGCGCAACAAGGGGCGCCGGTGTCGGCTATCCACGACGGCACGGTCGCCTTCGCCGCCACCTTCGCTGGCTTCGGCCAGCTCGTCATTGTCGACCATGGTGGGCAGACGTTCAGCGTGTACGGAAATCTGCTCGAGATTTCCGTCGCGTCTGGCGCGCGGATCGACAGCGGCCAGACCATTGGCTCCGTGGGCCCCTCGGTCCTGGGCACGCCGAGCCTGCACTTCGAGATTCGGTTCGAGGGGCAGCCGGTGGATCCGCTGGAGTGGCTTCGGAAGAAATAAATAGTAGACTTATCCTCATCTATGTCCTCCAAGACCCGCCGCGTCATCCTCTGGATTTCGGCGCCCGTCGTTGTCTTCGCCATCGTGGGCGGGTTCCTGAGCCGCGTCACCGCGCGGGAGGACACGTACCAGCACCTCAAGATTTTCGACGATGTGGTGGGGCTCATCACCACCAATTACGTCGAAAAAGTTGACGTGGACAAGGTGATGGACGGCGCGATGCATGGGCTCACCGACAGCTTGGATCCCGACAGCGCGTTTCTCTCGCCGGCCGAGGTCAAGCAGGCCGAGAGCAGCGCGCCGCTGCCCGCGGGCGACGTCGGCATCGATCTCACGCGACAGTACTACCTGCGGATCATCGCCGCGCGCGACGGCTCCCCGGCGGCCAAGGCGGGGCTGCGCACGGGCGACTACGTGCGCGCCATCAACGACACGCCCACGCGCGAGATGTCGGTATTCCAGGGCTCGCGGCTGCTGCGCGGGGCGTTGGGCTCCAAGGTGAAAGTCACGGTCTTCCGCGGCAACTCGAACGACCCGCACGTCGTCGAGCTGACGCGCGAGGCCACGCCGGCGTCCGACGTCACCGGAAAGATGGCTGCGCCCGGCGTCGGATACCTGCGCATTGCCGCGGTTGGCGCGAGAACGACCGACCAGACGAAAGCGCACGTCGCCGATCTCACCAAAGCCGGCGCGGCGTCGCTCATCGTCGACCTGCGTCGCACCTCGGGCGGCCCGCTCGACACAGGACTCGCGCTCGCGCGTCTGTTTGTCGCCAACGGCACGCTCGCGCTGCGTGAAACCAAGGGCGTGCCGCGCGAGACGATCGCCACGCGTTCGGGCGACGGCTCGATCGCGCTGCCGGCCGTGCTCCTCGTCGATACGGGCACCTCGGGCGCCGCCGAGATCTTTGCATCGGCGCTCGTCGGCAACAAGCGCGCCGAGCTCGTCGGCGAGCACACGATCGGACGCGCCGCCACCCAGAAGCTCGTCAAACTGCCGGACGGTAGCGGCCTGTGGCTCACCACGACCTGGTACCTCACGCCGGGCGCCACGCCACTCCACCAGCACGGCCTCGAGCCGACTGTCGCGGTGGACGAGCCCGACGTCGAGTTCGGCCAGCCCCCACCGGCCGGCGATCCGCTCCTCGACAAGGCCCTCGAACGCGTCAGGCTCAAGAAGGCTGCGTAATCGGGTCATTGGATAATTGGGTAATCGAGTAATTGATCGCGGGATTGGCTTCAGCCAACCGTGCGAGAGCAATTACCCAATTACCCGATTACCCGATACCCGATTACCCGATACCCGATTACCCGATTCCGTAACGGTCTGTGTATACTGAAAGTTCGTGCAACGCTCGTCTTTCGCGACGTAGGCGCGTAGCTCAGAGGTTAGAGCGCCTGCTTGACACGCAGGAGGTCGGTGGTTCGAGTCCACCCGTGCCTACCATTCGACTCACCTTACGGCCCGCCTTCGGCGAACCGCCAGGTTCGCTCATGGCGAGCCATCGCTCAGGGAGCATGGTCCTGGGCGAGCGAAGCGAGTCGAAGGACCGGCGTTGGAGATTGGACACCGGATTGACGGACGATCGAGCTGAGGGCTGAAGGCAACGATCCGCGTGCTGAGATTCGAACACCTTCCACGTCACACCCGTCAATGAGCCTCATCACCGTCACGCTGCCGGACGGATCGACCCGGGCTCTGCCAGCCGGCGCGCGCGTGCGCGACGTCGCGGCGGCCGTTTCGCCGGGCCTCGCCAGGGCGGCGCTCGCGGGCGTCGTCGACGGCACGCTCGTCGATCTGGCGTTTCCGCTCGAGCACGATGGGGCCGTCCGGATCGTCACCGACCGCAGCCCCGAGGCGCTGCCGCTCTATCGGCACAGCACCGCACACCTGTTGGCGGCCGCGGTGACGAATCTGTTTCCCGCTGCGCAGTGCGGCATCGGTCCCGCAACCGACGAAGGATTCTTCTACGACTTCGTCGTGCCGAGCCCGTTCGTGCCCGAGGATCTCGAGGCGATCGAGCAGAAGATGAGGGATCTCGCGTCCCAGGACCTGATCTTCGAGCGCCAGATGTGGCCGCGCGAGGAGGCGAAGACATTCTTCGGCAAGCGGAGCGAGCCGCTCAAGGTCCAGCTGATCGAGGAGAAGACCGAGGGTCAGACGGACGTCTCCTGCTACACCATCAAGGACAAGGAGACCTTCGTCGATTTCTGCGTCGGGCCGCACGTGCCGTCGACCGGCAAACTGAAGGCGTTCAAGCTGCTGGCGACGTCGAACGCGTACTGGAAGGGCGATGCGCGCAACCAACCGATGCAGCGCGTGTACGGCACGGCCTTCCTGTCCGAGAAGGACCTGAAGGCGCACCTCACCCAGATCGAGGAGGCGAAGAAGCGCGACCACCGGAAATTGGGTCGCGAGCTCGGTCTGTTCACCTTCCATCAGTGGGCGCCGGGCGCGGCGTTCTGGTTGGAGAAGGGGACCACGCTGTACAACACGCTCGCGTCCTATATGCGCGGCGTGCTCTTCCCTGCCGGCTACGTCGAAGTGAAGACGCCGCTCATCTACAACAAGGCGCTGTGGGAGCGCTCCGGGCACTGGAAGCACTACCGCGAGAACATGTTCCTCGTCGAATCGGAAAACGAAACGATGAGCGTGAAGCCGATGAACTGTCCGGGGCACTTCCTCACCTATGCGAGCGAGGTCCGGAGTTACCGCGACCTGCCGATCAGATTCCACGAGCAGACGCCGCTCCATCGCAACGAAGCGTCGGGCGTGCTGTCGGGACTGACGCGCGTGCGCCAGTTCTCGCAGGACGACGCGCACTGCTTCGTGATGCAGGAGCAGATTGGCGAGGAAGTCGAGCGGCTGATCCGGCTCGTGCAGCAGGTGTACGGCGACTTCGGCCTGCCGTTCACGGCGAAACTGTCCACGCGGCCCGACGAATTTCTGGGCGATGTCGCGACCTGGGATCACGCGGAGACGCAGCTCAAAGCGGCGCTGGACCACGCCACGATGGCCTACACCCTCAACGAGCGCGATGGCGCGTTCTACGGACCGAAGATCGACTTCGACGTCACCGACGCCATCGGCCGGAAGTGGCAGTGCGCCACGATCCAGCTCGACTATGCGCAGCCCGAGAACTTCGACCTGAAATACATCGGCGCCGACAATGCCGAGCATCGGCCGATCGTCATTCACCGGGCGATATTCGGCAGCTTCGAGCGCTTCATTGCGATTCTGATCGAGCACTTTGCCGGCGCGTTTCCGCTCTGGCTGGCGCCGACGCAGGCCGTCGTGCTGCCGATTGCCGACCGCCATCTGCAGTACGCCGGGTCGGTCCTGACACAATTGAAGGCCGCCGGCCTCCGGGCGTCGCTCGACGAGCGGCAGGAGAAGATTGGATATAAGATCCGGGAGGCTCAGCTGCAGAAGGTCCCCTACATGCTGGTCGTAGGCGATCGGGAGGCGGCCGACCACACCGTCTCGGTCCGGGAGCGATCGGGCGGCGACACGGGCGCGAGCGCGATCGACGCGTTCATCAAGGCGGCGCTCGAGGAAATTGCGTTGAAGGGACAGCCACCTGCCGCCAATCCGCGGCTGAAGGTGCCCGACGGGCTCTAGCCGAGAGCTGAGAGCTGACCAAGTAAGGAGGCCGTTATCGCTTTCGACCGAAGTCCTCGACGCGACGATCGCACGCGCGTCAACGAACGCATCAGGGTCCGCGAAATCCGAGTGATTGACGACACCGGCGCACAGCTTGGCATCATGCCGCCGCCACAGGCACTGGCCATTGCCAAACAGAAGGGGCTCGACCTCGTCGAGATCTCCCCGACGGCCGTGCCGCCGGTGTGCCGCATCATGGATTTCGGGAAATACCAGTACCAGGAGCAGAAACGCGCGCGCGAGGCGCGGCGCCATCAGAAGGTCATCGAGGTCAAGGAGATCAAATTCCGACCCAAGGTGGACGAGCACGACTACCAGTTCAAGAAGAAGCACATCGAGCGCTTCCTCGAGGACGGGGACAAGGTCAAGGCGACCATTTTCTTCCGCGGCCGCGAGATGGCGCACCCAGAGATCGGACGGCGCATTCTCGAGCGGCTCGTGGACGAACTGGCCGACGTGGCGATTGCCGAATCGAACCCGCGGCTCGAAGGCAATCAGATGCACACGATTCTGAGCCGAAAGCCGCAGAGCGGCGGCAAAAAGGCCGCGGCGGCGGCGGCGAGATAACCGAAAGAACAACGATCAACGCAGAGACCGCAGAGCACGCAGAGTATCCTGGGGTCTGGATTTCTGCGAGTTCAGGGTCACGTCGGGAGATGGATCGACGCGGAAAGCGGTGCGCAGCAGACACGTCGTATTCTCTGCGGGCTCTGCGAGCTCCGCGTTTAACGTGGACGAGGGACAGATGCCGAAGTTGAAGACACACCGCGGAGCGGCGAAGCGCTTCAAGCGGACCAAGCGTGGAAAGTTTTTGCGGGGTAAAGCGTTCAAGCAGCACATCCTGAGCAGCAAGACCACGAAACGCAAGCGTGGGCTCCGCGGTACGACCACCGTGGCCGCCGTGGATACGCCGAAGCTGGCGAGGATGCTGCCGTATAAGTAGGGGCTGGGGA
>MEKT01000200.1:0-1278 GCA_001767435.1 Acidobacteria bacterium RIFCSPLOWO2_02_FULL_65_29 | reverse complement strand
GAAGTTCGATGCCGCGTGTGAAACGGGGAACGGTACGACGGGCGAAGCGGAAGAAGCTGCTGCGCCTGGCGAAAGGCTATTACCAGAACAAGAGCAAGCTCTATCGCGCTGCGAAGGAATCGGTCGACACGGCGCTCAAGTATGCGTTTGTCGGCCGGCGCCGGAAGAAGCGCGACTTCCGCCGGCTGTGGATCGTCCGCATCAACGCGGCGGCGCGCGAGCACGGACTGACCTACGGCCAGTTGATGAGCGGCCTCAAGCGGGCCGGCATCACGCTCGATCGCAAGAGCCTGTCGCAGCTCGCCATTGCGAGCCCGGCCAGTTTCGCGAGCCTCGCGAAGCACGTCAAGGACGCCAAGACAGGGACACTGGCCTGACCAGTCGTTAGTCGTTGGTCGTTAGTCGTTGGTCGACTATCGACTATCGACTATCGACTATCGACTCCATGTCTTCCCTCCCCGACTCCGCAGCCGTCGAGACACAGATCGCCGCGTTCGAGGCTGATCTGACGGCGGCGCCGTCCGCACGCGACGCACAAACCGTCCGCGACAAATATCTCGGGCGCAAGCACAGCATCGTCGCGTCGTGGATGCAGCTCATCGCGGACGCGCCTCCCGAGGACAAACGGAACATCGGTCGCTTCGCCAACGAACTGAAGGCGGCCATCGAAGCGCGGTGGACCGCGTACACCGAACGGGCCGCCGCGAGGGCGCGTCCAGCCGGCGCCGTGGACATGACGCTGCCGGGCCGCCTGCCGGCGCTCGGCCGCCGCCATCCTCTCACGACGGTGCGCGATCGCATGGAGGCCATCTTCGCGCGCATGGGCTTTGCGGTGGTCGAAGGCCCGGAGGTCGAGGACGAGTGGCACAACTTCGACGCGCTGAACATGCCCGCGGAGCACCCCGCGCGCGACATGCAGGACACCTTGTATCTGGTCACGCCGATGAAGGGCGCGACGGGCCGCGCCGACGACCTCAGGACGCTGCTGCGCACGCACACTTCGTCGATGCAGATCCGCTACATGCAGGCGCACCAGCCGCCCATCCGCATTGTCGTGCCGGGCCGCGTGTACCGGCGCGACGATCTCGACCTCACGCATTCGCCGGCCTTTGGACAGATCGAGGGACTCGCCGTCGGCGAAGGCCTCTCGCTGGCCGACCTCAAGGGCACCCTGCTGGCGTTCGCACGTGACATGTTCTCGTCGAACGCGCGCGTCCGCTTCCGGCCGAGCTTCTTTCCCTACACCGAACCGAGCTCTTTCCCTACACCGAACCGAGC
>MEKT01000199.1 GCA_001767435.1 Acidobacteria bacterium RIFCSPLOWO2_02_FULL_65_29 | reverse complement strand
GAGGCGGTGCTCCTGGCCGAGCGGAGCGCCGCGCCGTCCGATGTGCGCGGCTTTCGGCGAGAGCGCGACCGGATCTACGAAATCGCGGATGCGGAAGTGCGCGAGGCGAGCTTTCGGACGCTGCACCTCGGATGCTTCGCCCGTCTGCGGCTCGACGGCGTCATCGAGCAGGTCATGCGGGAACACCCCGACATCGTCGGCCGGTTGCAGGCGTGCCGCGTCGTTCGGGCCCTGACCCGGCAAGAGGAAGGAGCGGATCTCGTCGATGCCATCGCTCCGGGCGATGGTCGCGGCCAGCCGATCCTGGTGCTGCGGCTGCGCTCGACGACGATTGTCGAACCAGACACCCTGCGCGCGCTGCTCCGCCACGAGCTGATGCACGTCGCCGACATGCTGGACCCTACCTTCGGCTACGAGCGGACCCTCCCGTCGTCCAACGACGGTCCCTCATCGGAAACCATCCTCCGCGACCGGTATCGCGTGTTGTGGGATACGACCATCGATGGCCGGTTGGTTCGAGCCGGTCTGTCCGGCGGATCGACTCGCGACGCGCGCTGGCGGGAGTTCGCGGCCGCCTTCGCGATGCTCGGCGAGCGTGGCCCGACGGCGTTCGAGCGGTGGTTCGCCGAGCCGCGTCCTGGGCATGCCGAGATCGTCCGGTTCGCGACAGCGCCGCTCGGCGTTGCCGGTGGGCGCGATACGAGCCGGTGCCCCTTGTGCCGGTTCCCGGTCGCGACGCTCGATTCGCGGGCGGAGCGGGCACCGGAGCCATTGCTCACCGCGATCCGAGAGCAGCATCCGACCTGGCACGCCGAAGATGGACTCTGCCCGCAATGTTTTGACTTGTACGAGGCCCGCTATGGACACGAGTGTTCGAACGTTGCCGGCTGAGCCACCCGAGGACACCGTCGCGCGGCCACCCAGGCCCTGGCAGCGCCTTGGCAGCCGCTACCCCTCGGTTGTAGCGGCCTACGACGTGCTCAGCGAAGCGTGTCGCGATGCGGGACCACTCGACGAGTCGGCGGTGGCGCTCGTCAAGCTGGCGATTTCAATTGGAGCCGGCGCCGACCGGACCGTGCACATCCACTGCAAGAAAGCGCTTCGGGCCGGCGTCGACCCGGATGCGCTTCGGCAGGTCGCCTTGATCGCGCTGCCCACGATCGGCTTGCCGGCCTCGCTCGACGCGCTGCGGTGGGTGGATGAGACCATCCAAGAAACGCTCGGCAGTCCATTGCGCCCCTGAAGGGTGCCGTGGCCAGCGGTTTCTCTCGCGCCGGATCGTCGTGAGGATGACGACCGGCGTTGTACTTTGTTCGTTGTGGGCCGTGCCGCTGACGGCCCAACCCGCGCCCTCAACGCCACCCGCCTTCACCGTCTCAGGCTCGCTGCGCACGCGCGTTGAATCGTGGAACTGGTTCGGCGACAGCCCCGATGGCCGGTACACCTACCCGGGCTCCATCGCACGGCTAGCTCTCGCCCGCTCGAAGAGGACGTTCGACTGGCAGCTCGAGCTGGCGGCACCGTTCATCTTTAGTCTGCCCAATTCCGCTGTTGGGCCTGGCGCTCAGGGCGCCCTCGGCTTCGGCGCGAACTACTTCCTCGCCAACGACCGCAGGACGAACGCGGCCATGCCGTTCGTCAAGCAGGGGTTCGCGCACTTCAAAGGAGTCGGGCAGTCGCTGAAGGTCGGGCGGATGGAAGTGGTCGACGGCACCGAGGTCGTGCCGAGAGACTCGACGCTGGCGGCGCTCAAGCGCGATCGCATCGCGCATCGGCTACTCGGGAACTTCGGCTTCACCCACGTCGGACGCAGCCTCGACGGTGCGCAGTACGCGTTCGACCGGCCGGGCCTGAATGTGACCGTCGTCGGCGGACGGCCGACGCGCGGCGTCTTTCAGGTTGACGGATGGGGCGAGCTGGACGCCACGATTGTGTATGGAGCGCTGACCAGACAGGCAGGCGGCGCGACAAACGCCGGTGAGTGGCGAGTCTTCGCGCTCGGGTACGTCGACCATCGCCGCGACGTTCTGAAGGTCGACAACCGGCTTCTTGAGGCGCGGCAGGCCGACGAAGAGTCCATAGCGGTCAGCACGGTAGGCGGCCATTACGTCCTTCGTCTGGAAACGCCGGGCGGCGTGGTCGACTTGCTCACCTGGGGCGCGCTGCAGGCAGGTTCCTGGGGGGCGCTTTCACATCGCGCGGCGGCGTTGGCCGGCGAAGTCGGCTGGCAGCCGCGGATCGCCGCGCGCTTGAGGCCGTGGCTACGCGCCGGCTACGGCTACGCCTCGGGCGACGGCGATCCCGCCGACCAGACGCACGGCACGTTTTTTCAGGTGCTGCCCACCCCGCGTGTGTACGCGCGGTTTCCGTTTTTCAATCTCATGAACATCGGGGACGCGTTTGGGGAACTCATCATCAGGCCTTCGGGTCGCCTGACTGTGCGTACCGATGTCCACGTGCTCCGCCTCGCGGGCAGAAGCGATCTCTGGTATCAGGGCGGCGGCGCGTTTCAGCCCGGGACGTTCGGCTATGCGGGCCGGCCCTCAGGGGGCCACGCCGGTCTGGCGACGCTCTACGACGCGAGCGGCGACTACACCGTGAACACGCATCTCGCGATCGGCGGCTACTACGGCTACGCCTCGGGCGAACAGGTCGTGCGGGCCATCTACCCGGCGGACCGTGCGGCGCGCTTCAGCTACGTGGAGCTCGTCGCGCGTTTTTGAGCCTGCAGCGCTCTCACGAGGTTCGATCCCTTTGGCCTCGAGAACGGGCGCGGCCTTGGGTCCGGAGAGAACGGTGGAGGCGACGCTCGCGGTCATTTCTGACCTTGACTGCGTTCACACTGTGCACACACTGTCGTCATGAGTACGGCGTATGTATCCGGACGGGTGGCCGCGCGTTATGAACGGCTGGTCGCCAGACAGGCGCGTGCGGCCAAGACATCGAAGAGCGATCTCGTCGCGCGATATGTCGTCGAAAAGAGCCTTGAAACCGAGTTCCCGGGGATCTCCTTCCGTGACTCCCTCTCGGGACGCGAAGCGTACCTGACCGGTCATCGCGTGGCGGTCTGGGAAGTCCTGGCCGTGCGCGAGGAAACCAAGTCCGCGGAAAAGACGGCCGACCATTTCCGTTGGCCGCGCATACTCGTGACGCGGGCTCTGGCCTATGCCAAGGCCTTCCCTGAGGAGATCCGCGGATCGCGTGAAGGCGAAACCAATACAGCCCCGGCTGCTGGCTGACGAGAACACCTCGCATCGGCTCGTGTCGGCCTGCCGACGACTCGTCAAGGAATGTCCCATCGTCCACATCGCCGACTGGCACGAGGGGTCGTGGCTTGGTCTCGACGATGCGGCACTGCTGATGTCCTGCGCCGAGGCCGGGCTGGTGCTCGTCAGAATCACACAGGCAGGCCAAGTTCCTTCGCGGCCTCTTCTTGCGACGCATCCATCGTGAGAAAGCGGTCGATGGGTTCTGCGACATGAAACCATAGTGCGGTTCGAAGATGAGCCAAGTCGAGCGACCGCGGCGTCGCGACGGCCGGCAGGATGTTGGACCGGCACAGATCGAGTGTGAGATCGCGCAGCACGAAGAAGCTCGTATCCTCCTCCACACGGTCCATGCAGACCTTGTACTGCGCCGATTTCAAGGTCCCCTCTCTCGCCAGACGGATCAGATTGCGCCTGGCCTCGAGGACGAGGAGGACACTCGACAAGAGCTCAGCCCCCGACGTCGCTTCCGAGACAGGCTCCGAGCCGTCCTCCCCGAGCAGGATGCACAGGTACGCAGACGTATCCAGATATAACCGCACCCGTCGTGGCGGCTCCTCAGGATCGGGACTCAACCGGTGCCCCGGTCTTCCACCAGCGCGATCAGATAACGGCCCTTCGTTCCACGCCGCAGCGCCGGTCTGATCCGTCCCGTGCCGACACTCTTCCCCTGGTGAATGTGTTGGGGCCGCGCGGGTCCCAGCTGCGCCACTGGCTCGTTGTGGCGCGTGACGATAATCGTTCTGCCGGATTCGGCCTCGACAACGGCGGCTGACAATTGTGCTTTGAGGTCTTGAATAGAGACCTGTTTCATGGTCAGTATTGTATCACATTCTGGACTGATATGTGGTCTGAACCGGTTTCCATTCCTCGACGATGTCGGACGCCGACGCAGTAGCGGTCGCGCTCAGCGCGACAGTGATCTCAGTGGTCCTGCGCCGTCACTGGGGTCGCGCAACGGCAAGAAGCTGTTTTTGGGGAACATCCCCGGCGCTCGGCCTGGGTAGGCCGTTGGGCGACAGGCGCGTTGCTGTCGCGCAGGCGCGATGCGCCGGGGATCGGCGGGACACGACTCAAGGCGGGCGAACACGATCACTGAAAACCTAGCAAGTCCCTCGCTCTCGCGGGTATGACGGCCGTCATAGGCCTCCATTCGCGCTGCACTAGGGATACTCTGACCATCGGAACACCTCACTCTAGTAGCAAGCTCCCCCTTCTCGCTTCTATGACGGCCGTCATATCGGCGCGGTCTCCTTTGACGTAGCGTCTGTCCGCTCGATCGTCAATGCAGCGATGTCCCGTTCGAAGGAGATAGGGATGACCTCTCCCCAAGCAACACTGCCGTCTTCCGGAGCCGATCGCGACATCGGCGTCTCGCCGAGCGTGGTGATCCTTCAGCACACCGCCTGCGAGGGCCCGGGCCTCATCGCGGACATCCTTCGCGAGAAAGGCTTCGCCGCCCGCATCGTGCGCGTCGATCGCTCCGAGCCTGTTCCCACGTCGCTCGATGAGAGCGCGGCGGTCATCGCGATGGGCGGGCCGATGGGTGTCCGCGAGGTGCACCGCTACCGGCACCTTCGCCAGGAGCTCGACCTCATCGACCACGCGCTCGCCAACGGTGTTCCCGTGCTCGGGGTGTGTCTGGGCAGCCAGCTGCTCGCCGCCTGCCTTGGATCGCGCGTGCACACGGCCGAGGAGCTGGAAGTCGG
Organism: Acidobacteria bacterium RIFCSPLOWO2_02_FULL_65_29; assembly: GCA_001767435.1. Taxonomy (GTDB): domain Bacteria; phylum Acidobacteriota; class Vicinamibacteria; order Vicinamibacterales; family CAVVIG01; genus 2-02-FULL-65-29. The sequence goes on along the minus strand of MEKT01000199.1, from coordinate 67,997 downwards.
GTGGCATGCCGTTCACTTGCTGCGCGCGGCCGCCGCCGACGCCCTCTGGCAGGACTGCGCTCCCACGTTTCCGGCGTTCCATTGGCACCATGACGTCTTCGATCTGCCGCCCGGCGCGGTCGCGCTCGCGACGAGCGCCATGACGGAATGTCAGGCCTTTCGATTCGGGACGCACGCGTATGGGGTGCTGTTCCACCTCGAAGTGAGCCAAGGGCAGATCGCGGCGATGGTCGAACAGTTCGGAGCCGAGCTGAGCGGCGCAGGAATCGATCCGGAGGCTCTTCTCGACGAGCTCCCCAGCCGTGTGGCCGCCGCGCACCGGATCGGCCGGACGGTCTTCGCGCGATGGGCCGATCTCGTGCTGGCCGCAAGCGGCTGCGCCGCATGACGGCCGCCGCTCTCGCCGGTCCGGCCGCGCGGCCTCGCGTCCTGCTGACCTCGGTCTTCGGCCCCTTCGCGCGCGACGACGAGTTCGGTAGCCGCGCGATCAACCCGCTGGAGCTCTACCACAACCAGGTCACGCGGGCGCAAGGGCCGTTCTCGCTGCGGATGCACCATCGCTCGTGGGGCATCATGCTGATCCAGGCGAACATCTCGGTGCCCTCGGCGGTGCTCGATTTTCCGACGCGCGAGCGCTTCATCGACGAACTGCGATCCCACCAGTACGACATCGTCGGCATCTCCGGAATCATCGTGAACGTCGGCAAGGTCCGCGAGATGTGCCGGCTCGTCCGGCAGCATTCACCGGCGTCGACGATCGTGGTCGGCGGCCACGTGACCGCCATTCCCGGCGTCGAAGGGATGCTCGACGCCGATCACATCGTCAAGGGCGAGGGCATCCGCTGGTTCCGCGCGTTTTTGGGCGAATCGGTCGATGCCCTGATCGCGCACCCGGCGATGCGGTCCTCGTTCGGCTTTCGCTTGATGGGACTCCGGGCCCCACGGGGCGGCGGCGATCCGGCCGCGACGATCATTCCCTCGGTCGGGTGTCCGATGGGCTGCAACTTCTGCACGACGTCGGCGTTTTTCGGCGGCAAGGGCCGCTTCGTGAATTTTTTCGATACGGGCGCGGAGCTCTTCGAGGTGATGTGCCACGCCGAGCGCCGGCTCGGCGTGCAGACCTTTTTCATGATGGACGAGAACTTCCTGCTCTACAAGAAGCGGGCGCTCCAGCTCCTCGATCTGATGAAGCGTGGCGGCAAGGCGTGGTCGCTGTTCGTGTTCTCTTCCGCAAACGCGATCCGGAAGTACGAGATGCGGCAGCTGGTCGAGCTGGGCGTCAGCTGGGTCTGGATGGGCGTCGAGTCGGCCCGCACCGACTATTCGAAGCTGCAGGGCATCGACACGATCGCGTTGACGCGGGAGCTCCAGGCGCACGGCATCCGCGTGCAGGCGTCGACCATCATCGGTATGGAGCATCACACGCCGGTCAATCTGCCGCAGCAGATCGAACACGCCGTCGCGCACGACGCCGACTGCCATCAGTTCATGCTCTACACGCCGGTGCCGGGGACGCCGCTGCACGCCGGCATGCAGACCGATGGGCGCCTGCTCGACGGCATCGATCTCGCCGACATCCACGGCCAGTACAAGTTCAACTTCAGACATGAGCACGTCAGCCGCGACGATTCGAAGCGCTGGCTGGACTGGGCGTTTCAGCACGATTACGACGTGAATGGTCCCAGCGTGTTCCGCATGATGCGAACGATGTTCGACGGGTGGCAGCGGTACAAGACCGATACCGATCCCCGAATTCGCGCCCGCTTCGCGCATGAGGCGGCGAAGCTCGGACACGGGTACGGCGCCGCGCTGTGGGCCATGGAGAGGTATCTACGCGGCTCGAACTCCGCCGTGAGCGATCGCATCCTGGACCTCCGCCAGCGGATCGAACGGGATCTCGGGGGTCTCGCGCGCGCGATCGATCGCCTCGTCGGCCCGATTCTGTTGTGGTCGTCGCGACGCGACGCCGCCGCCTATCCGACGGGCCGGCCGCTCGAGCCCCAGACATTCGTTGACCGGCGCAACTGGACGTAGGGCCGCGTCCGCCTGACGCAGGCCGTATGACCGCCGTCATAGGTGCCCCTGCCGGTGACGTGCGAGCGTGAGTGGGGTCGGAGTGGGGTCAGACCCTCCTCTGACCCTCTGGGAGGAAGGATGAAACGGGCGCCACTTCTCGTCGCCGGCGTGCTGTGGCTCGGCGTCGAGGCCTCAGCGGACGAACGGACGACGTGCGCGACGGCCGACGCGGCGCCGACCGTCGGCATTCTGGTTGTCGACTACGAGCGAATACCGCGCCACATCTGGGCGCGAGCTGAGAGAAACGTGACGCTCATGTACCAGTCGATATCGGCCTCCACGACGTGGCGGCGGATTTACCCGGATGCGAAGGCCCCACCTGCCTCGCCTGCCCGAATCAACGAGTACCCGTTCACCGTTGTGATCCCGTCCGCAGTCATGGCGCCGCGGAAGAGCGACGGCGATCGCGTGCTGGGCCTCGCGCCATACAGTGGCGACAAACGAGGCCGGTTGGCGTACGTCTTCTATGACCGCATCGTGGCAGTGGCACGCCGGACTGGTGTCCACCCAGCCGAGATCCTGGCGTACGTCCTCGCGCACGAGATCGGGCATCTCCTGCTCCCGGTTCACGCCCACGCGGATGCCGGCGTCATGCGCGCCGAGCTGGATTTTCGGACGCTCCGGCCGATCCTCCACCGCGCCGGGCTCTTCACGCCCGATCAACGCGATCTGATCCGCTGGAGCATGTCATGCGAGTAAGTCCTCGTCCTTCGGCTCATGCGATGGATTCTTTTCCGGGAGTAAGGAGGCGACATATGGTGAGCAGGCGTTCGGCCGTGGTCGTTCTGGCGGCGTTGATCGTCTCAGGACTGCTTCCGGGCAGGCTCTACGCGCAAAGCGCGATTGCAGGCGTCGTCAAAGACGCGACGGGCGCCGTGCTGCCGGGCGTGACGGTGGAAGCAGCGAGTCCGGTGCTGATCGAAAAAGTGCGAACGGTTGTCACCGACGAGGCCGGGCAGTATCTGATCGTCGATCTGCGACCGGGCGTCTACTCGGTGACGTTCACGCTGGAGGGGTTCAGCACGCTGAGGCGTGACGGCATCGAGCTGCCGACCAGCTTTACGGCGACCGTCAACGCCGATCTGCGTATTGGCGCTCTCGAAGAGACGATCAACGTGTCCGGCCAGTCGCCGGTCGTCGACATGCGCAGCGCGACGCAGCAGCAGGTGCTGAACAAAGAGCTGCTCGAGTCCGTGCCCACGGGACGCAACCTCTGGGGGACCGGCGCGACCCTGACCGGCGTCACGCTCAACGCGCCCGACGTCGGCGGCACCGGTGGCATGCAGCAGGTCTACATGACCGTGCACGGATCGCAGGCCAGGGACAACGCCATCCAGGTCGATGGAATGAGCGTCAACGGCATCGAGGGCAACGGCGCCATCCAGCAGTACTTCAACCAGGGCATGTTCGAGGAATGGAGCTACCAGACGAGCGCGCTCTCGGCCGAAGTGCAGGGATCGGGCGTGCGGATGAACATGGTGCCGAAAGACGGCGGCAACATCTTCAAGGGCTCGATGTTCTGGTCGCACACGCCGGGAGAGTGGCAGAGCAACAACTTCACGAGCGCGCTCAGAGCGACGGGGCTCAGGGCGCCCAACCGCGTCGATCAGATCCTCGACCTCAACCTGGGCCTGGGCGGGCCGGTGGTGAAGGAGCGCCTGTGGTTCTTCAGCTCGTTCCGTCGGTGGGGCGTCGATCAGACCATCAGCGATTCCTTCTACAACTTGGATCCAACGTACCGGACGTACAAACCCGACCTGTCGCGGCCGACGGTCGACGATAACCTGATCAAAAGCGGCGTCGTGCGGCTGACGTATCAGATGACAAGCCAGCACAAGTTCGCCGCCTATCTCGACCGCATCGTCAAGTTCCGCGGGCACGAGTGCAACGCCCCCACGGCCGAGGAGGCCTGCGGCATCCGGTGGCCGAAGCTGTACTTCACGGCCCAGGCGAAGTACACCGGCACGCTGAGCAACCGGGTGCTCGTCGAGGCCGGCTGGTCTGAAAACAACGAGAGCTACAACACGCAAGCCACACAGGCAAGCGTGAAGCCGACCGACATCGGACGATCGGACCGCATCACGAGCGAGAAGTGGAGCTCGGTGATTGGTCCGTACTATTTCCGCGCGCCGATCCGTCACACGTTCGTCGGATCGCTGTCCTACGTGACCGGCTCGCATGCGTTCAAGACCGGGTTCCAGCTCGGCAAGGGCGGGAACAATCTGCAGCGCTCGTTCCCCAACGGCCTGGATCTCTACCAGGAGTATCGCAATGGCGTACCCGCATCGGTGGTCGTCTACAACACGCCCCAGGATGCGGCCGAGACGATCAAGTACGACCTGGGGCTGTACGCGCAGGACTCCTGGAAGTACAAGCGGCTGACGCTCAACCCGGGTCTGCGCATCGAGCTGTTCAACAGCTACATCCGCGAGAACGGCGCCCCCGCCGGCCGGTTCGTGCCGGCCCGACACTTCGACGCCATCGAAGACATGCCCAACTGGAAGGATACGGCGCCGAGGTTCGGGCTCGTGTACGACGTGCTCGGCGACGGTAAGACCGCCGTGAAGGCGCACGTCGGCAAGTACGTGACCGCCTTCTCGACGACGGGGTTCGCGGAGGTCTACGACCCGATGGTCGTTCAGACCGATCGCCGCACGTGGTCGGATCCGAACCGCGACGACATCGCGCAAGACAACGAGATCGGGCCGGTGCAGACGCCGTTCAACATCAGCGGCGTCACCGTCCGAACGCCGGATCCGGACATCGAGCGGCCGTATCAGTGGGAGTACAACGTCGGCGTTCAGCGCGAGCTCACCAACGGCCTCTCCATCTCGGCCGGTTGGGTGCGGCGTGAATTCCGCCGCTTGTTCTGGACCGACAACGTGCTGACGACGTTCGACGACTACACAGCCGTTCAGATTCTGAGCCCGCTCGACGGGACGTCGATCCCTGTCTACAACCTCAACGTGGCCAAGCGCGGGCAGGTGCGGCAGATCGACAAGAACTCGGACCGGAACCGGCGCTCGTACAACGGCGTCGACATCGGGTTCACGTCGCGCGTGGGCGGCGGCAACCTGTTCGGAGGGGTCAACGCCGGCCGCCAGATCGCGACCATCTGCGAGGTCGACGATCCAAACAACCTGCGGTTCTGCGACCAGCACGACCTCGACGTCCCGTATTTGACGCAGTTCAAGCTGGCCGGGATGTACCCGCTGCCGTACGGCGTCCAGTTGAGCGGCAGCTGGCAGGGTTATCCAGGCGCACAGTTCAGCGGCTCGGGCGACGTGGCGGAGCCGTCGTTGAACGTGAACTACATCGTCGACCGAACGATCGTGCCGACGCTCACGCAGTCGAGCGTGACGGTGCAGCTCGTCGAGCCGGGCACGAAGTTTCTGAAGCGATGGAACCAGATCGATGTCCGGCTGGGGAGGAAGTTCCAGTTTCGCAACGTGAACGTCCAGGGGCAGTTCGACATTTTCAATCTCCTGAATTCGAGCAGCATCCTGGCGGTGACCCAGACGTTCGGGCCTTCGCTCGACCGTCCGACGCGAATCCTGCAGGGCCGGTTGTTCGCGGTCGGAGCGCAGGTGAACTTCTAATCTAAGCAGGTTGCTGGGAAAGCGAGCCACCTGAAGTGAGAAGTGAGAAGTCAGAAGTGAGAAGCAGTTGGAAAGGCGATATCGGGCAGGAGAGGGAGTAAGGCCATGAGAAGAACTTCGATGCTGCTCGGGATGGGTCTGGGGGCCCTGGCCCTCGCGTTGACGCTGCCGCCCGCTGACGTTGCCGCCCAACAGCTTGGCGACAACGCGACGATCATCGTGCCCGCCGGCACGATCAAGAACACGAGGCAGGTGCTCGTCGTGAAGGGCGCGCCCAAACCCACCACGACCAAGGTGGGGAACTGCGGATCCGGTGAGGTCCACTGGCAGGATGCGGATCTCGTTGACCGTGCACTCCCCCCTGGACGGGAGGGGCGCGGTGGGCCGGGCGAGAAGTTCCCCAGCGTGGCGGCGCAGGTGGCGGTGAGTTTTCCCGGCGTTGCCGGATTCACGGAGCTCAAATCCGGCTGGCATTTGGGCAGCTACCGCGCTGGAGGCAAGTGCGGTCCGGGTTACGACGTGTACGTCGCGCACATCATCGCGATCCAGTAAGTGGTAACGAAGCTCCACCTCAAACCGACGAGTGTCGCTTCGTTACTAGATCCGCGGCCGCTCGTGCGGCCGCGGCTAAGCCGTGGTTGCACGGCAGATCTGACACATTCGTACACATTCGGGCCGTGCAAGCACGGCTTGGCAACGAGGTGTCGTCATGGTAAGAAAGACTGAAACAGGCTCAAAGGCTACACGCCGGACTTTTCTTGCTGGAGCGGCCGCAGGGATCGCTGGAAGCACGTTGCGCGGCGTGCAGGTCGCCGCTCAAGCTCAATCCACGCAAGAGCTGGTGACTGACGTCGTCGTCGTCGGATCCGGCATCGCTGGCCTGACGGCAGCGGTTCGAGCGCAGAAAGCCGGCGCGCGCGTGATTGTGCTCGAGAAGGCGTACGAATCGGGCGGCACGACGGCCCATTCCGAAGGAGGCGTCGCGAACAGCGCCTACGCCGCCATGCGCGAGAGCGCGCCCGACGGCGACCCCGACGTGCAGCGTACCGTGTCCGAAAACGTCGACAGGTGGGCCGCATTCATGGACGACCTTGGCGCGCCCGTCGGGGGAAGCGGAGCGCCGGGGACAAACTCAGGCCGATCGATCGCGCCGGTCATGTGGGTCAACTTCATGGTCAGGACGGTCGAAAGCGGTGGCGGCAAAGTCCTGGTCGAGACCCCGATGCTTCGCGTGTTGACCAACCGCCAGGAAGAGGTGGTCGGCGTCCTCGCGGACAGTCCCAAGGGACTGATTCGTATCCGGGCCAAATCGGTCGTGCTCGCCACCGGCGGATGGATGGGCAATGCGCAACTGGTGCAGCAGCACATCACACGGCATTTCTCGAGTCTGCGTCAGCGCAACGCGGGGTTCTACGACCGCAAGCCGCCGTTCCTCGGTGATGGCTTGTTCGCCGCCCTGCAGCTCGGCGGGCAGCCTTCGACGGGCGGCTGGGATTCGTTCTACGGGCATCTGCTGCCGGCCCGGCCCGGGAAAATCACGAACCCGATGGCCAACTGGTCCGCCTACTTTTCGCCGCAGAGCGTCGCGGTGAACCGGTGGGGCCGGCGCTTCACCGACGAGGGCGCGGGCAAGCTGTCTGGCAGAAAGTTTCCTCGTGGTGGCGAGCAGAACTGTGTCCAGGAGGTCGCCCGGCAACCCGACGCGATGGCCGCTTACGTGTACGATGACGTGATCTACAAACAGTTCGCGTGCGAAAACTGTGGTCTGGGAGGCATCGACAAGTACATCGCGTACAAGATGTCGGGTGCGCCAACCGCCATGGCCGACACGCTGTCGGAGCTCGCCAAACAGATGGAAGCCTGGGGGATCGGGGTCTCGGCCGAGGCCCTCCTTCACGACGTCACCGAGTACAACCTGGCGGCCGAGAACGGAAAGACGTGGGCGCTGCCCATTCCAAAGCAGAACGCCAGCCAGGCCTTCGTTCTCAAGAATCCTCCCTACTACGCGATTCTGGGACAGGCAGGCATCACGTCGACACACGGCGGAATACGGGTCAACACGCTAGGCCAGGTCCTCCACCGAAGCGGCAAGCCGATCGCCGGTCTCTTCGCCGCCGGCGTGGATATCGGCAATTTCAACAACTGCACGTACCTGGGGAATCTGACCCTTGGAGCCGCTTACGGCTACGTATCCGGGGGCAGCGCGGCAAAGCAGCCCGCACCCAGGGGCGGGTGGGAAGTCACTTCGATAACTGAGGGCTGAGTCAGGGGATCGAATCGCGGTGACGACTCCGAATTCCTTGCGGGATGAGGTGAGCCCATGAAGCCTCCCAGTTCCTCGCCTGGAACGAGCAGACAGCTGGCTCGGCTGTCTGTCGGCCCGGCTTTCGCCGTCGTGGGTCTATTCGTGCTCGGGCTCACGATCGGTCACGCCAACCAGGCCGCGCGTTCGGGCGAGGAACTGTACATCGATCGCTTCGGATGCTGGAATTGCCATGGGCAAACCGGCACGGGGGGTGCCGGTCCGTCCATTCTCAAGTCGCAGCTGCCGCTGCGGAAATTCGTCCAGTCCGTGCGGCTTCCGACCGACACAATGCCGCGTTTTTCCCAAGGCCTGGCGTCCGACGCCGACCTGGCGATCGTGTATCGCTGGCTGGACGGCGTCGAGGCCGTTGAGACTCCGCTTCCGGTCGCGTTCACTCTCAAGGCTTCCGCAGAAGTCGCCGCGGACGGCCAGAAGACAGCGGAAACGGAAGTCGCGCTGACGGCGCGAGCGGCCGATACCGCCTCCGGTATTCGCAACGCGGCGTCGTTGCGCTATCGACTCACGCTCGCACAGGCGAACGCTCCGGTCGCCAATCGAAAGGTCGAATGTCAACTGGCCGGCCGAGCCGGCTGGTCGGCGTTCACGACCGACGAGCACGGGGAAGCGCTGCTCGGTCCCGATCAAGGCTTCGTCTTGCTCGACGCGCCGCAGCAGGAGGAGAAGCAGGCAGCAGCCCGGTTGCGCGTCGCCCTGGCGCCCGGTCGATACGCGCTTCTGCTCGAGGCCCTCGATGAGGCCGCGGCCGGCCCCGTTGTGGTCGGCATTGGAACCGCCATTCTGAACGTCGAGTAAGCAGGAAAAGTGAGGATCACGATGAAGCTCGTCAGTCGGCTCACCGCCGGGATGTCGGTCGCGCTTGGCGTTGGTGCCCTCGGCTGGCTGCTCGCTCTCCCCGCCGTGCAGGCTCAGGCGCCGGCGCCGATACCGCCGCACCCCTCGACGCAGCTGCACGCCAATCTGGTGACGCCCCGCCAGATGGAGAAGTGGGAGAAGGAGCTGTCGAACTGGGGCCGCTGGGGCCCGAAGGACGAGCGCGGGACGCTGAATCTGATCACACCACAGAAGACGCAGGCGGCCCTGCGCCTGGTGAAAGAAGGCATCTCGGTGTCGCTCTATCGCTTTCCGGATCTTCAAAAGGCCGTCGACACCGGCAACATGAACGCCGAGACGAAGCACTGGATGACGTCGATCGACCCTCAGACCGGGAGAGTCCGCGGCGCGCTCGACGCGATCAGCTTCGCGGTCCACGACGGCGGCAACACCCACATGGACGCGCTCTGCCACTACGCGGTGCAGAGCGATCGAGACCATCCTGTCGTCTATAACGGGCACCCGCAGGATCTGGATGAACACGGCTGCAAGGCCGACGCGATCGATCGGATGGGGCCCGGCTACATCACGCGCGGCATCCTGGTCGACATGCCGCTCTTGAAGGGGGTGGAGTGGCTCGAGGCGCGCACGCCGATCTACGTGGCGGATCTCGAAGCCTGGGAGAAGTTCGCGGGCATCAAGGTCGGCAGCGGTGACGCGCTCTTCATCCGCACGGGCCGCTGGGCGCGGCGCGCGAAGACCGGTCCGTGGAACGCGGCGCGTGAAATCGCGGGACTGCACGCGTCGGTGCTGCCGTGGTTGAAGGCGCGCGACGTCGCGATCATCGGCGGGGAAGGCGTGGCCGACGCCCAGCCGTCGGGCGTCGAGGCCTGGCCGCGGCCGATTCACGACATTGCCTTGCCGATCATGGGCACGCCGCTCGTGGACAACGGCTATTTCGAGGATCTCGCGCCTCTCGCGGCCCGCTTGAAGCGGTGGGAGTTCATGGTCTCGTGGACGATGATGCCGATCCCGCATGGGACCGCCACGCCGTTCATGGGTCTCGCGACGTTCTGAAGGAAGGAACAGCTCGAGCACGCGTTGTCGAGCCTCTGAGCCGACAACGCGTGGCCGGACGATGTGTGTGAGGTGTGCCATGGTAAGAGATCGAGAGGCCGGCTCGAAGGTTTCACGCAGGATTTTCCTTGGCGGCGCCGCCGCGGGCGCGGCCGCGGGCACGTTGGGAGGTTTCTCGCGTGCGGCCGCTCAGGCTCCGGCCATCGCGCAAGACGTCCGGACCGACGTGGTCATCGTCGGCAGCGGCATCGGCGGCCTGACCGCCGCGGTGAGGGCACAGAAGGCCGGTGCGCGCGTGATCGTGCTGGAGAAGGCCTACGAGCCTGGCGGCACGACCGCACACTCGGAAGGAAGCGTCGCGAACAACCGCTTCGAGACCATCCGTGAGGACACGCCGCTTGCCGACCCGGAAGTCCAGCGCACCGTGTGCGACAACGTGCCCCGGTTCTACGAATTCATGGACCGTCTCGGCGCGCCGATCGCCGGAGGCGGAGGGGGCGGCGGCCGCGGTGGCCCGCCCCAGGCTGGGGGCGGCGCGCCGCCCGCCGGGGCGGGGCGAGGCGCGGCGCCAGGCGGAGGCGGCGGAAGCCGATCCATCGCACCAGTCGCGTGGGTCAACTTCATGGTCGAGGAAGTCGAAAGCGCCGGCGGAAAGGTGCTGCTCGAAACGCCGATGCTCCGGTTGCTCACGAACCGGCTCTCCGAGGTGATCGGCGTGCTCGCGGAAGGACCGGACGGCCCGATTCGCATCCTTGCCAAATCGGTCGTCCTCGCCACCGGCGGTTGGATGGGCAACGCGCAGATGGTGACCCAGAACATCACGCGGTACTTCGGAAACCTCCACCAGCGGAACGCGAGTTTCGGCGGGCGGAAACCGCTCCTGACCGGTGACGGACTCCTGGCCGCGATGCAACTGGGTGCCGCGACATCAGAAGGCGGGTTCGATGGTTTCTATGGCCACATGATGCCGGCCAGACCCACCAAGCCGATGCACAACCCGCTCAGCACCTACTCGATGTACCACGGACCCTACTCGGTCGTGGTGAATCTGCACGGCCGGCGCTTCGCGGACGAAACGCAGGGCAAACAGACAGGCAAACCGCGAGGCGGCGGCGAGCAGCTGATCAACCAGGAAGTCGCCCGGCAGCCCGAAGCGACGGCGGCCTACATCTGGGACGAGTCGGTGAACGTGGAGCGCGCGTGCGCCGACTGTGCGTTGGGTGATAAGGACAAGTTCCCGGCCTTTCGCGATATCGGGGCGCCCGTCGCCACGGCCAATACTCTGGCGGAGCTCGCCGATCAGATGGAGCGCTGGGGGCGCGGGATTCCGGCGGCAGAAGTCATGCGACAGCTCACCGAGTACAACCAGGCGGCAGAGAACGGCAAGGCCTGGGCCTTGCCCATTCCCAAGGCGATTGCGGCACAGGCCGCTCCGATCAAGCAGCCGCCCTTCTATGCGGCACTGGGGCAGGCCGCCATCACCGCGACCCACGGTGGGCTTCGCGTGAACGCACAAGGCCAGGTCCTCTCGAGGACCGGCCGGCCGATCAGAGGGCTCTACGCAGCCGGCGTCGACATCGGCAATTTCAACAACTACGTCTATCACGGGAATCTGTGCATCGGCGCCGCGTATGGCTACGTGTCCGGAGACAACGCGGCGAAGCAGGCCGAGCCGCGTGGCGGCTGGGACATTGGTTCCCTCACCACCGGATGAGGGGTGGTGCGACAACTTCGTTCAGCCGAAGGTGGCGTGGGATCTCGCCGACCTCATGCGGCTGATCCCTGCCCAGGGAGCACGCGCCTCGTCACGTGCTCGGGCGTCACTCGCTCGCCGTGCGCCGGACCGGGGTCTGGATTGAACACGTCTTCTGCTGACCCGCAACGGCCGGCTGTTTCTCGTCGTGAGAGGCGGGCCAACCGCCTCCTATTCCTGCCAGGCGATGCGTTCCAGCTCCAGGGCTTTCGGGAACAGCACGCGGTCTTCCAGGTGCAGGTGACGGTGCAGGTCGCACTCGAACTCGGCGAGCTCGGCCATGCACGCTCGGTAGCTGGCGCAGCCGTCGGGAGGCGTCCGATAGTCCCGCGTCAGCTGGCGAATCGCACGCAACGCTTCGGCCGCGTGGCGGTGCTCCCGCTCCAGCATGCGAATCGGATTCTCGACCGTGCCGAACGGACTGTTCGAGACGACGCCCGGATCGGCTGAGTACCGGGCGAGGTCGCGCAGGTAGGGGAACAATAGATGTTCCTCCTTGAGCAGATGATGGAACAGATCCAGGCGAAGCTGCTCGACATGCCAGCGGACCTGCGCCAGCTCCGGATGTCGCCGCCCGTGCACGGTCTCCAGTGTCGCCAGCGCGCTGCCGATGGAGGGCAGCGCGTTGCGGACGTACGTGTGATGGTGCGACACGATGTGGTCGATGAGCGGCTCGATCTGCCAGTCGGCCGCCTCGCCTTCGCCTGTCGTCGAACGCAGCGCGTCGAGCTCGCGCATGGCCATTGGACTCTTCCACACTCACGGTACCGAGCGGAGGAGCGATGTCCTATGATGATCGTCATACCGCGAGAGCACTGAGGCGATGGGCGTGGTGACGGATGAGCTCGTGCGGCGGATCGCGATTTTCCGCGGCCTGAGTTTTTGGAGGACCGCCAACCGATCGCGGCGGTGGCGTGCGTGCGCTTCGTCGTGCTCGATCGCGACGCGCTCGAGTCGCTGGCGCTCGTGCCGGGGTGTGGGGCGGCGCCCCACGTGAGCTAGGGACTGGCGGGGCGATGCGTGACGAGCCGCGGCTCCCACCTCGGGCAGCGTTCACAGTCGTGGGCGCCCAGAATCCTTGGCCCGCCGTCCCGAAGACACGTCCATTGCGTCAGCCAGCCGTCCAGCCACAGCGGGGCGTCGGCCAGCATGGGGACGGCCCAGCAGCAGTCCCACCGCGAATCGTCCGCCAGCGTGCGCCCATCAGGCGAGGAAGAGCGCTGGCTGGCACACCGCACGTAGGTGCCATCGCCTGCTCGCGACAAGAATCCGGTGTCGACGAGCACGCGCAGCGCGGCTCGGCACACCGGGCCGCTCGCATCACCGAGGCATCGCGCCTGGCCGAGCCGGAGTCGCAAGTCCGGCGCATCGACAAATGCGCGTCGAATGCTTCGCACGAGGTCGATGGGGAGCGTTTGCTGCGCCATTCCTTGACAGCTCCTTGTGCCAATCGGGATCGGCTTCGCAAGCCGCAGGCTAATCGATGGCGCGCTTCCCATGTATGACGGCCGTCATACCGTTCGGCTCCGTGCAAACGTCAGAGTGTATGAGACACAAAGGAGGCCTCCGATGATGAGTGGGCTTCGTGTAATCGGCGTCGCAGCCGTGTGTGTGTTCGGCGCGACTTCGGCGGCCGCGCAGCAGCGAGGTGCGGCGCCAAACGCGCCGCCGAGAGTATTTGTGTACTGCGATCCCTGCACCGTCGAAGCGGGGAAGAGCACCGTTGTTCACGCGTACGCCGAAGACCCGAACCGTAAGCCGCTGACGATCCGCTGGTCGGCGAAGGCCGGGAGCTTCGCCAACGCCTCGGAGCGCGAGACCGAGTGGACCGCTCCGGCTCGGGACGGGAAGGTTGAGGTCACGGCGGTCGCCGACAACGGCAGCGTGACGGCGTCCAACACGGTGATGATCACCGTGCGGGGGCCTCGGAAGCCGTAAGCACGGCTTCCCGCGTTCCTGATGAGCGGGTGAGCGAAGCACTGTCCGGACCTCGTATGACGCCCGTCATAGCCACAGCCGCTGCGAGGGACCTATGCTGGGTCAGAGGATGAGAAAGGAGCTCCATATGAGATTCTTCAAGACGTTCCTGTTTCTGGCCGCGCTGGGCGCGGCGGTCGGGCTCTCGGGAGGTTGGGCTGGGGCCCAGGCTCCCCAGTTTCATCAGGAGGTGAAGGTGCGCGGGGCGGCCATGGCCGGCAGCACCACCGACGCCATCCTCACCTTCAGCGGTCCGTTCTCGGTCCCGGGCGTGTCCCTGGCCCAGGGCACCTATGTGTTCAGCCGACCGTCCGCTGGCGTGCTCCAGGTGCTCAGCGCCGATCGCGAGCAGGTGTACACACAGACCTTCACCATTCAACTGACGCGGGCCACCGCGACCGATGACTTCGAGGTACGCTTTGCCGAACCGTCCGTGGTGGGCGCGCCGCAGCGGGTGGTGGCGTGGTTCGCGCCAGGCGCGAGGGTCGGCCAGGAATTGATCTACTACAAGCGTCAGGCCGCCGGCGGCGAGTCCCACTGAGGAGCAACCCTCGACGGATTTCGCGCCCGCGGCTGTGGCCGGACCGGCGACTCGCTCGCCGGTCCGGCGCGCGTCCTCAGTGCGGATTGCGAAATTAAGAATCAAGACGGGTTTGGCGCACGGCGCGCCTGCGAGGGGAGCGGCGCGGGGCGTAGGGGTCCCCGCAAGCGACCGAGCCGGGGTGTGGGGCGGAGCCCCACGTGAGTTTAATTCTGACGCGCGCCGGCGCGCGTAGGACGTATGAGAACCACTCTGGTTTTCCTCCTTGCGGTCCTCGTGGCGGCGTCCGGAGCGGCGCAGGCCTCGCGGCACCGACTCCAACCCGGCGACTTGCCGAATCCGTATCGCACGATCGAGAATCACTTCAAGCTCGCCGAGGGGAGATGGTGGGAGTCTGCCAGCGCCGTCGATATCGACGCTGACGGTACCTCTGTCTGGGTGGCCGATCGCTGCGCCGCCGACAACTGCGCCGGCTCCAGGTTGAACCCCGTGCTGAAGTTCGATGCAGGCGGGAATCTCGTCCGCAGGTTCGGCGAACGGATGTTCAACCTTCCCCATGGCATTCACGTGGATCGCGACGGGAACGTCTGGGTGACCGACGCGGAGGGACCAGCGGAGGGACCAAACGAAGCGAACGCGAGTCGACTCGGCAAGGGTCACGCCGTGTACAAGTTCAGCCCCGACGGCAAGGTCCTGCTGACGCTTGGAACGCCGGGAGTTGCCGGCGACGGGACCGGCGAGCGCCTCAACGAACCGTGCGATGTCGCGACCGCCCCGAATGGCGACATCTTCGTCGCCGATGGCCACAGCGGCCAGGACCCGAATGCTCCGGCGCATACCGTGGCGCGCATTGCGAAGTTCACGAAGGAGGGGCGATTCCTGATGTCGTGGGGCCGGCTGGGAGGGGATCCGGGGGAGTTCAGGACGCCGCACGGTCTCGCGTTCGACTCTCGAGGCCGGCTCCTGGTCGCCGACCGCGGCAACGATCGGATTCAGATCTTCAGCCAGGAAGGGACATTTCTTGGCGCGTGGAGACAGTTTGGCCGCGTGAGCGGCATCTTCATCGACGGAAACGACGCGCTCTACGCCGCGGACTCGGAGTCAGATGACCGATCGAATCCCGGCTGGGCGCGTGGGGTTCGGATCGGGAGCGCCGCCGACGGCAGGGTCCGCTATTTCATTCCCGCCCCGGACGCGGAAGGCACAGCTCTCATCGAAGGCGTTGCGGCGGATGTCCACGGCGCGGTGTTCACCGCGGCAATCCGCGGCGGCGCGTTGGCGCTGAAGAAGCACGTCAGGTAAGGGCGAGCGCCTCGAGCGCGCTCCGATCGATCAGCAGGAAGCCGTCTTTCTCGGTTCGGACGATGTCTTCCTTTCCCCAGCGGCTCATGATGCGAATGGCCGTCTCGATCGTGGTGCCGATCATGTCGGCCAGCTCCTGGCGTGACAGCGCCATCGGGATGAACACGCCGTCTTTGCGCCGCTGTCCCATGTCGTCGGCGAGCTTCAGAAACAGCCGCGCGAGGCGCGGTTCGATGTGGCCGCCCGAGAGCTCGGTGAGCCGGTTGGTCAGGTCGACCAAGCGCCGCGTGAGCCCCACCAGCAGGCCCCGTACCAGGGTCGGGTGGGTCTCGAGCAGCGCAAAGAACGCCGGCCGCGGCAGGAGCAGGCACGTCGTCTGCGCCACGGCCACCGCGCTCGCCGGGTAGGGCCGGGTTTCGTAGACCGCGACGGCGCCGACCGAGTCGCCCGGGCCGAAAATCTCGAGGATGACGTCGGTGCCGCGCGCCGTGACCTTGAATACCTTCACGCGGCCGACGATCACGGTATAGAGGAAATCCGACGGATCGCCTTCGGAAAAGAGCATCGCCCCCTTGTCGAACTCTCGCACCAGGGCGACCGCAGTCAGCCGTTGGCGGTCTTCCGGCGTGAGCCGATGGAAGATCGGACTCCGGCGCAGCATCTCGTCGATGGGCGGTTGCACGCCGCCATCGTATCGCACATGACCTGTGTCATACCGCCCGGTCCCGGGTCCTGGCTACGATTGGCGGCGATGTGGGAGCGCCGGTGTGTAGCGCAGGACTTCAGTCCTGCCTACCGCGGCGCTACACCGTCTTGAAAACTGCTGTCGTGGCGATGGAGGAGGGCGGGTCATGGTCGATCGGCTGGAGGATGCGACCGTCGGCGAGATTGTGGCGGCAGATTCCCGTGCCGCGGGGGTATTCGACCGGTTCGGCATCGATTTCTGCTGTGGCGGCCGCCGATCGTTGACCGACGCGTGCCGTTCGGCCGCGGCGGATCCGTCGGCTGTCGTCAATGCGCTCGGCACCCTGCCGCCGCGGGCGCAGGGTCACACCGACGTAGGCGACTGGCGACTGGATCGCATCATCGACCACATCATCGCGACACATCACAGCTACGTTCGCTCCGTCATCCCGACGATCTCCTGCCATCTTGCGACATTGCGGGACGTGCACGGCGCGCGCCATCCCGAGCTGGCCTGTATCGCGACGGTGTTCGACGAGCTCGGCGCCGACCTCGAGCAGCACCTGGCGAAGGAGGAGCACGTCATCTTTCCCTACATTCGCGATCTCGCCGAACACGCCGAGCGGGGCTTTGGCGTCTTCCTGAGCCCGTTCGGCACGGTGGAGACTCCTCTGGCGATGCTGGAACGCGAGCATCGCGAGGCCGCCGACGAGATGCGCGTCATCCGCGAGCTGACCGACGGCTACGCCGTTCCTGCCGATGGCTGCGCGACCTACGCGGCCTGCATGTCCGAGCTCGAGGAATTCGAGCACGACCTGCATCAGCACGTGCACCTCGAAAACAACGTGTTGTTCCCGAAGGCGGTGGCCCTGGAACACGCGCCGCGGCTCCCCAACGGACGCTGATATCCGCCGCCGCTCCATGGGTTCAGAGAGGCCCCTTATGCACCGAGTCCGCCTTTTGGCCCACGTGACCCTGGTCTTCAGCCTCGTCGCCTTCTTGCTGACGATCGGCGACTATCTTGCGCTGCACGACATCAACCACGACTACGTGAGCGCCGCGGTGCTGCGATCTCTGGACGCGGCGCCGCCGGTCCTGCCAGCCTGGACGGCCACTCCAGGCGAGTGGGCGATGGTCAGCGGCAGTCTGTTCTTCCGCGCGGGCTTCCTGCTTCTCAATGTGATGACGCTGGCGCTCTGCGCGCGAGCGTTGAAGCGCCTCCGCGCGGCCGCGTGACTCGTCGTCAGGTGACGCCGATTGCCATGATTCGACTTGGCGCCCAAGTGGTGACTCGGCCTGCCATGAGCGAGGCCGCGGCGAGAGCCGAGGCCGAGTCGAATGGTGCGGAAGCGGGGATTTGAACCCCGACTGGATTGCTCCAACTAGCTCCTGAGGCTAGCGCGTCTGCCGTTCCGCCACTTCCGCGAGTGGTCGAGATTTCGTCGGGCCGGAACAGTCAGTATATCGCAGCTAAAACCGGCGTTCCAGTTTCGAGAGCCGGATCTGGTGGCCGTCGAGACGTTGGGAGTGAAGGCCGATCGCGTCCGCGAAGATCCGGAGATCGTCCCGCAGACTCTCGGCGACGACGTCGAAGTGGCGCCGCGTGTCTTCCGAGAGTTGCCGCATCTCCTGGCACATCTCCCGGCGCATCTGCCGCATCTCCTGGCGGAGTTGCCGCATCTCCTGGCGGAGTTGCCGCATCTCCCGGCCCAGCCGATCGAAGCGCCGGTCCGTCGAACGATTGAGCTGGCTGACAGTCATCGGCTTGCGAGGTGTGCGCATCATAGCATCGTCGGTCCATGCGACGAAGATGCCAAGACGTCTGTCAAGAAAACAGGCGTGATTCGCGCGATCGTGAATCAGGCAGGACACCGATGTGGCAGATTCTGCAGCACGTTCCGAGCTGAGGGTTTGCGGAAATGATCTCGGGCCGAACGCGCCTTCCCGAGCCCTAAGTCCGGACCCCCGAATCCCGAGTCCCGAATCTCGAGTCCCGAATCTCGAGCGCTATCCGATGAGCCGCTGCACCGCCTGCCGGTTCACGTCGATCCTCATCTTCTGCTTCGCCTTCACCATGAACGCGCTGAAGAAGCGGTTCCGCTTGTCGTTCAACAGCTCCTCGCGAAAGCGATCCTTATTGGCGGCGATCTCGGTCGGCGTCACTTCCAGCTTTTCGACGACCTTGATGAGCGCCGTACCGGTGGTCGTCGTAATCGGCTCGCTGATTGCTCCCTGCGGGAGCGAGAACGCGGCCTCGATTACCTCCGGCGCCTGACCGAGTCCCGGAATCGGCGCGTCGCGCGTGATGGGCTCGGTGGTCTCCGGCGTGAAGCCGCTGGCCTTGACGGCCCTCTCGAAGTCCGGCGCGTTCTTCACCTTGGCCAGGACGTCGGCCGCTTTCTTCTTCCCCAGATCGCGCGCCTTCTCGGTGACCACGGCCTCGCGGACCAGGTCCTTCGCCTCGTCCAGCGCCGGCACGTACGAATCCTTCCTGTCGACGAGGGTCAGGAACACGAACCCGCGGCTCGTCGCAATCGGACCGGCGACGCCGCCCTGCGCGACGTCGAACGCGCTGGCAGCGACCTCGGGCGAGGCGCCGAGCGAGAGAATCGGCTCCCCGCGCGCGAAGTATCCCGACTCCTCGACTTTCAGTCCGCGCGCGGCGGCCGCCGTGTCGAGGTCGGCAGGCTTCGTGATCTGCGCCTGCAGGCTCTGCGCGAGATCGGCGGCCTGTGTCTGCGCGCGCTCGAAACCGATCTGATCGGTGAGCTGCTGGCGCACGTCGTTCAGGCCGCGGGTCGTGCCTTCTTTCTTGTCGACCAGCTTGATGATGTGGTAGCCGTATTGCGTTTTCACGAGCTCGCTGATTGCGCCGGGCTGCAGCGCAAACGCGGCCGTGTCGAACTCGGGCACCATGCGCCCGCGGCCGAAGAAATCCAGGTCGCCGCCCTGCGGCGCCGTGCCTTCGTCTTCGGAGCTCTTCTTCGCCAGCTCCGCAAAGTCCGCACCCGCCCTGGCCTGCTTCAGCAACTCCTCGGCGCGCGCCCTCACGACCGCGTCGTCCTTGCCCTCCGTCTTGAGCAGGATGTGGCTGGCGCGGATCTGCTCGGGCGTTTGGTACTGCGAGAGGCTGTCGTTGTACGCGCGCTCGAGATCGGCCTGCGAGACGACGACCTTCGCGCGCAGACCCTCCACATCGGCCAGGAGGTACTTGATCTTCCGCTTCTCCGGAATCCGAAAGGTCTCTTTGTTCGCCTCGAAGTGGCTCGCGAGCTCGGCGTCGGTCGCCGTCACGTCGGGCTTGAAGCTGTCTGTCGGGAACGTGACGAGCGCCAGCTTCACCTTGTCGTTGCGGCGCCGGTATTCCTGTTCGACGTCCTTCTCGGGAATGTCCATCCATCCGGTGACCGATGCGCGGAGCTTCTCGACGACCAGCGACCGGCGGACGCTTTCCTCGAAATCAGTCGTCGCGAGCGGCGGGCTCTGCATGCCGAGCAGCTGGCGATAGCGCTGCTCGCCGATGAACGCGCCGTTTTCCTGGAACGACGGAATCGCCATGATGCGCGCGCGAACTTCTTCGTCGCTCACGCGGATGCTCACGCGCTCGGCTTCGACCAGCGCGGCGCGTTCGTCGACCATCTGCTGCAGGATCTGCTGGTCGACCCCCAGCTGCCGGAGCAGCTGCTCGTTCATGCTGCCGCCGTACGCCGACTGGTAAGCCTGGATCTGCGATTGATACAACCGCCGGAACTCGTCGCCCCGAATCTCGAGGCCCTCGACGACCGCCACCGTATCGGTGGCGGCGAGGTCGGCCGACGTGTCGCGCAGGAAGTCGGGGATGTAGAAGATGACGAATGCGAGGCACACGAGCCCCAGGCTCCATTTGAGCCAGCCTTTGTGCCGCCGCATCCGGTCGAGCATCGTCATTGCAATATCCTCAAGAAGCCCTGAGTCGACAGTTCACAGTTAACAGTTGACAGGTCACCCCAACTGTCGACTGTTGACTGTCAACTGTCGACTGGCCGATAGCCGCCAGAAAACCTGATCGTATGCCATGAACTTGCGGCGTGGCAAGCAGTTACCGGCTGCCGTGTGGTATATTCGCATCACGACCGGCCCCCGCCGGACCGTGGCGACCGAATGCCTCCAGCCAGTCGAGCTAGTGTGTCCACAGGTCGCCGACGGTCGAGCCCCGCGGGCCGCGGCCGCGTGGCGGCGGTCCGCGCCAGCGCATTGGCGGCGGGGAAGACCATTGCCAAGCCGCGCCGCCGATCGGACGTGTCGTCGGCCGGGACCGGACTCGACCTCGCCACCCGCTTGCGCGTGTTTCAGCGCACGCTCCGCAACCGAGTGGAGCGGCGCGACGTCCTGCTCGACATGGTTCGCTCCGTCAACGCCACGCTCGAACCGGAAGAAATTGCCGAGCTCGTCATCGATCGTGCGGCCTCGTGGATCCCCGCGACGTGCTGGGCGCTGGTGTCGGTCGATCAGTCGGCCCAGCTGGCGGTGCTGGCCGACCGCGGGCTCGAGCCGGCACACGGCGCCGCGGTGTCTGGCATCGCCGCCTGGGTGATGGAGCGGGGCGAGGCGTTCGCGACGGCGGACCTCGCGCGCGACAGCCGCGTCACCGATCAATCGGCGGTCAGCGTGCTGGCGCTTCCACTCAGTTGCCGCGGGCGGCACGTCGGGGCACTCATCGGCCTCGATCGGCTGCCGTCGGCGAGAGAACCGCGGCTCGCCCCCCCGATTCTCCGCGCCGTGAGGGCGCTGCTCGAACCGGCCGCGGCGGCGCTCGACAACGCGCTCCTGCTCAAACGCACTGAAGCGTTGTCGGTGACCGACGACCTGACCCAGCTGTACAACTCGCGGTATTTGAATCTGGTGCTTCGGAAGGAAACCAAGCGGGCGTCGCGCAGCGGCCGGCCGCTGTCGCTGTTGTTCATCGATCTCGATGGGTTCAAGTCGGTCAACGACACGCATGGACACCTCTGCGGGAGCCGGGCGCTCGTCGAGGCGGCCGGCGTCATCCGGGGCAGCGCCCGTGAGACCGACGTGGTCTCCCGCTTCGGCGGGGACGAGTTCGCGCTCGTGCTGCCCGATACGGGCGGCGAGGGCGCCTACGCGGTGGGCGAGCGCATTCTCGAGCGGATCGCGGCCCACAAGTTCCTGTCCCGCGAGGGCTTGTCCATCCACCTCACCGCGTCGGTCGGGGTGGCCACACTGCCCGACGTCGCGGCCTCGGCCGACGAGCTGGTTCACGCCGCCGATTCAGCCATGTATGCGGTGAAGGATCGAGGGAAGAACGGTATCCTGGCCGCTGGCGCTCCCGCCGATACGTGAGTCGTTGGTCGTTCGTCATTAGTCGTTAGTCAGGGTCGCTCATCAGTTTTCACTGGCTGCACATCATCGCCCGCTGCTGCACAGCCCGCCAGGGGCCTTTGTCGCCCGGGGTGGTCCGGGCCGCCGACTATCGACTAGCGACTATCGACTATCGACTAGAAAGGTGCGCGATTGAACCTTCGTTCGATGCTCTCGTTGTTCTCGAGTGATCTGGCCATCGATCTCGGCACGGCCAACACGTGTGTCTACGCGCGGGGCAAGGGCATCGTGGTGAACGAGCCGTCCATTGTCGCGATCAACAAAGTAAACGGCCGCGTCGAGGCGGTGGGCAAGGACGCCAAGGACATGCTCGGCAGGACCCCCGGCAACATCGTCGCCATCAAGCCGATGAAGGACGGCGTCATCGCCGACTTCGAAGTGACCGAGAAGATGCTGACGTACTTCATCAAGAAGGCGCACAACAGAAACGTCTGGGTTCGTCCGCGCATCGTCATCGGCGTGCCTTCCGAGATCACGCAGGTCGAGAAGCGCGCGGTGAAGGACAGCGCGTATCGCGCGAAAGCCAGCGAGGTGCACCTGGTGGAGGAAGCGATGGCGGCGGCCATCGGCGCGGGCATGCCCATCACCGAGCCGTCGGGCAACATGATCGTGGACATCGGCGGCGGCACGACCGACATCGCCGTCATCTCGCTCGCGGGCATCGTGTACAGCAAGGCCGTGCGCGTCGCCGGCAACGAGATGGATGAAGCCATCATTCAGTACATCAAGAAGACCTACAACCTGCTCATCGGCGAACGCACGTCCGAGCAGATCAAGATGGAGATCGGCTCCGCGTTCCCGCTCGAGGAGCGGATTACGATGGAGATCAAGGGGCGGCACCTGATCGAAGGCGTGCCCAAGACGATTACGGTCAGCGACGTGGAGATCCGCGAGGCGCTCGCCGAAACCGTGAACGTGATCGTGGACGCCGTGCGCGTGGCGCTCGAGCGCACGCCGCCCGAGCTGTCGGCCGACATCGTCGACCGCGGCATCGTCCTGACCGGCGGCGGGTCGCTCCTGAAGAACCTCGACAAGCGGCTGCGCGAGGAGACCGGCCTGCCGATCGCCATGGCCGAAGACCCGCTGTCGTCGGTCGTGCTCGGCGCGGGCAAGATGCTGTCGGATTTCAATCTGCTCAGAAAGATTTCGATCGACTAGCATGGTCACGAGGTCCGTCCGCCACAACGCACACCAGGGACACACAGGAGCCAGTCTGGTTTTCCTTTTGTGTCCCTTGTGTCCTTCGTGGTGAGTTGGCATTGGGAATGGCCATCCTCGACCTTCGCCAGCGCGCCGGCTACCTCTTCCTCGCGGTCCTGCTCGGGCTCGTCATCCTGATTTCCGCGCAGGTCAACTCGAAGAGCGGCGTGCCGGTGCTCGAGGCCGCGGTCTTCGGGGTGTTCGCCGAGGTGCAGCGGGGCACGTCGGCGGTCGTGTCGGGTATCAGCCGCGCGTGGAGCGGCTACGTGGGCCTGCGTCAGGTGCACGCCGACAACGAGCGGTTGCGTCAGCGCCTGGCCGAGACCCAACTCGCATTGCAGGAGCAGCGCGCGCTCGCCGATCGGAGCCATGGCCTCGAGCGGCTGCTGGAGCTGCGCCACCGGACCAGCCTGCGCACGACCGGCGCGGAGATCATCGCCGCCGGCGCCACGCCCGACTTCCGCACCGTGACGATCGACAAAGGCGCTCGCCAGGGCCTGATGACCGACATGGCGGTGATGGCCCCAGCCGGAGTCGTCGGCCGGGTGATCGTGCCGAGCGGCAACGCCGCGAAAGTGCAGCTGCTCATCGACCGCAACGCCGCCGCCGGCGCCGTCATCGAGCGTCGCGAGTCGCGCGCGCAAGGCGTGGTCGTGGGCACCGGCAACGGTCGTCTGCGGATGGAATATGTGTCGGAGATCGCCGACATCGTGGTCGGTGATGTCGTGGTGACCTCCGGCATCGACGGGATCTACCCCAAGGGATTCGTGATCGGCCGCGTCGAGGTCGTCGAGAAGATCGGCCCGGCGTACAAGCAGATTCTGGTGAGGCCGGCGGTCGACTTTTCGAGCCTCGAGGAAGTGCTCGTCGTCTTGACGCCGCCCGAAGGGCGCGAGGCGGCCAGGGAGCCCACGCCGTGAAAGTGGCCGGGGTGGTGCTCGCCACGGCGCTGGCCCTGGCGCTGCAAACCACGCTGACCGGCACCGGCGCCGTGGATTTCGTGCTCGTCGTCGTCGTCTACGTCGCGCTGACGTCTGGGCCGGTCACGGGCCTGCTCACGGGCACCCTGGCCGGGCTCGTGCAGGACGCGCTGGCGAGCGGCGTGATTGGCATTGGAGGGCTGGCCAAGACGATTGTCGGGTTTTTGGCGGGCATCATCGGCACCCAGTTCATCGTCGCGCAGCCGTTGCCCCGCCTGGTCGTGTTCTTCGCCGCGACCCTGCTCCATGCGGTGGTGTTCCATGGCCTGTATCTCGTGCTGAACCTCCGCCAGTTCGGCTCGGCCTATGCCGCCATTGCCGGCCAGGCCTTGGGCAACGCGCTGGTAGGGGTGGTAACGTTCCAGGTGGTCGAACTGCTGCCTGGCGTGGTCGAGCGGCGGCGAGCGGCAAAACACCGATTACGCAGGTAAGATGAGCGGATCCTCCTTGAATTTGAGGATTTGAGGATTTGAGGATTTGAGGAGTTGAGGATTTGAGGAGTTGAGGAATTGAGGAGTTGAGGAGTTGAGGAGTTGAGGAGTTGAGGAGTTGAGGAGTTGAGGAGTTGAGGAGTTGAGGAGTTGAGGAAGGAATCGAGGATCTAGCGACGTGGAACAGTACGAAGACCGGCGCCGCGCGGGCATCCGGATGGCGGTCCTGCAGTATCTGGTCGCCGCCGTGTTCACGGTGCTCGCGACGAGCTTCTGGGCGCTGCAGGTCGTGCAGCACGCGAAGTTCAACGAGCTGGCGGAGAACAACCACCAGCGGACGCTCGCGTTGCGTGCGCCGCGCGGCATCGTGTTCGACCGCGACGGAGAAGTGCTCGTGCAGAGCCGCCGCTCCTACAGCATCTCGATCGTGCGGGAACACACCTTGGATCTGGACCGGACCATCGGTCTGCTGACCGCGACGCTCGGCCTCGACGAGTCCGGCGTGCGCGCGATCGTGAACCGGCATCGCAGCGAGCCGGTCTACCAGCCCATCACGATCATTCAGGACGCGACGCTCGCGCAAGTCGCGGCCGTGACCGCGAGGCGCCTCGACTTCGAGCTGCCCGACGTCGTGGTGGAGCAGGTGCCCACGCGGCAGTATCCATCGACGCTGGCGGCGCATCTGTTCGGCTACGTCGGCGAGGTGAGCGACACGCAGGTCTCGAAAGACCGCTCGCTCCGGAGCGGCGACATCGTCGGCCAGGCGGGCATCGAGGCCGTCTACAACGGCCTGCTGATGGGAGAAGACGGCGCGAAGCGGGTCGTCGTCAACAGCGTCGGCCGCGAGATTCGCACGATCGCCGAAGACCCGCCAACCGAAGGCAAACGCCTTCGGCTGACCGCCGACTACCACGTGCAGAAGGCGCTCGAGGACGGCTTCCGCGCGCTGGGGTACAACGGGGCCGCGGTGCTGCTCGATCCGGCAAACGGCGAGGTGTTCGCCTTCACGAGCGTGCCGTCCTACGATCCGAACACCTTTGCGGCCGGCATCGACCGCGCAACCTGGACGGCGCTCAACACCGACGACCTCCGGCCGCTGAACGATCGGGCCATCCAGGGCCGCTACTCGGTCGGCTCGACCTTCAAGATGGCCGTCGCCACGGCCGCGCTCGAGGAAGGCGTGATCACGCCGGACTACAAGGTCTATTGCCCCGGCCACGCGACGTTTTTCGGGCGTCCGTTCAAGTGTTGGAAGCCGGGCGGCCACGGCACGGTCGATCTCCGCCAGGCCATCGCGCAGTCGTGCAACGTGTACTTCTACACGATTGGCAACATGACGGGGATCGAGAAGATCCACAAATGGGCGACCGCTCTCGGGCTCGGCGAGAAGAGCGGCATCGACCTGCCGGGCGAAGTGCAGGGCTTGGTGCCGTCGCCCGAGTGGAAAAGAGCCAGGAACGGCGAGAAATGGTACGCCGGCGAGACGATCTCGGTGTCGATCGGCCAGGGCGCGGTGTCGCTCACGCCGGTGTCGATGGCGGTCTACATCTCGACGATTGCCAACGGCGGCACGCGCGTGACGCCGCACCTGCTGAAGGCGGTCGACGATGGGACCGGCTGGAAAGCGGTGGCGGCGCCCGAACCGCAATCGCGGGTCACGCTCAAACCGGAGACCGTGCAGGCGATTCGGGACGGTCTGTTTCTCGTCGTCAACGGCGCCCGCGGCACGGGCCGCAACGCGCGCCTCGATGGCTTCGACGTATCGGGGAAGACCGGCACGGCGCAGATGATCTCGAACGACGGCGTGCGCATGGCGAAGGGCAAGACGGCACGGGACCTGCGCGACAACGGCTGGTTCGTGTTCTTTGCGCCGCGCGATCACCCGCAGATCGCCGGGGCCATTCTCGCGGAGCACGCCGAGCACGGCTCGAACGCCGCGATCATCGCCAGGCACGCGATCGAGACGTTTTTTGCCAAGCGCGAGGGACGGCCGCTGCCGGCGCCGCCCGCGCCGACGAGCCCGCCGCCGCCGGTGGAAGGGGACGACCCGCCGCCGGACCGGGAATCGCCGCGCTTGGCGGGAGCCGTGGCCACCGGCGGTCAGTGAAGGGCAAAGGGCGAAGGGCAAAGGGCAGAGAGAGTGTTTGAAAGACGTCTCTACCACCACATCGACTGGGCGCTCGTCGGCGCCGTCCTCGCGCTCTGCGCGATCGGCGTCGTGATGATCTTCAGCACCACCGCCGGCCAGGCGCGGGGAAGCTCGCCGCTGTTCCTCACCCAGATCTACGCCATCGTGCTCGGCCTCTGCGCGATGGCCTTCATGCTCTCGCTCGACTACCGCACGTTCACCGACAAGTCGCACTTCATCTACGTCGCCCTGTTGGCGGTGCTGGTGTATGTGCTCTACAACGGCGACGTGCGGATGGGGGCTCAGCGCTGGATCGCGCTCGGCGCCTTCAACGTTCAGCCGTCGGAATTCGCGAAGATCGGGCTGGCGCTGCTGCTCGCCAAGTTCTTCGGCGAAAACCGCGGCGCTCCCGGATGGACCGATCTGGCGATTGCCGCCGGACTGACCTGTCTCCCGCTCGCGCTCGTGGCGAAAGAGCCCGATCTCGGCACGGCCGTCATCCTCCTGCCGGTGCTGCTCGCCGTGGCGTATCTTGCCGGCATGCCCATGCGCGCGTTCGGCGCGCTCGCGCTCTGTCTTCTGCTCACGGCGCCCCTTGCGTGGCAGTTCGGGCTCGAGGATTATCAGAAGACCAGGCTCACTTCTTTTCTCGATCCGTCGCAGGATGCGAGGGACGCCGGATACCAGCAGATCCAGGCGCGCATCACGGTCGGGTCGGGCGGACTCACGGGTAAGGGGTTCAGACAGGGCACGCAAGGCCAGTTGCGGTTCCTCCCCGTCGCCCACAACGATTTCATTTTCTCGGTGCTGGCCGAGGAGCAGGGGTTTGCCGGCGTCCTGGTGGCGCTCGGCCTGTACGTGTTCGTGATTCTGCGCACGCTCGAGGCGGCCCGCCTGGCCAAGGATCGCCTCGGCTCGTACCTCGTGATCGGCGTGATGGCCAGCTTCACCTTCCAGGTGGTCTACAACATCACCATGTCGGCCGGACTGGCGCCCGTCAAAGGGCTCACGCTTCCGCTCATGAGTTACGGCGGCTCCTCGATGATCGCCACGCTCGCCGGGTTCG
Organism: Acidobacteria bacterium RIFCSPLOWO2_02_FULL_65_29; assembly: GCA_001767435.1. GTDB lineage: Bacteria > Acidobacteriota > Vicinamibacteria > Vicinamibacterales > CAVVIG01 > 2-02-FULL-65-29. Next base: position 40,668 of record MEKT01000199.1, on the reverse strand, counting down.
GGCTGGTGCTCAACGTCCGCATGCGCAGATTCACCAATTGAAGCGCCGACCGCTAGTCGACAGTCAACAGTTCACAGTTGACAGTTCAACCTACTGTCAACTGTCGACTGTCAACTGTTGACTTTCCCCTGAGGCGTTTGGGAGTTTGCGCAATGACCAAGGAGATGATCATCTCCACCAATAGCCACGAAACGATGGTGGCTATTCTCGAAGACGACCTCGCCGCGGAGCTCTTCATCGAACGGGAACGCCAGCGCGGAGTGGTCGGCAACGTCTACAAAGGCCGGGTCAGCAAGGTGCTTCCCGGCATGCAGTCCTCGTTCATCGACATCGGCCTCGAGCGCGACGGCTTCCTCTATGTCGCCGAAGTGGTGGACACGCTCGAAGAGTTCGAGAAGCTCGCCGGCGACGACGACGATGGCAAGGGCAACGGGAGCCGGGAGCGCGAGCGGGATCGGCAGAAGATGAAGATCGAGGATCTCTTGAAGCAGGGCCAGGAGATTCTCGTGCAGGTCGTGAAGGAGCCGCTCGGCACCAAGGGCGCGCGGCTCACTTCACACGTCACGATGCCTGGACGCTTTCTCGTCTTCATGCCGACCGTCGATCACATCGGTGTGTCGCGGAAGATCGAGGCGCGCGACGAGCGGTCGCGCCTGCGCGGCATCGTGCGCGAGTTTCGCGAGACGCACGGCTTCACCGGCGGCATGATCATTCGCACCGCCGCCGCCGGGCGTCCCAGGGAAGACATCGTCAGCGATCTCGAGGCGTTCTACGCGATCTGGACCGACATCAGGCAGAAGATGGAGTCGTCGCGGGCGCCGGCCGCGGTGTTTCGCGAGCAGAGCCTGGTGGCGAAGCTTCTGCGCGACCTGCTCACCGACGACTTTCAGGCGATCCGGATCGACAACCCCGTGGAGTACGCGCGTGTCGTCGATCTGGTGAAGGTGATGCTGCCGAACCTGGCCTCGAAGGTCAAGCTGTACGACAAGCCGTTTCCGATCTTCGAGGAGTACGGCGTGCAGGCCGAGATCGACAAGGCGCTCAAGAGCAAGGTCTGGCTGAAATCGGGCGGATCGATCGTCATCAACCAGACCGAGGCCCTGGTGGCGATCGACGTCAACACCGGACGCTACGTCGGCAAGAAATCTACCGGCCGGCTCGAGGACACGATCGTCAAGACCAACCTCGAAGCCGTGACGGAAATCGTCCGGCAGATCCGGCTACGCGACCTGGGCGGCATCATCGTGCTCGACCTGATCGACATGGAGGATCGCAAAAACCGCCAAAAGGTGCTCCAGGCCGTGGAGCTGGAGCTGAAGAAGGATCGGTCCCCATCGAAGGCGCTGCAGGTCTCCGATTTCGGGCTCGTGATCATCACGCGCAAGCGCGTGAAGCAGAGCCTGGAGCGCACGCTGACCGATCCGTGTCCGTATTGCTCGGGCAGCGGCGTCGTGAAGTCGAGCTCAACGATCTGCTACGAGATTCTGAGCGAGGTACGGAAGATCGCGCCCGATCTGAACGGGCACCGGCTGCTCCTGCGTGTGAACCCCGACATCGCCCGTGCGCTCAATGAAGAGGAGCACGCCGTCCTGAAGGACCTGCGCCAGTCGCTCGGCCGGGACGTCACGGTCAAGGCCGACCTCCAGCTCCACCACGAGCAGTTCGATGTCATGGCAGTGTGACAGAAAGTTAGAAGTTAGAAATTAGAAGGACTGCGCAGGGAAAACGGGAGTGCGGGCCTCGCCGGGCAGGCGGGGCGGGCAGGGCACGCGGGAAAGAAAATCGGGAGCGCGGGCTTTCTCGGCCCGGCTCCCGTCGCAGTCCTTCTAACTTCTCACTTCTAAACTTCTAACGTTCTTCCTATGCCCCCGTCGGCATGTGAATGATGTAGTTGTTGCCGCCGCGGTTGATCCAGACGCGAACGTAATCGTCGCCTTTCAGCAACTCGACGCGGTTCGCGCCAGCGGCCGGACGCCGTTTGCTGTCGGCCACCTGCTCGATGTCGGCGGCCGAGACGATGGTGGCAATTTCGCGGCCCAACACTTTGCCGCCGCGAACGAATTCCACGTAGCGTTCCGATTCGGCGGTCTGCCCCGCGCCGGGTTTCGGCGAATCCGCCGTGAGCCGCACCTGATAAGTCCCCGCCGCAAGCGGCTGGCCGTCGGCCATGACCCTCCGGCCGAGCGTGATGCTGCCGAGCGCCGTGCCAGCGGTCTGCGCCGAGACCACGAGGGGAAGTCCGAGCGCGGCCACCAGCGTTCCCACGAGAAAAACCTTCTTCATCGCGCCTCCTACTCACGTGGGGCTCTGCCCCACACCCCGGCTCGGTCGCTTGCGCCCTTCGACTGGCTCAGGGCGCCCGAGCATCGTCGAGGGGCGGGGGACCCCGATGCCCCGCGCCGCTCCCTCGCCCTTCGACCCTTCGACTGGCTCAGGGTTGTCCCGAGCTCCGTCGAGGGACGACAATGCTCAGGGCGTCCCGAGCATCGTCGAGGGACGCAGGCGCGCCGTGCGCGCCTAGGACCTCCGTAGATTATACGCGAGCCTTTGTGTTCGCCGCCGTTTTCGAGAGGTCCGCGAACGCTCGCGGCTCGGATCTCTTCTGCAATCCTGCAATTCGACAATTCTTCAGTGCCACCCTCGATCCCCGTATCGGCACGCCCTCGGCCACGAGCAGCGCCCGTTTCAGGGCCTCGTGGCCCCCGTACCCGCCGAGCCGGCCGCCGGCCGCAATCACGCGGTGGCACGGCACGTCGAGGCGCCCGCAGTCGCGCATGATGTTGCCCACCGCACGCGCCGCGCGGGGCTTGCCGGCGAGAGCCGCCACGTCCCCGTACGTGGCCACGCGGCCAGGTGGAATGCGCCGGACGATCGACAGCACCCGCGCCGTGAAATCACTCGCCATCTCGACGGAAAACGCTACCACAGTGGGCACGTGTCACCTCTGTGCCCTCCGCGGTGGCGCATTTGCGACGCCTCATGGTGCCGCAGTCTATAACAACATCAGCGGATCGATCCCGAGCTCGGCGGGATCGATCGGCTTCACCACGTTCGAGGGCTGGCCCAGCTCCTTGTCGCCCTCCCAGAGGTTGGTCTGATACGGCTGCTGGAGGCGGACACCGGCCCGGTCGATGATCACCTTGACCTGCGGACGGTGCGGGTCGGGCGCGTACACGGTGACCACGACGGCGATTTCACCGGTGTCGAGCCGGACCAGGTTGCCGACCGGGTAGATGCCGATGAGCTGCACGAAGCGCCGCACCAGGTGCTGTTCGAACTGGTGACCATCGCTGCGTTGCAGCACCGCCAGAATGCGATCGCTCGGGAACGCGCCCTGGTAGGCGCGGTGCGATCGCATGGCATCGTAGACGTCGGCGATGCTGCAGAGCATCGTGCCGAGGTTGAGCGACGAGCGCGTCACCAGGTGTGGATAGCCGGTGCCGTCGAGCCGCAGGTGGTGCTCGAACGCGATGACCGGCGCGAGCGCCGGGATATCGGGCGTCGCCCGCAGAATCTCGGCGCCATCCACGACGTGGCGTTTGACGATCGTGTACTCCGCGTCGGTGAGCTTGTCGGGCTTGTTGAGCACCTCGAGCGGCGTCCGCACCTTGCCGATGTCGTGCATGAGCGCGGCGAGCCCGAGCTCGCGCAGGAGCGGACCGTCGATGCCGAGCGAACGCGCCTGACCCATCGTCAGGATGGAGACGTTCACCATATGGGTGAACGTGTAGTTGTCGTAGTTTTTGAGCGTCGTGAGGGCCAGGAGCGCCGTCCGGTTCTGCGAGACGGCCTGCGCCAGGCCGTCGATCATCGTTTGCGCGACCTTCGCGTCGGGCCGCGACTCGGTGCGCGCGCTGTCCCAGACGCTTTCGGCCACCGAGACCGCCTCGGTGTACGCGCGCTTGAAGGCGGCCATGTCGGTCGCGCCTTCGATCTTCTGGCCGACGCTGATGCGGCCGACGCGGACGTGGGGGAGCGACGGAAACGGCGGGGGCTCGCCGCTTGGCAGCGGCTCGATCGTCGAGATCGCGTCGACCAGGGCCTGAATCTCGTCACCGGCGACGCCGCGATCGATCGTGATCCGCTCGACGCCAATCTGCTTCAGCCGGCGCACGAGGCTCTCGAGTCCGTCGGCCTTCGACGGCGCCTCGTCGACGATGACCTTGTCGCCGACGATGCCGAGGATGGTGGACGGCTGGAGTGTGTGCAGCTGCTGCACGGCGGCCATCAGCGCCTCGATGTTTCGCGTGATGAGCGGATGGCCCTTGGAGTAGAGCTGGGTCGCGCGAAGCGCTGCCGCAAATCGCCGGAGCAGCTCGTCGGCCACCTGTCCGCGTGGAGCGGCTGTCATACCGTCACCTCAGGGCCTTCTGGCGCCGCGCGCTGGCCAGGTGCGGGCGGACGGCCGAGCGCACGCGGCGCGGGCCGGACGAGACCGCCTCCTCGAGCACGTCGATGGCTTCGGCCGTGCCGATCCGCGCGAGCGCGGCCGCCGCCGCGCCGCGTAGGGCCGAGGTCCGCCGCGGGGCCCACCACTCGCCGCGGTAGAGCGCCTCGCGCAGCGGCGCGATGCCCTTCGCACCCCTGAGCGAGCCGAGGGCCTCGATCGCGCCCAGGTAGATCGGCGCGAGCGCGCCCTTGTGATCGACGTGCCCGAGAATGTACCCGAACATGGGAACCGCCCGTTCGTCCCGGACGGCGGCCAGCGACTTCATGATGGCCTCGCGCGACTGCGCCGATCCAGTCGTGAGCGCCTGCTGCAGCACCTCGAAGGCGCGGTCCGACCCGATGTTCAGGATGGCGCGCACCGCTTCGCGTTGAATCTGCGGCGAGCGGTCGTTCATCAGCTCGGTCAGGTCGGGCAGCGAGTCCTGGCCCCCGAACTGCAGCAGCAGCAGCAGCGCCGTGCGCCGCATGGCGGGGTTCTCCGAGCCTTTCAGCCGCTCGACTTGCCGGCGGCCCGCGGCGCCAAATCCGATCAGGATGGCCGTCAAGCGATCGCGCGCCCGATCGCCGAGGTCGGTGGAAATCGTTTCAGCCAACGGCCGCACGATCACTTCACCCATGGCGGTGCACATCGCCTTGACGCGCTCGAACGCCGTGTCGTCGATCGTGGCGAGATGCGTCGCGAGGTTCCGCATCATCGAGCCAGACACCAACTGGTCGATCGCAATCATCGCGTGCTGCCGCCGTTCGTTGGACGACCCGGGCGCTGCCGTCGTGGTGACGACCCCGGCCAGCGTCGTCGCCGCCTCGAAGTCGCCGACGAGCAGCAGATCCTCGATGAGCGAGACGACCGCCGGCATGAGCGTGCTCCACTTCTGGTCGTCGGGCTCGATGGTCAGCAGGTCCAGGACGAGCGTCAGATCCAGCTTCCGCAGCTCGCTCGTCGCGACCGAGGCGAGCCACGCGGCCATGCGGTCGGGCGGATCGTCGGTGATCTCGTCGATCGTGACCGCCCGCGTTCGGGTCGTCGACAGCTCGCGCGCATAGCTGTCCGACACGAACGGCTTGTCGGAATAGGAGGTCATCAGCCGCCCGGCGACCTGGTTCCAGTTGTCCTCGAACCCGTCGGTCGCCCCGAACGGGCTGGCGGCCGCCTCGTTGTGCGCGAGCGTGAGCATGCGCTGCCGCTGCCCATCGTCGCGAACCAGCGTGTGGAACGCCTCGGCCACGCGGTCGATGGAGGAACCCGGTCCGTCGATGTTGCGCGCGATGAAGCCGGCGATCGTCTTTTCGGTCATGCGCGTGACCACCGCATCCACGACGCTGGCCGCGTCGCTCTTGGCGGCGTCGGTGTGCGTGAGCAGGGACACGAGCATTTCTGGCGACAGCCGTCCAACCGCGCTCGCCATGTTGCGCAGCACCCCGTCCACGATTTCGGGGCTCTTTTTCGTCACCGCCTTGACGATGCCCTTCAGCAGGCGAACAACGGCGCCGGCCTTCGCGCCAGAGGTCTGATCCTCGGCGCCACGCGCCTCGAGCTCTTCGAGCAGATCGCCGAGCTGCTTTTCGTCTGCCGCGATTTCGAGCAGCATCTTGGTGGCTTCGTCGTCGAAGTCGATCGTCTGGTCGCCTCGCAGACAGCTGCTGATGATGTCGGCCCAGGCGGCCGGGCCGCCGCCCCGCCGTTCGCGCAGCACCTCGGCGTAGTCGATCTCCCGGATCTGCAGATGAGTGCTGGCTGTTGCCGACCAGAGCCGCCCGATCCCACCCTCCGCCCGAAGCTCGTCGGTCGAGCGGCCAAGGAGCAGCAGGAAGTTGCGCCAGGCCCCCAGATCCCCGCCGGCCTGGATCGTGATCTCACCGATCAGGTGGTTGTGCAGGAGCGCTGCCAGCTCCGCGATGGCGGCGTCGGGCCGCGCAGGCGCTCGCCCGTCCATGCGCAGCTCCTTGGCCATCACCGTGACCTTCATGGGCACGGGCAGCTGTTGCGGCGAGGTGAGCTGCACGATCCGGCCGAGCGTGACGGCGATCGCAGGGTGTGCGGCTGGGTACAGCACCACCGCCCGCGCCGCGGCCTTGCACGCCCGCGCGAACTCAGTGAGGCGCGCGGAGTCTTGGGGACCGAGCGGTTCGGACGGGTCGGGGAGCCCGGTGGCACCTGGGTTCACGGGATTCATTGGGCTGCTACGGCTGCTTCGGCGGCTCCCGCAGTATACTGCCCGCCACGTGCGCGCGGTCGACATCATCATCAAGAAACGCGACGGCGGCGCGCTGTCGCGTGACGAAATCACCTTCGCCGTCGCGGGAGTCACCGCGGGCGCCATTCCCGACTACCAGGCGTCGGCGCTCCTCATGGCCATCCTCCTGCGCGGCATGTCTTCCGAGGAGACCGCCTGGCTGACCGACGCGATGGTCCATTCGGGGGTGCGCGTCGACCTCAGTGACATTCCCGGCATGAAGGTGGACAAGCACAGCACGGGCGGCGTCGGCGACAAGGTGTCGCTCGTGCTGGCGCCGCTCGCCGCCTCGTGCGGCGTGATCGTGCCGATGATGTCGGGCCGGGGCCTCGGCCACACCGGCGGCACGCTCGACAAGCTCGAAGCGATTCCCGGCTTTCGCGTCGGCCTGTCGCTCGATGAGATGAAGACCGCGCTCCGGAAGACCGGGTGCGCGATGATCGGCCAGACCGCCGAAATCGCGCCCGCCGACAAGACGCTGTACGCGTTGCGCGACGTGACCGGCACGATCGAGAGCATCCCCCTCATCAGCGCGTCGATCATGAGCAAGAAAATCGCCGAAGGCATCGACGCGCTCGTGCTGGACGTGAAGACCGGCACCGGCGCGTTCATGAAGACGGAAGCCGAATCGCGCTTACTGGCTGAGTCGCTCGTCTCCATCGGCAAGGCGTCTGGTGTCAGGACCGAGGCGATCATCACCGCCATGAGCGCGCCGCTTGGACGCGCCGTGGGCAATGCGCTCGAGGTCATCGAGTGTCTCGAGGTGCTCAAGGGGCGGGGTCCCACCGATCTGGTCGACCTGTCGGTCGAGTTGACGGCGCGGATGCTCGTCCTGGGCGGCCAGGCCACCGATCGCGCCGATGGCGCACGCCGCGCGCGCGGATCGATCGCCTCGGGCGCCGGTCTCGAGCGCTTCCGCCAGATCATCGAGAACCAGGGCGGCGACCCTCGTGTGGTCGACGACGACGAGCGGCTGCCCTCGGCGCCCAACCGTCACGTCGTGAAGGCGCCCCGGGCCGGGTACGTGGCCGCGCTCGACGCCGCGCTGGTCGGCCGCGCGTCCGTGGCGCTCGGCGCGGGCCGCGACCGCGTGCAGGATCCGGTGGATCCGGCCGTCGGCATCAGGGTGCTCGCGAAGCCCGGCGATCAGGTGCGCGCCGGCGACGGGGTGCTCGAGCTCCACTATCGTGACCGCGGCCGCCTCACGGCGGCCGAGACTCTCGCGGCGCGCGCGATCGTGGTTGGCGACGCGCCTCCGCCCGCGGCGCGGCTCATCGTCGGCGAGGTGCTGTGATGGGGGGCATTCTCCAGCCCCTGTTCGGCGCGGCCGTCATCCTGGGCATTGCCTACGCGTTATCCACGGACCGGCGTGCCATCAATTGGAGCACGGTCGCCTGGGGGCTCGGACTGCAGATCGTCTTTGCGTTGATCGTGCTGAAGACACGCGTAGGCCAGCAGGTGTTCTCGACGCTTGGTGACGCCATCAACAAGCTGCTGGGGTTTGCCGGCGTCGGCGCCGGCTTCGTCTTCGGTCCGCTCGGCGATTCAACCGTGTGGGGCCGCGTGATGAACGGCGCGCTTGGACCCGATGGCGCCCAGTACACCGTGATCTTCGCGTTCCAGGTGCTGCCGACGATCATCTTCATCGCCGCGCTCTTCGCGATCTTGTACTACTTCGGCATCATGCAGATCGTCGTGGGGATCTTTGCCGTGGCGATGCATCGCGTGATGCGCGTGAGCGGCGCCGAATCGCTCAACGTCGCCGCGAGCATCTTCATGGGCCAGACCGAGGCGCCGCTCACCATCCGCCCGTACCTGCCCGACATGACGCGGTCCGAGTTGATGACCGTGATGACCTCGGGCATGGCGCACATTTCGGGCGGCATCATGGCCGCCTATATCCTGTTCGGCATCGAGGCGGAGCACCTGCTGACGGCCGTGATCATGACCGCGCCCGGCACGCTCGTGATGGCCAAGATGTTTGTTCCCGAAACAGAAATCCCGAAGACGATGGGAACGGTGAAGCTGAAGGTGGAGCAGACCGATGTCAACGTGATCGACGCCGCCGGACGGGGGACCGGAGAGGGCCTGCATCTGGCGATGAACGTCGGGGCCATGCTGATTTCGTTTCTGGCGCTGGTCGCGCTCGTGAACTTCCTGCTTGGCAACGTGCCGTGGCCCGAGGTCTGGGGTGGCGGCACGCTCAGCCTGGCGCGCATCTTCGGCTGGGTCTTCGCGCCCGTGGCCTGGAGCATGGGCGTGCCGTGGCAGGACGCGCCCGTCATCGGCAATCTGCTCGGTACGCGGATGGCGCTCAACGAGTTCGTCGCGTACTCGCAGCTCGGCCCGATGAAGGCGACGCTCGATCCGCGCTCGTTCACCATCGCCACCTTTGCGCTCTGCGGCTTCGCGAACTTCAGCTCGATCGGGATCCAGATTGGCGGGATTGGGGCGCTCGCGCCGAACAGGCGGCACGATCTGGCCCGTCTCGGCCTGCGCGCCATGTTCGCGGGGACCCTAGCGAACTTCATGACCGCGACGATTGCGGGCTTCCTCCTATGAATTGCAGGATTGCAGGGTTGCAGAATTGCAGAACCGACCGGGCGTTCTCGACTCTCTGCAATCCTTTCTGCAATTCTGCCATTCTGTAATTCTGAAATCTCATGGGTTACTACGACCAGGTGAAAGAAGCCGCCGAGGCCGTCCGCTCGCAGATCAAAGACGTCCCGAGCGTCGCGATCGTGCTCGGCTCGGGGTTGGGAGACTTTGCCGGCACACCGGCCGACGCTGTGTCGATACCGTACGAGCAGCTGCCGCACTGGCCGGCTTCGCGCGTCGTCGGGCACGAGGGCCGTCTCGTGGTCGGGCGGGTGAAGGGCCACACGATCGCGGCCCTGGCCGGCCGCTGCCACGCGTACGAGGGCCACGAGCTGCGCACGGTGACGTTTGCCGTGCGGGTGATGGGTGTATTGGGCGTCAAGACCGTCGTGCTGACCAACGCCGCCGGAGGCATCAACACCGGGTTCGCGTCGGGCGCCCTGATGGTCATCGACGACCACATCAACCTGAGCGGCGCCAATCCGCTCGTCGGTCCCAACGACGATCGATTTGGCCCGCGCTTTCCTGATATGACGGACGTGTACTCCGTGAGGCTGCGCACGATTGCGGACCAGGCGGGCGCGGCCCTGAAGCTTCCGCTCGCGCACGGCGTCTACGCCGCCCTGATGGGCCCCAGTTACGAAACGCCCGCCGAGATTCGATACCTGCGCACGATTGGCGCGGACGCCGTGGGAATGTCGACGGCAGCCGAAGCCATCGCGGCGCGCCACATGGGCGTCGAGGTGCTTGGCATCTCGTGCATCACGAACATGGCGGCCGGCGTCCTGCCGTACCCGCTCGATCACCGCGAGGTGATGGAGACCGCACGGCGCGTACGTGACCGGTTCGTGGCGCTGCTGGAGGAAATCGTTGGCAGACTCTAATCGCGAGCGCGTCGCTCACGGAGGGCGGTTCGAGGGCGAGCGCCGCACGAGTGGCGATCGCCGTCTCGGGTCGAGGCGTCGCGCCGAACGGGCCGGCGGCGTCGATCTCGTCGCGGCGGCGCGGCGTGCGCGCGAACACGCCGCCGCGGCCTTTTCTCACTTCAAGGTCGGCGCCGCGCTCGAGACCGCCGCCGGCGTGATTGTGACGGGCTGCAACATCGAGAACGCCACCTACGGCCTCACGATCTGCGCCGAGCGCGTGGCCATGTTCAAGGCGCTGTCCGAGGGACACCGCGCCTTCACGCGAATCGCCATCGTGGCCGACACCGATGCGCCTACGCCACCGTGCGGCGCCTGCCGACAGATCCTCTGGGAGTTCGGCGGCAATCTCGAGATCCTGCTGGCCAATCTTGCAGAGGACAAGGGTACGCACCGGCTCGCGGACCTCCTCCCGCTCCCCTTCGACGCGCGGCTTCTCTAGTTTTGCACTATCAGCGGTCAGCTCTCAGCTCTGCTGATCATTTGACATCATGATGTCTCTGAGATAGCATCAAGATGTGCGTACCACGCTGACGCTGGACGACGACGTCGCGGCCAAGCTCCAGTCGGAAGCGCGGCGCTCCGGACGGCCCTTTCGCGAGGTCGTCAACGACGCGCTCAGGCGCGGGCTCGCCGCCCGACGGACCTCTGCCAGCCGTGTGCCCTTCAAAGTGGTGGCTCGGGACCTCGGGAAGCTTCGACCGGGCCTGAGCCTGGACAACGTCGCCGAGTTGCTGGAGCAGGTCGAGGGCCCGCGCCATCGATGATCCTGATCGACGCGAACCTGCTGCTCTACGCGTATGACCCTCGGGCGTCCCAGCACGACGCGAGCCGGCGTTGGCTGGAAGCGGCGCTGTCGGGTCCCGAGCTCGTGCGCTTTGCGTGGCTCACGCTCTGGGCGTTCCTCAGGATCTCGACCAATTCCCACGTGTTCGAACATCCGCTGTCGATCGACGAGGCCGCAAGGATTGTGGCCTCGTGGCTCGCCCAGCCCAACGCGGCGATCGTTGAGCCGTCCGATCGGCACTGGGAGATCCTCGCCGGCCTGCTTCAGGATGGCCAGGCCACGGGCCCGCTGGTGATGGATGCGGCGTTGGCCGCAATTGCGCTCGAGCACGGGGCTACGCTCTACACGACCGACCGGGATTTCGCCCGTTTTCCCCGTCTCAAGGTGACCAACCCGCTGGTGAAGGGCTAGATTAGTAGGTCGATGCTCCCGACGATTGCCCGCGAGAACGACGCGGTCGTGATGATCGACCAGCGCAAGCTGCCGGCGCAGGAGATCTACGTTCGCTGCAAAACGGCGCCAGAAGTCGCCCGCGCGATCAAGACGATGGTGATCCGCGGTGCGCCGGCGATTGGCGTGGCAGCCGCGATGGGCATCGCGCTTGGCGTGCGCACCAGTAAATCCACCGGCACGCAAAAGCTCGCGGCCGAGTTCTACAAGATCTGCGAGCTGATGGCGTCGACGCGGCCGACTGCCGTGAACCTGTTCTGGGCAATCGAGCGCATGAAGCGGTCGTTTGCCGCTGGCGCGGAAGCTGGAGAGTCCGTGGCACAGTTACAGGACCGCCTGGATCGTGAAGCCGGAGCCATTCACGACGAGGATGTCGCGAGTTGCCGCGCGATGGGTGCGTTTGGCGCCGAAGTCGTCCCGGCTGACGCGCGGATTCTGACGCATTGCAACGCTGGCGCCCTCGCCACGGCGGGCTACGGCACGGCGCTCGGCGTGATTCGCGGAGCGGTCGAGGCCGGCAAACGCGTCGCTGTCTTCGCCGACGAAACGCGGCCCTTCCTTCAGGGCGCGCGGCTCACCGCCTGGGAGCTCGTCCGCGACGGCATCCAGACCACGGTCATTACCGACAACATGGCCGGCGCCTTGATGCGGCAGGACAAGGTCAATTTCGTGGTCGTTGGCGCCGACCGCATTGCCGCCAATGGCGATACGGCGAACAAGATCGGCACCTACGGTGTGGCCGTGCTGGCGCGCGAGCACAACATTCCGTTCTACGTGGCCGCGCCCCTCTCGACGATCGATCTGAGGACGCCCGACGGCCAACACATCCCGATCGAGGAGCGAAATCCCCGCGAGGTGACGCACGTCGGCGGGTCGCGGCTGGCGCCCGAGGGCGCGCTCGTCTGGAATCCCGCCTTCGACGTCACGCCGCATCATCTGATCGCCGGCATCATCACCGAGCGCGGCATCCTCCGGGCGCCCTATACCGAGTCCTTGAAGCTGGCATTCGAGACGATCGAAGTCGCGAATCGCACGCCATGACCGTTCTTTTCGTGATTTCGTGTTCTCGTGGCTCTTCTTCGCGTCTTCGTGCCTTCGTGGCTCTTTTTCGTGCTTTCGTGTTTTCGTGGCCTCGTGGTTTCGTGGCGAAGTATCGTTGCCCCGCATGCTCATATTAGGTATTGAAACCTCCTGCGACGAAACCTCGGCGGCCATCGTCGAGGAAACCGGCGATCCCGCGCGCCCGTGGGCCATTCGCTCCAACGTGATTGCGTCGCAGGCGCAGATTCATCGTGAGTGGGGCGGCGTCGTTCCCGAGCTCGCCTCGCGACAGCACATCCGCGATATCTGCGGCGTCGTCGCGCGCGCGCTCGAGGAAGGGCGCGCCGCCTGGGGCGATCTCGGGGCGATAGCGGTGACGCAAGGGCCAGGGCTCGTCGGATCTCTGCTGGTTGGGGTCTCGTTCGCGAAAGCGGTTGCGGCCGTCCACGCCTTGCCGCTCGTCGCCGTGCACCATCTGGCGGGCCACATCGAATCGCTCACGCTCCACAACGGCGAGCTCCCACTGCCGGCGGTCGTGCTGGTTGTGTCCGGTGGACATACCAGCCTCTACCTCGTCGAACGCCCCGGCTCGTACCAGATTCTGAGCCGGACGCGCGACGATGCGGCGGGGGAGGCGTACGACAAGGTGGCGAAGCTGCTCGGGCTCGGCTATCCTGGCGGGCCGATCGTGGATCGCCTGGCGCGGACCGGAAACGATCGCGCCATCGCGCTGCCGACGACCCGCTTGACGCATGCCGATCGCAACGCGCCCGAGCTGAAGGGGGATCTCGACTTCAGTTTCAGCGGACTCAAGACCGCCGTGCTTCGGCACGTGCGCGGCCGTCCGGCGCTCTCCGAGCGCGAAGTGGCCGATGTGTGCGCGACCTTTCAACGCATCGTCGTGTCGACGCTCGTCGATCGCGCATTCGACGCCGCGCGTCGCCACCACGCGAAGAGCATTGGCGTCGCCGGCGGCGTGTCGGCCAACAGCCGGTTGCGGGATGATCTGAAGCAGCACGGCGACGCCCGCGAGATGCCGACGTTTCTGCCGAGCGTGCAGCTCTCGACCGATAACGCGGCGATGATCGCGGCGGCTGGCCTGCGCAAGTTTCGCGCGGGTCTCATCGCCGCTCTCGATCTGAACGCGGACGCCTCGCTGGCTCTTTGAATCTGGCCACGGGAATGTGAGGACTTGAGCACTTGAAAGAATTTCCGACTCGGCCCGTTATCGGCGTGGGCGCTGTGATTCTCGACGGCGATCGGGTGCTGCTCGTGAAGCGCGGACACGCGCCGCTCAAAGGCGAATGGAGCCTGCCCGGCGGGGCGGTCGAGCTCGGCGAGACGCTCGAAGACGCGCTGGCGCGCGAGGTGCGCGAGGAGACCGGCCTCGAGGTCACGATTGGGGCCGTCTTGGAGGTGTTCGACCGGATCGACCGCACCTCGGACGGCCGCATCGCGTATCACTTCGTGATCGTCGACTTCGCCTGCGCGCCCGCCGGCGGCTTGCTGGCCCACGCGTCGGACGCCGAAGACGCGCGGTGGGTCTCGGTCGGCGAGCTCGGCGCCTACCAGGTCACTGAGAAGGCGACCGCAGTGATCCAGAAAGCCTTTGAGTTGACCCGCCGGAGCGTCTAAGGTAGCTCTGGCCGATGAAGCTCATTCCGCTTACGACCGCCGCGGCCCTTGCGGCCGTGGCCGTCACGTCTGTTGCGGCGCAGAAGCCCCCGTCGTTTCAGAGCCTCGATCTGGTCGACCTCGACGTCGTCGTCACCGACCGCGATGGCCGCGCCGTATCAGGATTGACGCGGCAGGATTTCGAGGTCAGGGAAGACGGCAAGGCTGTCGAGCTGAAAGCGTTTGTGGCTGTCTCCGCTCGGGGCTCCGCCAATCTCGATGACGGCCGCTCGGTCGTCGTCCTGCTCGATGATGTCGGCATGCGCCCGGCAGCGACCTCGTCAATCAGGTCGATCGCCGGACACGTGGCGGCCCATGCGGGGCCCGGTGACGATCTGACCGTCATCAGGCTGGCCAATCGGAACGACGAGCCCTACGGCGATCGATCGCTCGCGCTGGCGCGCATTGTGGAATATCAGGCCGGTGTCGGGCCGTTCGATCGCGTGCGCACCTCCGAGGACGTGCTGAGACTCGTCACCAGCGTGTCGCGGAGCCTCGAACTGACTGCCCGGCGGCGTAAGGCCATCGTGTGCATCGGGTCGCAGGCGATCTGCAACATCAGGGAGCCGCGGCCGTACGCTGTCGGGTCGCTTCGACGCGACTGGATTGAGGCCGTCGGCGCCGCCGCCCGAGCCAACGTGAGCATGTACGCCCTCTTGGCCAACCGCGTCGGCCTGTCGAGCGGCGGCATCGTCGAAGCAACAGGCGGGGAAGTCTTTACCAGCGCAAGGGACCTGAGGCCGGCGATTGAACGCATCTGGCAGGATGCGAGCCATCACTATCTGCTCGGCTACTGGCCCGTGACGTCCCGGAAAGAACTGCATTCGATGGAGGTCAAAGTGGCGCGCAAGGGTTTGCGCGTGCTGGCGCGCCGGCAGCGCGGCAACTAGGCGGGTGTGGCAACTAGGCGGGTCTGAAGACCCGCACTGCATTTCTGCCGCACAGACTCCTAGCGCGGTTTCCAGGCGAGATACACCGGCACGCCGAGCAGCACGATGATCAGTCCGGGCCACGTCGTGGCGGTCCGATAGACGAACAACACGAGCAAGATGACGCTCGCGCCGGCAATGTAGAGCGCCGGAACGAGGGGATACCCGAACGCGCGATACGGCCGTTCGACATTCGGACGTGTGCGGCGCAGTCGAAACACGCCCGCGATGGTGAGGATGTAGAAAATCAACGCCGCGGAGATCACGTAGTCGAGCAGATTGCTGTACAGGTTTCCGTACGTGCCGCTTCCCGTGTTGTAGGTGCGCGGCAGCACCAAGAACGCGGCCCACACGCCCTGCCACACGAGGCCCCAGGCCGGCACCTTCGCCTCGTTCAGCCGGCCGACCGATCGGAAGAACAGGCTGTCGCGCGCCATCGCGTAATACGCGCGCGCGCCCGCCAGAATCAGTCCGTTGTTGCAACCGAAGGTCGAGATGACGATCGCGATCGCCATGATGGTCGCGCCCGCGCCGGGAAAGATCGCGTCGAGCGTGGCCGTGGCCACGCGGTCGGCGGGCGCGTGCTGCACCTGGTCGAAGGGCAACGTCGTCAGGTAGGCGACGTTCGCGAGCAGGTAGAGACCAATCACCACGAAGGTGCCGAGCGCCAGCGAGAGCGGGATGTGTCTCCGAGGATCCTTCACCTCGCCCGCCGTGAACGTGATGTTGTTCCACGCGTCGGCTGAAAAGAGCGAGCCGGTCTGCGACACGCAGAGCGCGACGAACAACCCGAAGGCCGACATGGCCGACAGGCCGGGGACGATCTCTACCACGTCGCGCGGATTCCACAGGTTGCCGAAGTTGTCGGCAACCGCGGTCTGGTTCCAGCCGAGCAGCACGCCGACGAGGATCAGTCCCGCGAGCGCGCCGGTTTTCGCCGTCGTGAATACGTTCTGGATGATGCGACCGTATTCGAGGCCGCGTGTGTTGGTCCAGGTCAGGAGCACGATCAGCAGGATCGCTACGAGCTGCGTCGTCGATAACGACAGTGCGTAGCCCGTGCTCAGGTGGATCGGTGCGACGAGGTACCGATCCTCGGCAATGCCGCGCACGAGCACACCGAGGTAGCGCGCGAAGCCGACCGAGACGGCGGCGATCGTGCCCGTCTGGATGACGAGAAAGAGCGTCCAGCCGTAGAGGAAGCCCCAGAGCGGGGAGAACGCTTCGCGCAGGTAGACGTACTGTCCGCCGGCCCGCGGCATCATGGCCGCGAGCTCGCCGTACGACAACGCACCCATCAGCGTCAACGCGCCGGTGACGAGCCACGCCACGAGCAGCCATCCGGCGCTGCCCACGCTCCTGGACATATCGGCCGACACGATGAAGATGCCGGAGCCGATCATCGAGCCGACGACCACCATCGTCGAGTCGTACAGGCCCAGACCGCGCGTGAACTCGGTGTCGAGCGCGGTCGCCGCGCTGCCCGCGGTCGCATTGGTCATCGGGCGCTCCTAACGATTAAGATGGCCTGCCGCGAGACGTGAACGTCTCGTTTGCGAAGGTCGTTGCCGCGCCGAGAGCGGCGAGGCGCCAGGCTGGCACGCCGCGAGGACGAGACAGTAGCATGTTTGCGCTCGACTTCATCAACACGGTCGCCTTCGGCGGCGTGGTTCTCTTTGCCGGACACGGCGTCCGGCGCGCGCTCCCGTGGCTCGCGCGGTACAACGTGCCGGCGCCGGTCGTCGGCGGTCTGGTGGTGGCCGTGGTCGTGCTCATCGCACGATCCCGGGGCGTCGAGCTCGCCACGTTCGACACGCGCCTCCAGGTGCCGTTGATGATTGCGTTCTTCACGACCGTCGGTTTCGGTGCGAGCGTCTCGCTCCTGAAGGTGGGCGGACCTCAGGTCGTGTTCTTCTTCGCGTTGTCCACGGTCCTGGCCGTCCTGCAGAACGTCGTAGGTGTCGCGCTTGCGCAACCACTCGGGATGCACCCGCTGTTCGGCGTGCTGAACGGCTCGGTGACGCTCACCGGCGGACCGGCGACAGGTCTCGCCTTCGCGCCCCAATTCGAGCAGGCCGGCGTCTCCGGCGCCGCCACGATCGCGGTCGCGGCGGCGATGGTGGGCATCGTCAGCGGCGGCCTCATTGGCGGGCCGATCGGGACTCTTTTGATCGAACGGCATCGGCTGCGCCAGCCGCTTCGCGGCCCCAGGTTGGGCGCGCCGCCGCTTGCGACGCACATCGTCGAGCATCAGCTGAACGACGCCGCGGAGCCGTCCGCACCGGCGGGGGAGGACAAGGAATCGTACGCGCTGCTCAAGGGGCTCGTCGTCATTCTCGTCGCCATGTGGATCGGGTCGTGGGTCGGCGCTCGCTTCACGGCCATGGGCATTACGCTGCCGGCCTACATCGGCGCGATGCTGGTCGCCGCCGCGATTCGCAACGTCGACGACGTGGCCGGAGTGATCGGGCTGTCGCAGCGCGTGATCGACGATATCGGCAGCGTGTCGCTGTCGCTATTTCTCGTGCTCGCGCTGATGACGCTGCAGTTGTGGCAGCTCGCCGCCGTGGCGCTGCCGATGCTCGTCATCCTGGCCGCCCAGGTCGTGCTCGTCGCCGTTGCGTGCTGGCCGATGTTCCGGCTGATGGGCGCCGACTACGACGCGGCTGTCATGAGCGGGGGATTGTGCGGCTTCATGCTTGGGACGACGGCCAACGCGATGGCGTCGATGGAAACGATCGTGGATCGCTACGGCCCCGCCCCCCGGGCCTACCTCGTCGTCCCCATGGTGGGGGCGTTCTTCATCGACTTCACCAACGCGCTGTTGATTACGGTGTGCCTGAACATATGGAGCTGACACGCGAGAGCGCCTGGGCGCTTCTGACCGAGTACACGAAGAGCGAGAGCCTCTTGAAGCACTCGTTGGCGGTCGAGGCCGCGGTGCGCGGCTACGCGCGGGCCTCGGGCGAGGACGAGGTTGGCTGGGGCATCGTCGCGCTCCTCCACGATTTCGACTACGAGCGCTGGCCGAGCCTCGACGAGCACCCGTTCCGCGGCAGCGAGATCCTCCGCGAGCGGGGCTATCCCGAGTGGGTGATTCGCGCCATTTTGTCGCACGCCGATTACAGCGGCGTCGCGCGCGAAAGCCGGCTCGAGAAGACACTCTTTGCGTGCGACGAGATGGCCGGGTTCGTGACCGCGGCCTCGCTCGTCCGCCCGAGCAAGAGCGTGCTGGACCTGGAGCCCTCGTCTGTGATGAAGCGGATGAAAGACAAGGCGTTTGCGCGTGGCGTGAAGCGAGAGGATCTGCGCGCGGGGGCCGAGCTGATTGGACTGCCGCTCGAGGAGCACATCGCGAACGTGATCGGATTCATGCGCGGCGAGGCCGAGGCGCTCGGGCTCAGGGGCTCACTCTAGCGGCCGAACGCACCACGGTACGCTTTCGTATAAGGAACTAGATGGCCGATATGGCGCCCGTCGTGACGCTCGACCATGTGACCGTGACGTACGCGTCGAACGCCGCGTTGCGCGACGTCTCGGTCGCCTTTGCCCCGGGCGCCGTGGGCCTGCTCGGTCCGAACGGCGCCGGCAAGAGCACCATGCTGAAGGCGCTTCTTGGCTTCATCGTGCCGGACCAGGGGCGGATGCACGTGCTCGACAAGGACGTCGCCACGTCGCCGCTCGAGATTCGCGCGCGCATCGGCTACATGCCCGAGAGCGACGCGCACATTCCCGGCATGAACGCGGTCTCTTTCGTGGCGTACTGTGGCGAGCTGTGCGGTTTGCCGCGCGCCGACGCCATGCAGCGCGCCCATGAGGTGCTCTACTACGTCGGCCTCGGCGAAGCGCGCTACCGGAATATCGAAACCTACTCGACCGGCATGAAGCAGCGCATCAAGCTCGCGCAGGCGCTCGTGCACGATCCGGACCTGCTGTTTCTCGACGAGCCGACCAACGGCATGGATCCAAAGGGCCGCGACGAGATGCTCGAGCTGGTGCGCGACCTCGCGCATCGCAAGGGCGTCAACCTGATTCTCTCGTCACATCTGCTGCCAGACGTCGAGTACACGTGCGACCACGTCGTCGTCATGGACAAGGGCACGGTGGCGGTGGCGGGGCCGATTGCGGCGCTCAAGCAGCCGCGCGGCCAGGTGTACGAGCTCCGCGTGAAGACGGCGGACTCGCTGGAGGCGTTTGTCGCTCACTTGCAGTCGGCTGGGCTCGAGTGCCACGCGACCGAAGACGATGTGATGCGCGTCTTCGTGCCAGGCGACGGCGGCGCCCGCCGGGTGTTCGGCCTAGCGGTGGAGGCGGGCGTGCAGGTGCGCCACCTGCGCCCGAGCGTCCCGACGCTCGAGGACGTATTCGCGCACGCGGTCGGGGAGCGATGAGGTGCAAGGGGATGCACAGTAGCCAGCTCCATGCCCATTCATGATCAAGGCTATCGCCGCTACGGCGGCGACAAAGTCCCGCACGGCCGTGCCTGGATCGTCATCGCCTCCTCAGGCATCCGTACGTTCGTGACGAAGCGCGCCTTTCTCGGCCTGCTGCTGCTTTCGTGGATGCCGTTTTTCGTGCGCGCGGTGCAGATCTACGCATCCGCCAACCTGCCGCAGGCGGCCTTCCTGGCGCTGACGCCAGAGACGTTCCGCCAGTTCCTGGAGCAGCAGAGCATCTTCGTCTTTTTCGTCACGGTGTACGTGGGCTCGGGCCTCATCGCCAACGACCGGCGCGCCAACGCGTTGCAGATCTACCTGTCGAAGCCCCTGGGCCGCGCCGAATACGTCCTCGGCAAGCTCGCGGTCCTGATGTCGTTCCTGCTGCTCGTCACGTGGATACCGGGGCTGTTGCTGCTCATCGTCCAGGCGGTCTTCGCCGGCAGCTTCGCGTTCGTCGTGGACAACATCTATCTCTTCCCGGCCATCACGCTGGTGTCCTTCATCGTGACGGCGACGGCCGCCGCGTCGATGCTGGCCCTCTCGTCACTGTCGAACAGCAGCCGGTACGTCGGCATCCTGTACGCCGCGCTCATCTTCTTCTCGCAGGCGCTGTTCAACGTCCTCAGGTTCGTCACCGGCGGCTCGACGATCGCGTGGGTGTCGGTTGAAGCCAACCTCCAGCAGGTCGGCCGCGCCATCTTCCGCCAGCCGCTGCTGTACGAAACGCCCTGGTTCGTGTCCATGCTCATGATCGTCGGCCTGATCGCGGTGTCCGGTTTCGTGCTCGAGCGTCGCGTGCGCGGCGTGGAGATCGTGGCGTGACGTCGGACGCGATCGTGTCGGCCGATCATCTGTCGAAGTGGTATGGCCAGGTCATCGGCTTGAATGACGTGTCGCTGACCGTTCCGCGCGGCATCACTGGCCTCCTCGGCCCGAACGGCGCGGGCAAGTCGACCTTCATGAAGCTCATCACCGGCCAGCTCGCGCCGAGCAAAGGCTCGCTGACCGTGCTGGGCGCGCCCATCTGGCGCAATCCGATCCTGTACGTCCGCATCGGCTTCTGTCCGGAACAGGATGCGTTCTACGAGCGGATGACCGGCGTGGAGTGGTTGACGGCGCTCGTGCGGTTGAACGGCGTCGCCGACGCGGCCGCCTCGGCGATGGCGCGTCGTGCGCTCGACCTCGTCGATCTGGCCGATGCCGCCGGCAAGAAGATCGGCGCCTACAGCAAGGGCATGCGCCAGCGCGTGAAGCTGGCGCAGGCGCTCGTCCACGACCCCGAGCTCCTGATTCTCGACGAGCCGCTGGCGGGCATGGATCCGCTGGCGCGCCGTAAGACGATCAGGCTGGTGAAAGAATGGGCGCGCGCCGGCAAGAGCATCATCGTCTCGAGCCACATCCTCCACGAGATCGAGTCGATGACGTCGAACATCCTCCTGATCAATCAGGGCCGGATTCTCGCCGAAGGCAACGTCCACCAGATTCGCGACCTGATCGACGAGCATCCGCATACGGTCTACATCAAGGCAGACGAGACGCGCGCGCTCGCGCGCGAGTTCCTCGCCGCCGACGATCTGCTCAGCCTGAAGTTCGAGGACGGGGCCCTCGTCGTGCAGACCGCGCATCCAGACCTGTTCTACGCACGGCTCACGGCGCTGGCGGCGTCGGGTGCACACGGCGCGATTCACGAAGTGACGTCGCCCGACGACAACCTGCAAGCCGTCTTCCAATACCTGGTGAAGTCATGACGAAGACGGCAGTGAAGCGTCCCGGCCTGCTGTCCTCGGCCGTGAAGATTTTCGACCTCTCGCTCGGGCAGATGCTCTGGTCGAGGCGATCGGTGTTCCTGGCCGTGCTCGTCGGGGGGCCGGTGCTGCTCGCGGGCGTCGTGCGCGTTGCCATCGCGTTCGAGCCCGCGGCGATGCCCCGGATCAACGGCGCCAACGTCGGCGGCGCGGCGCTGTTCGGCATGATGATCTGGCTGCTCTACATCCGGTTCATCGTGCCGGTCCTGGGCGTGTTCTACGGGACGTCCTTGATTGCCGATGAAATCGACGACAAGACGATCACCTACCTGTTTGTCCGGCCCATTCCGCGCGCCGCCGTCCTCGTGGGGAAGTACTTGTCCTTTCTCGCCTGTACGGTCCTCCTCGTGCTTCCGTCGGTCGTGGTGGTCTACTTCCTCGTGGTGCCGATCGGCGGCGGGAGCGTCGGTCGCGAGTTTCCGTCCCTTGCCGCGGATCTCGGCATGCTCACCGTGGGACTCGCCGCCTACGGAGCGGTGTTCGCCCTGGTCGGCGCCCGTGTCAAGCGTCCGCTCGTCGTCGGACTGGTGTTCGCCTTTGGCTGGGAGCCAGGCGTGCTGCTCTTTCCGGGATACCTGAAGCGCGCGACCGTCGCCTACTACCTGCAGGCGCTCGTGCCGCAAGCCATGCCCCAGGATTCCGCCATCAGCATGCTGATGCAGATGTTTCAGGAGTTGCCGTCGGTGGCCACGAGCCTCGTGAGCCTGGCGGGTATCACGCTGGCGACGCTGTGGCTGGCTGGAAGGGCTGTCGAAACGCGCGAGTACGTCCTGGAGCAGTGACGTGGGGTCAGGGAGGTCTGAGGTGGAATTTGAGGATTTGAGGATTTGAGGACTTGAGGATTTGAGGACTTGAGGATTTGAGGACTTGAGGACTTGAGGATTTGAGGGATCTAGAGAGGAATTGACGAGGGTTAGACTGTGGGTGCGCGGGTGCATCGTGGAACATCGACCGTGTCGGTTTCGTCTACGGCCTTGAGGGGACCTTTCATGACGGCCAGAACCCGGTATTTCGTGATTCTTTCGCTCCTGGTGCTGGCTCTCGGAGTCGGCACCGGCCTGGTTGCCTACTTCGTTGGGCTTCCCACCACCGCGCTCCAGCGTGCGGGCGGCCCCGACGAACTGCGGTTTGTCCCACGGAACGCGACGCTCGTGGCCTACGCCAACGTCACCGACGTGATGGGCTCGACCCTGAGGGAACGGCTCCGTCAGGCCATGCCCGACACGCCCCGCGGCCAGCAAGAATTTCAGGACCAGACCGGCATCAACATCGAGACCGATATCGACCGGATTGTCGCGTGCATCGCGCCGCAGCTGGACGGTTCCTCCTCACTGCCGGGCACCGGGCTCGTGCTCGCTCGCGGACGTTTCAACGAGGTCAGAATCGAAGCGTTGATGCGGGAACATGGCGCGGTCGTCGAAGTCTACAAAGACGTTCGGCTGATTGTCGCCGAGCCCCGCACCACCACCGACGATCAGGGAGCCGTGCGGCGGATCGACGGCTTGTCGCTGGCCTTCATCGAGTCGGGTCTTGTCGCCGTGGGCAGCACGCCGCTCGTGCGTCACGCCGTCGACCTGAAGGTCGGCGGCGACAACGTGACGGCCAACGATGAGCTGATGGCCCTCGTCGAGTCGCTCGAAAGCGGCAACTTGTGGGCCGTCGGAAGGTTTGATGCGCTGGCCAGCCAGGCCCGGTTACCAGGCGAGCTGGCCGCGCGACTGCCGGCCATCACCTGGTTTTCGGCGAGTGGGCACGTCAACGGCGGTCTGAGCGGCGTCCTGCGCGCTGAGACGCGCGATGATGCTTCTGCCGCCGACCTTCGCGATGTGCTCAGGGGCTTCCTGGCCTTGGCCAAGATGCAGGCCGGCGACAGACCCGACATCCTGGCCATGGTCCAGTCGCTCCAGCTCGGCGGCACCGGGAAAACCGTGGCGCTGTCCTTCGAGGTGCCTCCGGCCGTTTTCGACCAGCTCGGCAGTGGCGCCGCCAGCCCCCCTCCTCAGTAAACAAAACCGTCCGGGCAGCCGTATGAAGCTTAATAGGGACGAGGCCCCTGCCGGGTCCGTCTGTTTCGTCTGCCCACATGACCGATCTCGTGTTTTTCTACGGCACTCTGATGTCGGGTTTCCAGCGGCCCGGCCGGGCCCGCCTGGATCGCGTCCTCAATCCGGTCGGACGCGGATGGATCAGCGCGGCGTTGTTCGACCTGGGCCTGTATCCGGCCGCGATTCCGGCCACCGACGCACGCATCTCGGGTGAAGTGTACCAAATGCTCGATAGCGAGTCGGTGCTGCAGGCGCTGGACGACATCGAAGGGTACCGCGCTGACGAACCCGACTTGAGCTTGTATACCCGTCTGCAAACGCCCGTCACGCTGTCGGACGGCCGGCTCGTCGAGGCGTGGGTCTACTTCTACAACGCTCCGCTCGGTCGCGCCGAACGCATCGAGTCGGGCGATTACCTCGAGCACCTCACGGGCAACCTTCGATAGCTGATTAAAGCGCCCGCCGGCTGTCCTTGATCGAGTCGATGAAGTCCGAGATCACCGCATAGACCCGATCCGAGGGCTCGACGAATTCGACCCCGGACCGATACGTCACGAGCTCCTGATCCACATCGCTGATGCTACAATGCGCGACGCGCGCCTTGACGACGACCGAACGTTCGCCGAGCGTGAGCCGCACTTCGTGGAGCGACTCGCGCTGAAGCGGAAACGCGGTTTCGACCTGGGCGCCGCCCCGGCTGATTTCCTTGATGGCCATGGGCTGAAAGATCATCACCTCGCCGTGGAGCTCGCCCAGAATCTGAATCCGCTCCTCGCGCAGGTCGTGTCTCGGCTTCAGGGGTTCGCCAGACGCTGCCATGCGGCTGGACTATACCAGATTCAATTCATCCGGAGCGCCGGCGGCATCGACCTCAGCACGGCGTCGGCCGGCTCCGGCGCATCGCGCTCGGTCGGGTGCCCCTCGGGCTGGGTCGTGTAGGTCAAGACGGGAATGTCGCGCGTCTCCTCGTCGAGTTTGAGCATCGACAGCACATCGAAGCCTGCGGCGTCTTCGATGCACACGCACAGGATGACCAGGTTCGGCTGCACGCGCTTGATCTGCGAATAGGCGTGTGCGCTGGATTCGACAGACACCACGTCGTAATGGCCGGCGTCCAACGCCGTTTCGACGAGCCCCAATGTGTCGGTCGAGCCGTTGACAATGACCACTTTCTGCAGGGCGTTGGTCGGCATGGCGGTCCGTCTCCTGTGGACGCAGGCTCGACTTCAGGAATCGTGCCACGCCGGCCCGGCCGCAAACCCAAGGGTTCAGGGCAGTTACTGATGACCGCCGTAGGGGTGTTCTGTCATGGAATCCGGACGGAGCACCAACTAACAATTATGGGGACCGTGGCCACGACAATCACCGCATCCCTCGAGAAGGCTCGGGACGCCCTGAGTATGTCGCCCCTCGACCGTGCTCGGGACGACCCTGAGCCAGTCGAAGGGTCGGAGGGCAGAGCTCGCAGAGCGCGCAGAGAATACTTGGTAAGGCCGTTCTTCTTCGTGTCTTCGTGCCTTCGTGGCTTGAACGTTCGTGTGTTCGTCACTTGGAGCTAGTCTTTTTCGTGCTTTCGTGTTTTCGTGGCCAAGGTTCGTATGCAGATCAAAACCGTCGGCGTTCTGGGTTGCGGCCTGATGGGCTCTGGCATCGCGCAGGTGTGCGCGGCCGCGGGCTACAAGACGATCGTCAAAGAGATCGACGACGCCCTGCTGCAGAAGGGGCTCGGCCGTATCAGGAAGTTTCTCGAAGACGGTGTTACCAAAGGCAAGGTGACGGCGCATGCCCGCGACTCGACCCTCGATCGACTGACCGGTACGACGACGTTTGACGCCATGGCGGCCTGCGATCTCGTCGTCGAAGCGATTGTCGAGAACCTGGAAGCGAAGCGCGCGGCCTACGCCAGCCTCGAGCGCGTCCTCGGGGCGCACACGATCTTTCTGTCGAACACGTCCTCGCTCTGCGTCACGGAGCTCGCGGCGTCGACGAAGCGGCCTGATCGGTTTGCCGGACTGCATTTCTTCAATCCGGTGCCGCTGATGAAACTGGCCGAAGTGATCCGCGGTTTGACGACGAGCGACGACACCTACGCGCAGGCGTTCGCCTTCGCGCGGTCGCTGGGGAAGGAGCCTATCAACGCCCCCGACCGCCCGGGCTTCATCGTCAATCGGCTGCTCGTGCCGTACCTGCTCGACGCGGTTCGCGCGTACGAGAACGGGCTCGGGACGCTCGAGGACATCGACAAGGGGATGACGCTCGGATGCGGTCACCCAATAGGGCCGTTCGCGCTCTTGGACTTCGTCGGGCTCGATACGACGTACTACATTGCGAACATCATGTTCGAGGAGTTCCGCGAGCCGGCGTACGCGCCGCCGCCGCTCTTGAAACGCATGGTGCTGGCGGGTCGGCTCGGACGGAAGTCGGGCCGCGGGTTCTACCAGTACTGAGGAGTAGTGAAAAATCACGAAATGCGGCCACGAAAACACGAAAACACGAAAACACGAAACACGAAGAGGACCTCCAAGCTACGCACATAGAACGTCCAAGCTACTCAGACACGAAAACACAAGAAGCCGATCCAAGGGAGGGCGAGCCGAGTCACAATACCTGCCCCACAGCTATGGAGTGAATCAATGCGTCATGTAAGAGTTCTCGTCGCTTTCGGGCTCACGGCTGCGGCGCTGGCGGCCGGGCCCATCGCCGCGCGTCAACAGCGCCAAGGCGAACCGTTTTCGACCGCGATCACGAAGCTCAAGGACGGGTTGTATGTCATCCCGGGGTATGACGGCGCCGTTACCGGCGGCAACGTGGCCGTCCGCGTCACGAGCGAGGGCGTCATCATCGTGGACGACCGGTTTCCGCCGAGCTCGGCCGAAATCGCCGGCAAGGTGAAGTCCGTCACGCCCCAGCCGATCAAGTACGTGCTCAGCACGCACAATCACGGCGACCACACCGGCGGGCACCCCGAGTTCATCAAGACGGCCGAGATCATCGCGCATCGCAACGCACGGGAGAACATGGTCAGGGGCAAGCAGGCCGCGCCGCCTCGCATCGTGTTCAGCGATCAGGCGTCCGTGTTTCTGGGCGGCGTCGAAGTGGAGGCGCGTCACTTGGGACGCGGTCATACCAACGGCGACAGCGTCATCTACTTCCGCGACCTGCGGGCCGTTCACACCGGCGATCTCGTCGTCTGGGGCAGACGAACGGACGGCAGCCTGCTCACGCCGTTCATGGACTACGGCAACGGGGGCAGCCTGTCGGAGTGGATCGGCACGCTCGACAAGGTGCTGCAGCTCGATTTCGACTCCGCCATTCCCGGGCACGGGCCGGTCCTCTCGAAAGACGAGGTGCGGTCTTTCAGACAGAAGCTCGTGACGCTTCGGCAGCGCGGCGCGGATCTAATCACGTCGGGCGTCGGCCGGAACGACTTCATGGCGAAGCTCAGGACGGACGACTTGAACTGGCCGTTCCCGAAAGAGCGAATCGAGCCGCTGTACGACGAGCTGGCGTCGAAACGGTAGGGCCACCCGTTGATTGACAGATCCGGCTGGTCAGTGCACGATAAGTGCATGGCCGTGAAGACCATCACCATCGATCTCGACGCCTACGAGGCGTTGGCACGCCGAAAACGCGGCGGGCAGTCGTTCTCCGAAGTGATCAAAGAGCACTTCACAGGGAGCGGAACGGCCCGCGATCTGCTGCAGGCCGCTCGGCGGGCGCACGTGAGCGATGAGACGCTTGCCGAGGTCGAACGACGGATCAAGGCCCGCAGCCGCGACCGGGCACGGGCCCCGCGCCTGTGACGCATCTGGACACGTCGTTCCTCGTCGATCTGCTGCGGGAGCAGCAACGTCATGCGCCCGGTCCCGCCACTGATTGGCTCGAGGCGCACGCGGACGAGCCGCTCGGCCTCTCGGTGTTCGTCGCGTGTGAGCTCGAGGCGGGGGCGGCGCGCACGGCTCATCCGCAGCGGGAGCGGCAGCGTGTCCGTGAGCTGCTGGAGACCACGACGGTCGTGTACCCGGACGACCGTTACGCGGCGATGTACGGCGACCTGCTGGCTCGGATGCAGCTCCGCGGCCGCTCGATAGGTGCGATGGATCTGTTGATCGCGACGACAGCAGGCGTGGAGTCAGTCCCACTGCTGACCGGCAACACGCGTCATTTCGAGCACGTGCCGGACTTGCGTCTGCTCTCGTACAAGACGCGCACCTGAGGTATTACCTCGGCGCCGCGGCGCGCGACCTCGTGGAGGGACGCCTAGAGGATGTCCTCGAGGCCGAGGGCCAGCACGAGCTTGCGCCCGACCGTGCGCATCGTCTCGGAATCGAGGGCGCCGACTCCACAGAGGCCGCCTGCCGGGCGTATCTCGCCCAGCTGCGCTGGCCGGACGGGTTTCGGTGTCCGAAGTGCGGTGGCACGACGGCGTGGCCGGTGCGCGCCGTACTGTGGCAGTGCGTCGGCTGTGGTCGACAGACCTCGGTTACGGCGGGGACGGTGTTCCAGGACACCCGGACGCCGCTGACCGCGTGGTTTCGCGCGATGTGGTGGGTCACCAACTCGAAGGCCGGCACGAGCGCGCTGACCCTGCAGCATTTGCTGGGCCTGGGCAGTTATCGAACGGCCTGGGCGTGGCTGCACAAGCTGCGCCGCGCCGTGGTCAGGCCGGGACGCGACCGACTCTCGGGCGAGGTGGAGGTCGACGAAACCTTGTTGGGAGGCCTCGGCGGGGCGCAGGGGTGGTCGACCGCGACGAAAGCGCTGATCGTCGTGGCAGCCGAAGCGGTGGGCCGCGGGACCGGACGGATTCGGATGCGCCGGATCCCCAATGGCTCTGCCCCGACCCTGCAAGCGTTTATCGAGGAGGGCGATCGAACGCGGCAGCACCGTCCATACCGACGGGTGGGATGGCTACGAGACTAGCCTCCGAAGCCCCGGTAGTAGCACATGTAACCCGAGTCGCACATCTCGGGGGCGTTCCGTACCCGCCGTGCCCGGGCCGCAATTTCCTCCGGCGCTGCGCCGCTGCGAACGAGGTCGACGACCGCTTTGACCAGCCGCAGGCTCGCGAGCTTGCGGAACGACGAGGCCTGGCGGCCAGCGATCTTCAGCGAGCCGATGCCCATGCGAGAGAGCTCGTGGATGGCACACAGGCCGCAGGGTCCGAGAGGCAGCCCTTCCTGCGAGAGGGCGCCGCCGCAGCCGTTGACGTACCAGAGCCATTCCCGATAGCTGTCCATCTGTCCGGCGATGATATCCTTCTCCTCCGGCCCGAGCGGCCCGCCGTCGTCGCGGTAGACCTCGTAGTTCCATTCCCTGATGTTGAAGCAGAATGCCCCGACGCGGTGGTGGTGCGTCGTGTGGCACAACCCTTCCTCGAACGCGCAGCCGTCGTTGAGGATAAAGGCCTCGAGCTCGATTCGATCGCCGACCTTCATCGCCAGGTCCCGGATCTCGCGCAGGCTCAGACTGCGTGGCAGAATGATGCGCGAGGCGCCCAGCTCCTTGTAGAACTCGATCGTTTCGCTATTGAGGACGCTGGCGATCGAGCTGATGTGAATCCTGGTCTTGAGTCTGAGCTCGGCCAGCGCCAAGAGCAGTCCGATGTCGCTGACGATCAAGGCGTCCACACCGATCTCTTCGGTGACTCTCCGTGCGAGGTCGCTGATGCTTTGAAGTTGCCGCTCGTTGTAGCAGGGAGCGTTGAGCGTCAGGGAGACCGGGATGCCGTAGCGGTGGGCGCTAAGGACGAGCTCGGCCAGCGAGTCGTAGGTCGCCAGGTTGGCGCCGGCGGGGCTGCGGCGGTTCAGCCAGATCGCACCGGTGTACGCTTCGATCCATTCGCGGGGAACGACGCCGCAGTAGAGTTCGTCGGCGCCGTTGGCCGCAAGCATCTCGACTTCGTCTGCGCTGCTAATAGGCGTGTTGATCTTCACCAAGACGGCGCTCCATTACATAGGCAGCCGGGGTTGATAGACGATCCGGCTGATCCCCAGCCGCTCGACCATCTCGGCACCCGACGCAATCGTCCGGCGGTCTTGACAGTAGAAATAGGTGTTGCCCTGCTCGATAAACTCCTGATCGCGATTGCCGAACGGCGAGTCGGAGTACTCGAAACACAGGGTGTTGAGCCGGCACTCCTGGCGACAGACTGCTTCGACATCGAATTTCTGTCTGCGGGGGAGTTGAAGCGAGCCTATCGCGCACACCCGCCCCGTCGCGACGTAGCCGTAGGGGATGTAGAGCGAGGCGGACAGGCCGAACTCCCGGAAGTTCATGTCCAGGCCTTGGAGCAGGTTGTCGAACTCGACCATGGTGATCCCGACCTGGCCCAGGAACCGACGAAAGAGCGCAGCGGTGACGCCTGACTGCCGCAGGACCTGCAACGCCGCGGCCGGCGCCTGAGGACTCGCGAACTCCCCGGCGATCCGCGGGTCGCGGAGCATGCGATTCATCAGGCGCCCGAGGACCGGGCGGAGTCGCGGGAAGTCCCGCCGCAGCAGGTGCAGAACGCCCCAGTCGTTCACCACGACTTCGGCGGAGCTGTCGTCTAAGGCGGCAAGCCACTCAAAGAGCGGCCACAACCGACCGAGGCCCGCGTCGGTCACATACGGGGTGAGAAGAGAAAAAGACAGACGCCTGCACGTTGCGGCTTCATAGGCGCGGCGCACCTGGCTCGCAGCCGGTACGAGCCGCTCGCAGAACTCGACGCCGTAGTAGAGCCGTGTGAATCGCGGCGGTCCGAACGCCGCGATGGTCGCGTCTCGCGCGTTCGTCTGCAGCTCACCCAGCCGGCCGCTGCGGGTCGTGTCGAGATTCAGGTAGGCGCCGAGCTCGTCGAGGTCGTGGGACCGGGAGCACATGATCGCCCATTCAACATTCGTGGCGCATTTCTCCTCCTTTGCGTTGTCCACCGAGCTCATTATGGCTCTCGTCATAGGGCTAAGGGGAGGGGCTAAGGGCCCGTAAAGGAATAACGTGGCCATTCTGGCTGTCGAAGCATCCCGGGGGCCGGCGTTGCTCGTCGCTTACATACGCCGAGTTCTGGTTATCCACTTGACTCAGGTGACCCCAACCCGAATCTATAGACATATACGTAATCGGTTACCGCGTCAGTTGACGGATGCGCGTGTCGGATAGAGGTGCGGTGAGACGATCGGTGTGGGCGCGCGGAGCAGCGTGGTGAGCACGTCGGCTGTATCGAGATGTCGTTGCTGCGCGGTGCAAGAGGGCGCGGACTTTCCAGCCCGTTTCATCCGGGACGACGACGGGACTGGTTCGGACCGTCTCACACATTACGAAAAGTTCACGTCCGTCGCGGCGCCATCTCGGGAAGACGCCTCCGTTCGTCGAGACCTGCCACTTTCCGACGCCGGCAGGGAACGGCTGCACGTAGACCTCGTTCCGGCCGGCTTCGTTGGAGGAGTACGCGAGCCATTTCCCATCGGGAGAAATCTGGCCGTGGGTTTCCCTGAACGGCGTCTGCAGCAACGGAATGGCTTTGCGATCTCCTGACAGTGGCAACACCCACAGGTCGTTTTGCGTTTTCGGATCGGTCACCTCGTAAACTATGGAAAGTCCATCCGGAGACCAGCTCACCGGAAGGGTCACGACTGCGTGACGGGGGAGGGTTGGCCGCTGGCCGACGACACGCGGAAAAGCGGCGCTGGCCCGTTACTAAAGACGATCACGCCTTCGCGGTTCCATGCGCCTCCGCGACCGACGATGGTCGGGCCGCTGAACGCGCATAAGATCTGCGGAGGTCCACCGCTGGCATCGATCTTCAGGAGTTTGCCCGGCGTGGAATAGGCGATCTGTCGGTTGTCGGGCGACCAGAACGGGTAAGCGGCGTTGTCGGTGCCGACGAGCGGCTGCGCGGTCAGAGAAAGTGACGTTCATCACCTCGCTCGGACGTCTGGGCGCGATCGCCAGTATTTCGCCGGACGGCCGCAGACTCGCCTTTGCAGCAAGGGATGCCGCCGGAAAAGATTTTGCTGTGGGTGCGCGCGATCGATTCGCTACAGCAGCCGTGGAGTTGGTCCCACTGCTCACCGGCAACACGCGTCATTTCGAGCACGTGCCGGATTTGCGCCTACTCTCGTACAAGCGACGGCAGCACCCCGCGCGCCCCTAGACGAGGTCTTCGAGGCCGAGGGCCAGCACGAGCTTGCGCCCGACCGTGCGCATCGTCTCGGAATCGAGGGCGCCGACGTACTTGACGAAACGAGTCTTGGAAACCGTCTGAATGTTGTCGAGCGTGACGTAGGACTCTTTGGCGAGGTTGGCCTTGTGGCCGATAGACACTTCAGTCGGGTATCCCTTGCCCGACGACGTGATTTCCGCGACCGTGAGCTTGTTGACGTGAGGGACAACCGCCTGCCGCGTGACGATCAGCGCCGGCCGCGTCCCGGCTCGTCCGCCCAGGTCGAGCAGCCAGACATCGCCGCGGTTCATTTCCGGCTCCAGGCTTGAATCCCCAACCACTGGTCGGCGCGTTCAGGCTGGTCGGGATGCCTCCCGAGCGCCCCTATCCATTCCTGTTCGAAGCGTTCGACGGCCTTCCGGCTAAGCCACTCCCGAAGCGCCAGGCGGACGATCGCGGATCGCCTGAGCCCGAGCGGCTTGCCGACGCGGTCCACCATCGCGAGCGTTTCGTGATCGATGCTTATCTGTACATGTTTCATACATAAACATATACATGATCATGTACTGACCTTTCAAGTGTCCAAGAACGGCATTAGTGTGCTCTTGACGGGTTTCCGTACTAGCTATTAGCATAGCTATCAGTATCCACATGCGAACCGTCCAGATGACGATCGAGCCGGAGCTGGTCGCCAGGGTCGACAAGGCCGCGCGGCGCCTCGGCCTCACGCGCTCGTCGTTCACACGCCGCGCGCTTGTGGCGGCGATCGAGCAGCTTCACGTCCAGGAGCTCGAACGGCGGCACCGGGAAGGCTATCGACAGAAGCCCGCCCACCGGGGCGAGTTCGACGCGTGGGCCGCCGAGCAGGTCTGGCCCGATTAGGGGCAGCGGAGGAGCCCTCATGCGCCGGGGCGAGGTCCGGTGGTATCGATTCGCCAGGCCGGACAAGAAGCGGCCGGTGCTCGTCTTGACCCGCGACTCGGCGCTCGAGTTTCTCGGCGAAGTGACCGTCGCCCCCATCACGTCGACCGTTCGTGACATTCCTTCGGAAGTGCTGCTGACACAGGCGGACGGTCTGCCCACCCTATGCGCCGTCAACCTCGATCACGTCCAGACCGTCGCGCGTGCCCGCGTCGGCGGACTGATCGCGACCTTGCCCTCTGGCCGGATGGCCGACGTGCAGTCGGCGCTGCTCTTTGCGCTCGGCTTCTCGCGATAGGAGTCTGCGGCAGGATGTTGTGCGGATCTGCAGACCCGCTTCCCGCCGGGTCCGAAAGGGCCCGGCCTACTTCAGCCTCGCCAGGAGCGCGCGCGCCTTCGCCTTGTACTCCAGATCCTCCGGCGCCCAGTCGGGATCGAGCGGCGCGTCGATCACCCTTTGGATCTCGGCGCGCGCTTCCTCCTTGCGCCCGGTGTCGAGCAGTACTTCGGCCAGGAAGAAGCGCGAGATCGTGCTGCGATCGTTGTATGTCAACGATGCGCGCAGATGCGCCTCGGCCTTCTTGTCGCTCCCGCCAAACAGCCCCGGCACTTTGAAATACCAGCGACCCAGCGCGCGATCGGCTGACCCGTGCATGAACGCCGGGTCGATCTTCAACACGGTTTCCAGCTCCTCGCGAATGGGCTTTCGATACCTGAGCCCCGCGCGGAGACCAAACGACTCGGCCAGCGCGCCCATGTTGGCGGCGATCCAGAAATGGCCCTCGGGGCGGGACGGCTGGAGGGCGGCGGCCTTCCGGCCGGCCTCGATGCCGGCTTCGAGGAACGTGCGCCGTTCGTTCTCCCGCGCGTGCCCGCCCAGCCAGTAATCGGCCCGCGCCAGCTTCCAGGCCGCGTCGAAGGCCGTGGGGTTCCCCGTGAGCTCGGCTGCCCACGCGTCGGCGGCGCGCCGCGCGCTCGCCAGGTTCGCGCGATCGGCGTAGAGCTGGTCGGGCGGCTGCGCGTGAAACGCCACGGCTGAACCCGAGATATAGAATAGGAGGATGCAGGATCTCATCCGGAAGCTGCTGGCGGAGCTCGGCGAGGACCCGGAGCGGGAAGGGCTGCTCCAGACGCCGAAGCGGGTCGAGAAGGCGCTCACGTTTCTCACCAGCGGATACGACGCCAACATCGATGAGGTGCTCAACGATGCCCTCTTTACCGTCGATTATAACGAGATGGTGATCGTGAAAGACATCGACTTCTACAGCCTGTGCGAGCATCACCTGCTGCCGTTTTTCGGCAAGTGTCACATCGCCTACATTCCCGCCACCAAGGTGATCGGCCTGAGCAAGATTCCGCGCCTGGTGGACGTGTTCAGCCGGCGCTTGCAAATCCAGGAACGACTCACCAGCCAGATCGCCGACACCATCCGCGAGAAGATCGCGCCACTCGGCGTCGCCGTCGTCGTCGAGGCGACGCACCTGTGCATGTCGATGCGCGGCGTCGAGAAGCAGAACTCGTTTGCCGTGACGAGCGCGATGCACGGCGCCTTCCGCAACAACGCGCGCACGCGCATGGAGTTTCTCGAGCTCATCAAGCTCCGGAGCGCCGCGCCGGCTCAACTCGACAGCATGCCGGCGGGCTTCGCCTGCATCGGCCAAGACTAACGGAGAACTCAGAACGGTACTATACTGGTGGCGATGCGGTTGCTGTCGCTCGTCTGTGCGGTTGTGCTGATCTCAGCGGTTGCTGTGACGGGGCAGACCCGAAAGCCAGCGCCAAAGCCAGCGCCACGGAGGGCCGCGCCGGCGCCGCCCCCGCAACCGATCAAGACGATGCCCGAGATGGCGTGTCCGACGCCGCTCGGCCCGGGCATCAGCACGCGGCGCGCCTACTGTGACGTGATGAGCGGCCGCGATCCGGCCGGCGGCGTCCTGATCACGTTGCCGCCGCACCAGGGCCCCGTCAGCCTGACCTTCGACCTGCACAACCGCCACACCTACTCGGAAGACCAAATGAAGGCGAACCGCACGTTTGCGCGGTACACGGCCGTCATCGGCGTCCTCGCCATGGACAACACGCTCCTCAGCCGCGCGGTGGTGCAGAGCGAGTTCCGAAAGGCGTCGGATCTGGTCGAGCGGATCGGTGGCGGCGCGGGACCGGGCGGCGTCAAAGCCGTGGCGCCCACCGGGACCGAGCACGTCACAATCGTGATCCCTGAAGAGGAAAACGAAGTCAGCCTGCTTGGTGAGAAATTGATCGTCGATCGCCCGGAGGGTTCGGCGACCTACGCGT
The DNA here is from genome assembly GCA_001767435.1 of Acidobacteria bacterium RIFCSPLOWO2_02_FULL_65_29. Lineage (GTDB taxonomy): Bacteria > Acidobacteriota > Vicinamibacteria > Vicinamibacterales > CAVVIG01 > 2-02-FULL-65-29. Next base: position 5,935 of record MEKT01000199.1, on the reverse strand, counting down.
CGCCCGGTCGCCCGATTGCGGTCATCAGCAACGTGATGATCGAGTACGTGCCTCCGACGCCTCCGCCCACTGGGCGGGCAGGCAGGGCCGGCGCGCCGGGCCAGTGAAAGAAAAAGGCCGGCGATTTCTCGCCGGCCCCGACTATCGACTATCGACTAACGACTATCGACTATCTGACTACACCGTAGGCTGATGAAGCACCAGCTGCGGCTCTTGCTTCGAATTCGTCTCGCCTGAAGTCCCGGCTCCCCGGCGCCCGCCGAGGCCCTGAATCTGCAACGTGGGCTGCTCTTTCAGCACGTGCTGCCGATAGAGCTTGGCCATCTCGTCGTGCTGCTTTTTCAGTTTCTCTTCGCGCGCGTTCTTCGCGATGCCGAGGTCGTCGAGATCGGTCTGCGCGCCCTTGCGCACCGCCTCGTCGTTCAACTTCAGCGAGTGCTTCGTCGAGTTGAGCGGCACGCTCTTGTTGCCCGCGAAGATCTCGTGGCGGCCGTGCTCCTCGTACCACTTGGTGAGGGTGGCCGTCATGTGCATCTTCTCGATGATGTTGCGCCAGCCGATGCCGGTGTTGTAGGCGCAGAAGGAAATCTCGCCTTGCTGCGTGGCATACGGGATGATGCACATCTCGGTGCGGCGGAAATCGTAGTTGAACAGATCCTGGAACCACATGCCGGCGATGAAGAGGAAGTTCCAGCGATCCGATCGACGCTTGTCGATGTCGGACCTCGTCCGCGTGCCTTCGACGCTGCCGTACTTGCCCTTTTCGGCCGACTTGGTCCCGCCAAACGTCTTGTCGAATTTGCGGAGCAGATCGCTGAGCCTGAATTCCCTCGGCGACTTGAACGAGTCGTAGTTGCGCATCAGCGAAAGCGCCATGCCGACGACCGACAGGAAGCGGCCGCGGCCCGCGTCGCTGACGGCGGCGACGTCCTTCGCCAGCCGCTCCGCCTTGAGGAACGCCGTGACCGGCACGGCTTCCTTGGTTTCCTTGTCGATCATCACGGCCATGCCGACGCCGCAGTTGGGGTGGCATCCGCAGGTGAGCTGGCCGAATTCCTTTTCCGCGCCGTGCGTGACGTCGGCCCAGTCGGTGAAGCTGCCCATGAACGAGATGGGGAACCAGTCGCGTGTGGGTTCGCCCAGACCCGTCTGGTTCTTCACGTCGTGCGCCAAGTGAGACAACGTATAGCGCTGCGCGTGGCGCCGCTCGTCGGTAATCTCCTCGTCGCGCCCCGTGAACGATACCGGCTGAAACGACAGGAAGTTGATCTTTTTCGGGTTGTCGAGCGCGAACTCGATGATGCGGCCCACCTGCTCGTTGTTCACGCCGTTGACGATCGTCACGACCGGCACGATGTCGACGCCGTTGCTGTACAGGTTCTCGATCGCTCGCAGCTTGACGTCGAAGAGATTGCCGACCCGCCGATGCGCGTTCGCCGCGTTGCCGATGCCGTCGAACTGGAGGTACGCGTAGCGCAGGCCGGCCTCGGCCGCCGCCTTGGCGAACTCCGGATCCTTCGCGAACTCGATCCCGTTGGTGGCGGCCTGCACGCTGTTGTAGCCCACCTTGCGCGCGTAGCGCACGGCGTCGAGGAAGTAGGGCGAGATTGTCGGCTCTCCGCCCGAGAACTGCACCGACATCTGGCGCCGCGGCTTGATGCTGATCGCGTTGTCCAGGACTTGCTTGATGTCCTCCCACGACAGCTCGTGGACGAAGCCCACCTGGTTGGCGTCCATGAAGCACGGGTCGCACATCATGTTGCAGCGGTTCGTCAGGTCCACCGTGAGAACCGAGCCGCGGCCGTGCTTGATCGTGCTGCTGCCGTGGTTGTGGAGCTTCTCGTCGCTGTGCGCGCGGATATCGCGGCCCGGGAACACCTCTTCGAGATGCTTGAAGAAGTCGGTATCGATCGCCATCACGTCCTCGAAGTGGCCGTGGATGGGGCAGTCCTTCACCATCAGGATCTTGCCGTCGCGCTCGAGGATCGTCGCCTTGATCTCGCCGACCTTCTCGTGCAGCAGGTCGTTCACGTCTTTCTTGCCGTCGAGAATCGCCTGCCGCGCTTCGCGCGTGCAGGTCGGGCAGAGCGAATCGGTCTCGCGAGGCCAGCCGAGCGGCGGCTTCGTCTTCTGATACGACTTCAAGAGCGGCTTGTCGGACCACTTGGGCGTGAACGACGGGTTCTGGCCGATTTTGTTCAAGCCGTTGAAGACCACCCAGGCCCCGTTGGCGGCGACCGAGAGTCCTTTTTCAACGTACTTTATTGGTCGGTGCATCGCGGCGTCTCCTGGATCTTCTTCTGAACGGCCAATAGGCTGTGGGCCTTGGGCTTTAGAGGCTTTGGGCTCTCAGGATTTGGCTCCAGTCTGCCCGTAGCCCGTCTTCGTGCTGTCGTGTTTTCGCTGCTCTTCTTCGTGCCTTCGTGCTTCGTGGCTGTTTCGCGCTAAATAATAGACGAAGAAGGGGTTTGTCGGATCCTGCTTTCAGCAAACGGGCCGGAGCCGCCGGTGAGCGGGCAGCGGCGGGGGGTGGTTGGCCACGGGGAAGGGCCACGAAGACACGAAAACACGAAAAAGAACAGATTAAGGTGACAACGCGGCTGCGAAAAGACATGCCACGAAGGCACGAAGACACGAAAAAGAGAAGTAGGGTAGCATTCGGCAAAACCGAGGCCCGACATGACTCGAAGCCCAGTCACGCTGTGTATCCTCGTCCTTGCGGCGTCGGCCTGTGCGACGGCGCCGCCGCCCGATTCCTTGTGTGCCGTCGAGCCGATTCCCGCGACCACTCGTGTGGCCGCGGGCCAGGGCGCCGCGTTGGTCGGCGCTCCCACCGAAGAGTATGCGTACTTCCAGGATCAGGCCGGCAAACAGATTGCGGCGGCCCGTCTCAACCAAGCCGAGGGCCTTCAGCCTGGCGAGTATCGCGTCCTCGTCAACAAGTCCACCCACCAGGTGTCTGTCCAGGCAGGCATGCTGACGCGATGCGTGGCGTCGACCCTCAAGGTGACAGGTGCGACCGAGGAGTATTACTACGTGTTCGACACGGCCGGCTCACAGCTGGCCGCGGCACGCCTCAACGCGACAATCGCGCTATTTCCTGGCCAGTACGATGTGCGCGTGAACACGACGCGCACGGCCGTCGAGCTCGGACCCCAAGCGACGATTGACATCAAGGCTGGAACGCTCGAGGTCCGCGGCGCCACGGAAGAGTACTACTACGTCTTCGATTCAGCCGGCACTCAGCTCACCGCGGCCAGATTGAACGCGCCCAAGTCGCTGCTTGCAGGCGACTGGAGCGTCAAGGTCAATAACACTGCGGTGGGGGTCAAGGTCACCGCGGCCGAGACCACGCGCGTGGAAACCGGGACACTCACGGTACAAGGCGCCACCGACGAGTATTACTACGTCTTCGACGACAAGGGGACGCAGTTGGTGGCCGCCAAACTGGGCCGCCCGGTGTCCCTGTTTCCAGGCGGGTGGCAGATCAATGTCAACAACACGAAGGCCGGCGCCAAAGTTGCCGCCGCCGAGATCGCGCGCGTCGACACGGGAACGCTGACGGTCAACGGCTCTGGAAACGATTATTACTACGTCCTCGACTCCGCGGGTCAGCAACTCGCGGCGAGCAAGATCAACTCGCCGGTCGCGCTGGTTGCCGGCGACTACACCGTGCGGATCGGACAGCAGAGCAAACCGGCATCGGTCGCTGCCGGAGAGAACACCGCGCTCGCCTGGTAACAGGCTGCGTTCTTCATCAGCCTGTTAGGCTAGAACGCATCTCATATATGCGATCGGCCACGAAAGCACGAAATCACGAAAAAGGTATATACGGACAGACAGCGCGGGCCTGTCGCTAAATCCTCAAATCCTCAAATCCTCAAATCCTCAAATCCCAAGTCTCTCCTTGAGCTCCCGCACGCGGTCGCGCGCGACCGAGAGCTCGGTCTTGCCATCGTCCTTGAGCCGGACCATCACGCCTTCGATGCCCGGGTAGATCTCCTGCACGAACGCGACGTTGACGATCGTGGCCCGGTGGATGCGCACGAACCGCCGGGAATCGAGCCGCTCCTCGAGGTCGACCAGAGTGACGTCGATCACGTGCTCGCGGCCGGCGGAGACGGCGAACGTCAGCTTGTCTTTCGAGAAAAAGTGCGTGACGCGCGCGACATCGACAAGCGTCGTCTTGTCGCCGACGCGCGAGGCGATCCGCTCGAGACGCTGTGGTGAAAGATGCCGAGCGAGCTCGCGAGCGAGCGCCCGCACGTCGCGGGCGGGCGGCAGATCGCCGGGCGCTCCCTGTTGGCCCATTCCCGATCGCCGATCGAGCCTGTCGAGGGCCTTCGCGAGCCTGTCGGGCTCGATCGGTTTGAGCAGATAGTCGACCGGGTTCACCGAGAACGCCTCGATGGCATACCGGTCGTACGCGGTCGTGAAGATCACCGGCACGTCGCGATCGAGCTTCTCGATCAGTTGAAACCCGGTCAACCCGGGCATCTGGATATCGAGGAAGAGCGCGTCAATGTCGTGCGCACGGAGATACGTCAGCGCGGCTTCAGGATCGGTCGTGGCGCCGCCGATCTCGACCCGCCCGGTCGCTTCGAGCAGGCGCGTCAGGCGTTCGATCGCCAGCCGCTCGTCGTCAACGAGGTAGGCGCGTAATGTCATGGTTCCCTTGGCAGCTCGATCGCCACGATGGATCGAGCCGGCTGGCTGTCAATCTTCAGCGTCGCACGGTTGCCGTACAGCATCTTCAATCGCGCGTCGAGCAGTGCGAGGCCGTGGCCGGCCGGTACGCCCATGCTGCCGAATCCGGGGCCATCGTCCTCGACGTCAATGCGGACGCGGCCGCCGGTCATCGTCGCTCGGATCACAATGGACGCGCCGCCGGGTCTGGGCGAGACGGCGAACTTCACGCTGTTCTCCACGAGCGTCTGCAGCGAGAGGCGCGGAACCGGCGTCCGCCCGGCGTGCTCGTCGATGCCGATCTCGAAGCGGAGCCGATCGCCGAATCGCACCCGCTCGATGGCCAGATAGTCGCGGACGATCGTCAATTCCTCGTCGAGCGGCACGAGCGGCGCGCCGCCGGCGTCGAGCGACGATCGCAGGAGCGTGGCGAGCTGGGCCGTCATCCGCTCAGCGCCAGCCGGATCGCCGGGAATCAGCGCGGCGATCGAATTCAACGTATTGAAGAGAAAATGGGGCTGCACGCGCGACTCGAGCGACGCCAGCTGCGCTTCGGTGGCCAGGCGACGCGCCTCCGCCTCGTCGCGCTCTTTCGTGCGGAGCGCAATCGTCGCCTGGTCGAGCCGCGCGCGCATCAGCTCGTATCCGGTGACCACGATGCCGATTGTCACCGTCGTGATGAGTGAAATGCGGAGCGACCCGGCGAACCACTCCACGAAATCCGACGCCGGAACGGCCCCGAACACCATGAGCGTCGTGATGGCCAGCACGCTCCCGGCCACGGCCAGGACCATCATGGCCGCGATCATCACCATCCAATTGCCAGGGAACGCGACGCGATCCCACACCCGCCGCCCGAGCCGGGGCAGGGCCGCCGCCACGGGGATGCCGATGCAGTTCGAGAAGAGAAACGCGATCCCGAACACGCGCAGCCCGTCGCGCCACGGCGTGCTCAGCGCGACGCCGCCAAACGCCACGGCGACGAGGGTGGACGCGGCCACGTTGGCCGCGAAAATCCTCAGTGCGTAGCGAAATGTCTCGCGAGTCATAGACGTCGGCCTCGGCTGTCGCTACTTATGACATCCGACACAGCCGATGCCGGCCACCTTCGGCACCGATCCGGTCGTCAGCCATGCCTGCGCCCTGGGAGTCTGGCCCGACGTCGGCGCGTCCCTGACCAGCCGCTCGAAGTACATGCGCGCCTTGTCGAGGCGGCCGAGCCGCGCGCTGCCCTCCGCGAGACCAAACA
>MEKT01000198.1 GCA_001767435.1 Acidobacteria bacterium RIFCSPLOWO2_02_FULL_65_29 | reverse complement strand
TGCCACAGCCTGTTCACCTTCACCACAAACGCGCGATTCCTGAGGCCGGGGAAGCCGGCGAGGCTCGTGTCGCGTTCATCGGTGTAGACAACGAACAACTCGCTGCCGGGATGGTACTCCCAGCGAAAACGCAGGTTGCTGCTGAACGTGTTGTCGGTCGAGTTGTATTGCAGCAGGGCGCCCGTGAACATCCGCGGCGAGAACCCGTAGTCGGTCCGCAGGCGCAAGAGCCGTGTCGTGAAGTCGCCGTGCGGGAGCTTCACGCGGTTGATCGACAGACTCGGTTCGAGCGACCACTGGCTCCGAAGCGACACGCGAGATCCCGACAGACCAACCGTCGTGATCGTGCCGTCGTAGAACTGACCGAACTGGAGCGAGACGTTCCCGGACATCCGCCGCTGCGGGCCGAAGTAGTAACTCACCTGGCCGTCGCGGAAATGGTAGTCGCCGACCGGAATGACGACGCCGCTGACCACTTCAAAGGGCTGCACCAGCTGCTCGCGATTGTTGTTCACCTCCGCGTTGAACTGGTCACTCGTCTCGAACTCCGTGTTGAACCGGCCTGTCCAGACGCGCGTCTCGGTCAGCCCCGCTCCGTTCTCGAAATTCTCGAAGCTGCCCTCCCACAGGAACCGGCGCACGGCTCTGATCCCGCGCGGTCTCGGGCTGAATCTGGCGGACCCGAAGGAGCGCTTGAAATCGTCGCGGCGGACGAGGCCGACTTCGGGATTGAAGTGGTCCCCCACCTTCAGATACTCGACCCGCGCGCCGTATCGATCGGCGGCGTAGTTGAACCGGCCTTGATAGCTGTCGGCGTCCCTGTCCAGGTCCGGCGTCTTCGATCGGGCGTAGTAACCGCCCATCGCGACGTTCTGAAAGAACGAAAACGCTCCGTCGACGCCGACGGCCTGGTTGGATCCGTCGCCAGCGACCGAGCTCGACCGGTTCGTGACGAGCGCACCGATGCTGCTGCGACGCAGGATATCGCGCTTCACCCGAGCCACCGTGAAGTTCGTGGTGGGCGTCGCGGGCACCTGATCGTCCCCCGGGTGGTCGCCGGTCTGAATGTTCAGTAGGCCCAGGCTGGTATTGCCCACTTTGCCCGTGACGCGTCCGCCGACGTCGATGGGAATCACGCGGTTGCGATTGAGACCGATCCGTCGGCTGTAGAACAGCTGAGGCGTAATACCGCCAGCACCGCCCTCGCCGCCTCCCCCGCCCCCGCCCGGGATGTTCGTGCCGCCGCCCGACACGTTGCCGCCGCGGCCGAAGTCGAAAATGCCGCGGCCCTCGAGAAAGAAGTCTCGCTTTTCGGGAAAGCTCAGCGCGAACCTGGTGAGGTTCACCTGCTGCTCGTCGACTTCGACCTGCGCAAAGTCGGTGTTGTAGGTGACGTCCGCCGTGAGATTCGCCGTGATGCCGTACTTCGCGTCGACGCCGAAGTCGCCCTCGAAATCGTCGGGCGAGGCCCTCAACCGGTCGGTCGTGAACCGCGAGATACCGTACGGCTTGAGCTCGACATTCTTGTTCGCGGTCGGAAGGTCGAGGCCGACCAGCGTCGCGGCGCCAGACACGCGAAACCACGCCGTGGACCCGCCGAGGGACGCCGGCAACGGCGCGAGGTGCGCCCACTCGTTCTTGCGCCGAATCGACCGGCGGAACTGAACTCCCCACGTCTGCGCGACGCCGGACGTATACCGGAGTGTCTTGAACGGAATCGCCATCTCCACCGTCCACCCGCCCTCGAAGCGCCCCGTGCGCACGTCCCAGACCGGATTCCAGTCGCGATTCGGGTTGCCCTCGTCGGTGTAGGTCTGGTCTGACAGGGCGCCCAGCGGGTTCGTGTAGAAGACAAACGCGTTCCGGCGGTCGTGAAAAGTGTCGAACATCACGCCAAACGTGTCGTTGTCCCGCATCTGGTTGCCGTCCCGCCGCATCTCGTTGGCGAACCACTCTTCAGGCGGCGCCGAGTCCCAGCAGCGGCACGTGACGTACATGTAGTTGTCGTCGTACAGCACCCAGACGTCGGACTTTTCCGTTGCCGGCTCGCCTTCGTTCGGGAGCGTCTGGATGAAGTCGCCGATGGAGGGCGTCGCCCCATAGACCGCTTCGTCGAGGCGGCCGTCCACGCGAATCGCCGGTGCGACACGAACGGCGCGCACCACGATTCGGCCGTTCTCGCCGCGTGAGACGACGGCGGGCGCTATGGGCGCTTGCGGATCTCCGCTGGCATCGCCGCCGGATTGCTGGGCGATGGCGGGAGACGCGGAAGAAAGCGCTAAGAGTGCAGTCAGCGCCGTGGCTCGAATGCCACAGCCGGCGACGATCATCAATATGAATCCCGGGGCCTATTGTTCTTCATTTCACAGACCCATTGCACGGCGTCGCACCGAGACGGGCGAGGGCCCCGCCGGCAAAGGCGCGACGACGCCTGGAGCAGCGGGTGGACGAACTGGAGAGGCTTCCCGAGCCGGTCGCCGATCTGAGGACGTGATTTCAAAAATCGCCCTGCTCGACGAAGGGCGGAAGGGTCGCGGCCCTGGAGGCTCCGGCCACTAGCGTCCGAGATTCGACTGCTCCGCTTCCGCAATCGTCGCGTCGGCGTCGACCTTCAGAATGTATCCAGCCCGGAGATTCCGCGCCGCCACCTCTTTGACCGCCCCGACGTAGGCTGCGTGCGAGGGATACAGCGAGGCGAGCCGATCAGCCGTGAACGGCTCGTGCGAGCCGTTGAGCCGGCAGAAGCCGGGACCGGTATTCACACCCGTGTTCACCGCGGTCGGCACGGCGTGCTGCGACAGGCGAATACCGCCGAGCGCGTTGCCGTCGGCGTCGCGCGCTATCACCGCCGGCGGCCCGACGGTCGCGATCTCGAGGGGCGGTGCGCTTGGCGGCGGCGTGCCGTCCTTCGCCCAGCGCACGAGGTGATCGATGGCGGCGTTGAACACTTGATAGAACGGGATGTGGCTGTACGATGGCCGGTCGCAGCCAGGGGCACCCGTCGTCCCTCTCGTACCGGATGAGGGCGAAGCGCCGAGCGAGGGAACTCCGCCAGCCGCCGCGCCGCGCGATGGACCCGTCGCTGAACCGGAGGGCGGCGCGCCCCGCGAGGCGGCAGACACGAACCCCGGAGCCGTCGGGCTCCCATCCCTCGGACCAAACTGCGTCGAGTAGGTTCTGAACCGCAGGTCGACGTGCGAGCTCCCGGCCACTTCCCACGTGCGGAACAGCTTCGTGTCGGGCTGCCGATTCGCCGCCTGGTTCTGCACGTCGGTCTCCGCCAACAGCTTCCACACGGGGATGTCGAGATCGGCGCGCACGCGGCCACCGCCGCCGTGCAGAATCACCGCGTCGAACACCTTGCCGAGCGGGTGCACGGAATTGACGTAGGTGCCGAGGCGGCCGGCAGACTGCGAGTGGCCGGTTGCGAACACGCGCTCGACCCTGAGCCCACCCATCACATTCACGTCCCCCGGGTTTCGCACGGCCTGGCCGGCCTGGGAGAACACGTCGTAGGACAGCTCGTCGTTCGCCAAGGTTCCACCGTGCGTCACGTTCAACGTGCCGTAGCGCGCCGGGCTCCACGCCTTCAGCGCCCCGACACCAACCCACTGCGGCGTCACGCCAACCCACGCGTAGCCGGATCGCGTCAGGTGGTCGTAGGTCTGGAACCAGTCGATGTCCAGGTCGCGGCCCGCCGTCACGTTGTTCCATTCGACGAGGACCGTTCCATTGAACCGTGCCGCCGTGGCCGGCCGGCGCACGATGATCCGAGTCTTGTACGGATGGCCACCGTCGACGACCGTGCCGGTCGCCTGCGGCGGAGTCGTGAATCGGCTCGCCGTACCCTCGATGAAGAACTCCTGCTCGAGGTACCCGCGCCCCTTCAGATCGACGACACTGGCGTTGAGCGGGTAGTCACGGGCTGGATCGCCAGCCGCTGATGCGCCGAGCGGCCCGGTCACGGTGGGCATGGGCACCGTCGCGCCACGCACGTCGACCAGGCTGGCGGCCGCGGCGACGGCTGCGACGGCCACGAAAGACTCCAGGAAACGGCGATGGAAGGGCTTCGACGTAGGACTGATTATACGGGGGCGAGATGGTCGATTGACAATGTGCGGCCGGGCTATCCTCCTGCCCCTTTTCTTTCCCAGGACTGCCCTGGCGTTATATGGTGGTCGCCACCGGATGGACCGATCGTCGCGGCGAGCTCGTGGCGATGTCGCTGCCCTAGTGATGCTGGAATTTGAGGAATTGAGGAATTGAGGAATTGAGGACTTGAGGATTTGAGGAGTTGAGGATTTCGAGAGACCTGAGGACTTGAGGATTTGAGGAGTTGAGGATTTGGAGAGATTTGAGGATTTGGAGATGACGACCGGCTGGCGATGGTGGCGATGGGCGGCGGCGTGCGGGGCGGGGGTCGTGGCCCTCGCGGTCGTTTCACTGCCCGCGGCGACGAACGACACGGCCAACGGCGAGTGGCGGCGGTATTCGGGCGACAACGGCTCGATGAAGTACTCGCCGCTCGATCAGATCAACGCCGCCAACGTCGGACGTCTGCGCGTGGCGTGGCGGCATCCGCAGGTTGACCCAAGCATCACCGCCAAGAATCCGGCGCTCACGCTCCAGAATAATTTCCGCTCGACGCCGATCATGGTGGGCGGCGTGCTGTACGCATCGAACGGCGTCGGCCTCGTCGAAGCGCTCGATCCCGAGACAGGACGTCCGCTGTGGATCCAGCGGCCTGACGCCGAGCCGCTCCTGCCCGGCACCTCGAACCGCGGCGTCGCGTACTGGTCTCCCGATCCGGGAAGCCGGACGGCCGGAGACAACGCCGCGCGGATCCTGACCTATCGCAGCCGCTATCTGTACGCGCTCGATCCGAAAACCGGCGCGCCCCTCACCAGCTTCGGCGCCGGCGGCCGTGTCGATCTCAACTCCGGTCTGGGCCCGCTGGCTGGAACCTACCGCTGGAACGCCGCTCCGCTCGTCGTCCGCGACGTCGTCGTGATGGGCTCGTCGATGGTCGATCAGGATTCGGCGTCGAAGATGGAAGGCGAGCCTGGCGACGTGCGCGCGTTCGATGTGCGCACGGGAAAGCTCCGCTGGATCTGGCGCGTGATCCCGCGCGCAGGCGAAGCCGGGGTGGAGTCATGGGAAGGCGAATCCTGGGCGTACACGGGCGCCGGCAACGTCTGGTCGCTCATGAGCGCCGACGACGAGCTGGGCTACGTGTACTTGCCGACGACGAGCGTGACCAACGACATGTACGGCGGCCACCGCCTCGGCGACAACCTGTACAGTTCATCGATCGTCTGCCTGGACGCGACAACCGGCAAGAAAGTGTGGCACTTCCAGACCGTCCATCACGACTTGTTCGACTACGACAACCCCGCGGCCCCGATCCTCGCCGACATCACGGTGCATGGGAGGCGAATCAAGGCTGTCGCGCAGGTGACCAAGCAATCGCTCGCGTTCGTGCTCGACCGCGTCACCGGTCAGCCGGTGTGGCCGATCGAAGAGCGTCCGGCCCCATCCTCCACGGTGCCTGGCGAGAAGGCATCGCCGACGCAGCCGGTGCCCACCAGGCCGCCGCCCTTCGACACGCAGGGCATTTCGATCGATCAATTGATCGACTTCACGCCGGAACTGCGCGCCGAGGCGATCGAGATCGTGAAGAACTACGTCACGGGGCCAGTGTTCACACCGCCGTCGGTGGCGGGCCAGGGCCCGAACGATAAGAAAGGCACGATCCAGGTGCCCGGCTCAGTTGGCGGCGCAGACTGGACCGGCGCCGGGTTCGATCCGGAGACGGGCATGCTGTACGTGCCGTCGATGACCAATCCTTTTGTCTCGAACCTCTTGCCGGGCGATCCCAAGCAGACCAACCTGCGGTACCGCGCGTCGACGCGCGAGCTCATCCAGGGGCCGCGCGGCCTGCCGCTGCTCAAGCCGCCATACGGTCGCGTCACCGCGATCGATCTGAATCGGGGGGAACAGGTTTGGATGGTGGCGAACGGCAACGGCCCGCGCGATCATCCCGCCATCAAGCACCTCAACCTGCCGCCGCTCGGCCAGGCCGTGCGCGCCGCGCCGCTCGTGACAAAGACGCTGCTCTTCGTGACCGAGGGCGATCAGATCAGCGTGCGGACGCCGCCGCTTGGCGGCGGAACGATGGTCCGCGCGCTCGACAAGGCGACTGGTCGGACGATCTGGGACGCCAAGCTCGAGGCGGGCGCCACCGGCGCGCCGATGACCTATCTGCACAAGGGCAAGCAGTACATCACCTTTGCCATCGGCGGGCAGCAGCATCCGGCCGAATTCGTGGCGCTCAGCCTGCCGTAGCACGACGATTTGAGGATTTGAGAACTTGAGGAGTTGAGGATTTATAATGGCGCGGTTTCGGATCTTCTGGAGGTCAACGTGAAGAAGGCATTCCTGGCGCTGGCGCTTATCGCGGTGGCGGCGATCGTCCCGGCCGATGCGCAGCGGGGCCAGCCGGGAGCGGCTCCGGCTCCGCCGCCCAATCAGTCCGTACCCATCGTGAATAACGTGCCGCTGATTCCTTTCGAGGTCGTCCCGAATTTCTTCAAGATCACACCGGATCAGAACTTCGGAGAAGCCCTCGCCGTGGCCGTCAATTCCAAAGGCAATGTCGTCGTGCTGAACCATCCGGGCACCGCGACGTCCGGTCCGCTGTACGGCAACGCCACGACGCAGGTCTTGGAGTTCGACTCGAACGGGAAGTTCATCCGGGAGATCGGCAAGGGCGTGTACGGCCTCGGGTACGCCCATTCGGTGCGCTTCGACAAGTACGACAACCTGTGGGTGGTCGACAAAGGGACCAACTCGATCATGAAGTTCAACCCCGCGGGCTACGTCACCATGAACCTGGGCCGCCGGCCCGAGGGTTACGAGGGCGAGTACCACCGAGTCGTCGGCGCCCAGGCGCGGGCAACCGACGGCAATTTCAACGCACCGACCGACGTCGGGTGGGACGCCGACGATAACATCTTCATCAGCGACGGCTACGGCAACTCGCGCGTCGCGAAGTTCAACAAGAACGGCGACTGGATCAAATCCTGGGGCACCTTCGGAACCGAGCAGGGGCAGTTCAGGGTCCCACACAACCTACAGGTAGACAAACAGGGAAATGTGTACGTGGCGGATCGTAGCAACGGCCGCATCCAGGTCTTCGACGCCGATGGCACCTTCAAGAAAGTCATCTGGCTGAACGCGGCGTACGACAAGACGCGGCACCCCGTCCTTGGGAATCTGTCCGCGAACCCGCCCGACGCGCCGGCGCCCTGGGCCCTCTGCATCACGACGACGGGACCGACGCAGTATCTCTATGCGATCGATACGGAGCCGGGTCGCCTGTACAAGATGACGCTCGATGGGCAGATTCTGGGAATGCTCGGCGAGTCCGGGCGCGGACCGAGGCAGTTCAATTGGCCGCATGGCATCGCCTGCCCGTCGGAGGATGTCATTTTCATCGCGGACATGAACAACTGGCGCGTGCAGAAGCTCCTGCTGCGACCTGGAGCCAAACCACCGACCGGCGCGCAGTAGCGGCATGACGACGATCACCGCAGATCGTCGATCTATCTTTCGATCTCGCCGTAGACGGCCTGCACGTACGCCTTCGCGTTGTCGAGGGCGTACGCCTTGTACCGGTCCGGCAACGTGAGGCCGGCCGCGGCTTCGTCGGCCGTCCTGCCCTTCGCGAACGCATCGCGCACGGCGGCCAGAAAGTCGCGGGTGAAGTCCGCGTACTCCTGAAGATCTGCCATCGTCATCCACCCACGGAGGGGACTTCCCGGCGGCGGAACCGCGTGGCCGGGGATGATGCGGTTGATGCCCTTCAGCTCCTCGATGACCCGTGTGAGCGTCTCGGGAAACGCGACGCCGCTCCCACCGTTGGCGACATCGACGGAGGGCGCCATTTTCCCTGGGAACAGATCGCCCATGAGCGCAATACGCTTTCCCGGAAACGTCACGACCACGTCGCCGTTCGTGTGTGCGCGGCCCAGGTAGTACAACTCGATGCGATCGCGGCCGTCGAGGAGAGACAGTCGATCCCTCACACGATCGCGGCCGATAATCTGACGTGCCTCCGTGAATTCGGGAGTGCTGCCGGTGTGATCCGGATGGCCGTGCGTGTGGATGATCGTCGTCAGGGGCTGATCGCTGATGGACGAGGCGATGTCGAGCAGGGCCTTGCCGAAACCGGCACGCTTCGTGTCGACCAGCACGACGCCTTCGTCGCCGGCCATCATCAACGAGTTTCCGCCGCCGCCGCTGATCAAGTAGAGGTTGTCGGAGACGTCGAGCGACTGGCTGCGAAGGGTGGTGTCCGATCGAGCGGGCTGCCCGGCGAAGACCGAGATTGAAATGCGGCCCACATCAATGACGGATCCGGCGATGAGGGCCGCGCAGACGATCACGCACGCGCGAGAGAGGCGCAGATGATCTCCTCGTCGTTGCGCGCGTAGATGCGCCGGTTGGCGTACGCCGGATGCGACCACGTCACCGCGCCGAGCGCTCGGCGGTTGCCGGGGTTGGCGGTCGGCTTGATGAGCCTCGTGCGGCTGATTTCCTGATATCCCTGCGGTGTGAAGCGCGCGATGATCAGATCCCCGCGATCGTTGTTGATGAAGTAGCGATCGCCGTGGCGGACGATCTGCCCGGACGCCCATCGGGCTCTCTCGCCGGTCACCGCCTGCGTCTCCCACACGCGCTCGCCAGTGTCGGCGCGGAGACACCGCATCTGGCCGTAGCTGCACAGGCCGTAGATGTAGTCGCCTTCGATGATCGGCGTGGCGACGACGGCGTGGAGGCCGTCGGTCTGAATTTCGCTGTCGCTCGCGCCCTTCCACAGCACGCGCGCCGTGGGAGTCCGATCGTCGAGCGATAACATCATCGAGCCGTTGTAGAAACACGAGACCAGGAGACGTGAGCCGCTGTGCACCGCGGTCGGCACCGTCATGCCGTAGTCAACTTTGAAGGGGTGCTCCCAGTGCAGCTTGCCTGTCGCCGGATCGAGCGAGCACACCGAGGCAGGGTGCCAGATGATCAGCTGTCGTGTGCCGCCGGCGTTGATGATGATCGGCTGCGCGTACCCCGGTTCGGAGTCGGCAGGCAGCGCACGCCACAGTTCCTTTCCAGACATCTTGTCGAACGCGACGACCTTCGTATTGGCAGCCGCGCCGCCGACGAGGCAAATCAGGCGCGTGCCGTCGACGAGCGGCGCGCCCGTCATGCCCCAAACCGGAAGCTCTGTACCGTATTCCTTGACGTAGTCTCGCTGCCAGACGATGTCCCCGGTGTCGACCTTCAGGCACCAGAGAGCTCCAGCCCGTCCGAGCACGTAGACGCAATCGGCATCCACTGTGTCCACAGTGGGCGTGGCGGCGGGGCCGATGGCCCACACATCCGACAGCCCGCGATAACTTGCCTCCCATTGGCGAGACCAGAGCACGCGCCCCGTTTGTTCATCGAGCGCGGAGACGCGCTCGATGCCCCGCAGCACGCCGGTCGCGGAAAAATCGGTGACGAACACGCGACCGCCGGTGACCGACGGTCCCGCGTATCCGGCGTGGAGCGGCGTGCGCCAGCGGACATCGAGGCCCTTCTCGGAGAATCGATCGAGGATACCGGTTTCGATCCAGACACCGAGCCTCCCGCGGCCGCGCCATTCCGGCCAGTCGGCGAGCACCGGAGACGGCTGTTGTGACCCCACGGCCGACGATCGCGCCAGGGCCAGCCCGCCCGCGCCGGCGAGAAACTCGCGCCGAGAAAGCGTCGACCCTGCCATCACAGCCCAGCGCCGGCTAGCGCTTTACCAGCGCCGGCGAGATGGCCAATGACCTGTCTGCGGTTTGGCAAGCGCGTCCGACCTCCTGCCCCGCCTGGAGCAGCGCATAGAGTAACCCGGAAACGAGGCCTGGTCTTCTTCGTGACGAGGGCGTGGCCTTGAAGCCGTTGGGTGTCCAGGCGGGATCGATGCGATCGGCCAGGGCCTTGGCGAGCTCGACGTCCGGGGTCCGCCAGGTCCAAGCGATTTGCAGATTCTTGAAGTTGTCGCGCGTGATCTGGTCGAGCGCCGAGTACTTCTGGCTCCAGTTGGTGCCGCCGTAGCTCGGCCACTCGCCGTTTGGCGCGGGAGGCGCCTGAACCGGGCGCTGCTGCGCGATCGGCCAGACACCCGCCGCCGCGATGAGTGTCAAGATGGCGAACGCGCGTCGGGCCTGCCACCTCATAGGTTCAGTCTTTTTCGTGCTTTCGTGTCTTCGTGGCTCGCGATCATAACATCCGCGCCGGCTTCGCTATGCTAAGGTTACGCGCGCATGATTTCCCGGATGGCGCTCGCGCTCACCAACTGGACCGAGCGCTGGGTCCCCGACGCCTTCGTCTTCGCCCTCCTCGGCACGTTCATCGTCTTTGTCGCCGGCCTGACCGCGACGCCTTCGACCCTGGCCCAGGTGGTCGACGCGTGGGGCCGGGGCTTCTGGGAGCTGATTCCCTTCACGCTCCAGATGTCGCTTGTGATCATCACGGGGCACGTGCTGGCGACGTCGCAGCCGATGGGCCGCGTGATTCGCACGGTCGCGGCGTGGCCGACAACGTCAAAGGGCGCGGTGGCGCTCGTGACGTTCTTCGCGCTGGCCAGCTCATGGCTCAACTGGGGGTTCAGCCTCGTGTTCAGCGCGGTGCTGGCGCGCGAGGTGGCGCGCCGTGTCGAGGGCGTCGATTACCGCGCGCTCGCCGCCGCGAGCTTTCTCGGCATTGGCAGCGTCTGGGCGCAGGGTCTGAGCGGCTCGGCCGCTCTGCAGATGGCCACGGCGGGTGCGCTGCAGCCAGAGATCCGCGACATCGTGGCGGCCAACGGAATCGTGCCGGGCGGCATCATCCCGTTCCGCGACACGATCTTCCTCTGGCAGAGCCTCGTGTCGGTCGTTGTCGAGATGATCGTCGTGACCACCGTGATGTGGCTGGCCACGCCGCCGGCGGGGCGCGGCAAGACGGCGCGCGATCTCGGGATCGATCTCGGCGAGCGCGAGATCGAACCGCCGAAACCGGTCGCCCATCCAGTACCTGGCGCATGGCTCGAGCACTCGCCGCTGCTCACCTGGCTCGTTGTCGCGCTCGGTGCAGGGTACCTGGTGCGCTACTTCTCCCAGGTGGCGGAACCGCTCAACGCGATCAACCTCAACATCGTCAATCTCGCGTTTCTCCTGACCGGATTCCTCCTGCACCGCACGCCTGCCCGACTGATGCACGCCGTGCAGGCTGCGACGCCAGCGGTTTGGGGCGTGATCCTGCAGTTTCCGTTCTACGCGGGCATTGCCGGCATCATCACGGCCACGCACCTGAACGATCGGCTGGCCGATCTGTTCGTGAGCGTGTCGAACCCGACGACGTTTCCGCCGCTCGTGGCGATCTACTCGGCCGTGTTGGGCGTGTTCGTGCCGTCAGGCGGGTCGAAGTGGGTGATCGAGGCGCCTTACGTGATGGCCGCCGCGCACGAGCTGAAGGTGCATCTCGGATGGGTCGTCGCGTCGTACGATCTGGGCGAAGCGCTGGCCAATCTCGTGCAGCCGTTCTGGATGCTGCCGATTCTGGGACTCTTCAAGCTCAACGCGCGCGACGTGATGGGCTACACGTTCGTCGTGTTTCTCGTCCTGACGCCGGTTGTCCTGCTACTCGTCACCGTTCTCGGCGCGACGCTGTCGTATCCGTTGTAAGAAAACGACGACCCTAGCTGCTGCTACTGCTTGAGCAGAGCCGGCCAGTTGACGACCACGGTGATGCTCGGTGGCGGCGCCTTCGTGTCGGAGACGTACATCAGAAAGCGATTCCCATCGCGGGTAACGGCATAGGGCCACGGGTTCCAGGCCATGCGGCCTGAGTGATCAAGGTCGCGGCCACTCCTGCCGTAAGCAACGCGGCCGCCCATCGCCCACGCACTGTTCGCGAAGTCTGCGCTTGTGTTGGGAGCGGCGTGGTTGCAGTCTCGTGCGCTGCGGATTCGTCGAGCTCGATTCGCGCGTCGCCGATGTCCTGCAATCGCTGCCGTCGATCCTTGTGCAAACAACGTCGCAGCAGCCCGGCATGGGCTCAGGGTCAACATCTCTCCGCGATCAACGACATCCTATGGCTGCTTCGCACGACCGAATGAACGCGTGAACCTGGTCGCGCAACGAAACAACCTCGTCACTCGATGGTTCGCTGAAATCCCCGTAGTCGCTCGTCTGCCGCTTCTCGAACGCCCGAGGCAGCGCGCGGGCCGCGTCGGTCGGAACGATGCCCGTGCGGACGAAATGTTCCTGAAACAACGCGATCACTCCACTGTGCCGTGACGAGTCAAGGCGTCGAGTCGCGAGCGCCGCGCGAGCTGCGTAAAACGCGGCATAGTACACGCGATTCATCGCACCATTGAAGTGTCGCTGCTCGATGAGCACATCGGCTTCCTGGAGAGCCACGTGCGCGCGCGCCATTCGATGCCGTGCAAGCGCGTCGGGAGCGTTCACAACCGAATACTTTCCTGGGCCACGTTCTTGAGGAACGGCGTCTCGCCCCATACCGGATCGTTCAGAATTCCGGGGGTCACCACGCGGGGCGAGATGTAGACGCCGAAGTCGAGATTGACATCGAACGCAAGATCGATGATGCGGTCCTCGAGCCGGACGCGCTCCAGGTCGGGTTGGACGACGACAAGCACGTCGATGTCGGACTCGGGCGTCGCCTCACCGCGAGCTTCAGACCCGAACAATCGCACGTCCTGCAGGTTTGCAGGCAGGGCTTCACGCAGCCGCTTCACGAACTCCGCCAGCGCCGCTCGTCTGTTCGAAGCCACCTGCATGCTCGTAGTATATCGTCCCGGCCAGGCCGACTCGGACTAACGCGATAGGAATCATCGAGAACGCACGACTTCAACGGCGGCCGTTGCCGCCGCGCGTCCATTCCCCTCACGACAGGAATCGCCCCCGCCTCGAGACGGTCGGCAAGCGTACGCCCCTCGTGATGAGGTGCCGTCAGCCATCAGCGATCAGCTATCAGTGAGGTTGACAGCCAACGTTCACAGTTGACAGTTGAGGGACCTGTTCATTGTCGACTGTCAATTGTCGACTGGCGTGGCCGAGAACCGACGGCTGAGAGCCGACAGCGACGTCAACGGATCCTTCGTGTCTTCCTGGCCGGGGCGTCTATTTCTTCGCGATGCTGCGGATGAAGTTGACGACGTTCCACATGTCGGTGTCGGCCATCCGGCCCTTGAAGCCCTTCATGTCGAACTTTGGACCGGCGCCGTCGCGCAGGATCACGAAGATCTCGCCGTCGGTCGACCCCCGAGTCCATACCTTGTCCGTGAGATCCGAGGGGTGCGAGTCCTTCGGCGCAGACGGGCCGTCGCCGAGCGCCTCGGCACCGTGGCAGAAGCGACAATACTTCTGATAGGCGGCCTTGCCGGCAGTGATCGATGCCGCACTCGATGCCACCGGGTTTTTCATCTTGCGGCCCTCGGCGCTGCCGCCGTTGCCTTGGGCCGACAGGCTCACGGCCACAAGAGCGACAAAAGCCAGGACCGATCCGACCATCGCAGCATTCGATGCACGACGCATGTATCCCGTCTCCTCGTTCGAAATCGATAGGTTGATGATGAACGTCGAGTGCTTGGTCCGTGACCGGACCGGCTCGTTCACAAATTCTGACATAGGGTGATACGACACCGCAACCGGCGCAGGCTGGCTGGGCCGGCACGCTCGTGTGGTCCACGCTAGCGAAGCTTCGCCTCAAGCCGCCGAGAGTGCCTCGCTGTGCCGGACGAATCTTCCCGAGTCCCGAGCCCCGAGCCGCCCGAGGGCGTATACTCTCGTCCATGCTCTGCGCTCTCGCGATGATGGTGCTGGCGCTGCAAGCGCCGCAGGCTGGCGCGCCGCCGGCCCGGCCGAATCCCGACGTCCAGGACGCCGCGGCGGCGCCGGAGCCGGAAAATACGCCGGACCGGCGGCTGCTCTCGGCTTCGATGCTGGGCGATCTGGCTGGCGTGCAGGAGGCGCTCGCCGCTCGAGCCAACGTCAATGCCGTGTCCGACTCCGGAACGAGCGCGCTGGGCCTCGCGGCGCTCCACGGCCACGCGGCGATCGTCAGCGCGCTCGCCGCTGCCGGCGCGAATGTGTCGGCCACGGATCAGAGCGGCGCGACGGCGTTGATGGCCGCGGCGTCGCAGGGACACACTTCTGTCGTCGACGCGCTCATCGGGCGCGGCGCCGATCCCAATGGCACGGACCGGAGCGGCATGACGGTGCTGATGGCGGCGGCCTCGGCCAACCGTCTCGAGACGCTCAAGCTGCTCCTGGCGCGCGGCGCGAACGTGAACACGGCCAACGCGGACGGCGCCACGGCGCTGACGGCGGCAGCCTTTGGCGGCTACCCGGCCGCGGCCGCGATCCTGCTGGCCAGCGGCGCCGACCCCAACGCGAACGACAGCGCCGGGCGCACGCCCATCATGGCGGCGGCGCTCAGCGGCGACGCGGCCGTCGCGCAGGCGCTCCTCGCTCGGAAGGCGAACCTGTCGGCCGAAGACGTGGGCGGCTCGACGGCGCTCACTTACGCGGCGGCCAACGGCCACACGCAGTTTGTCGAGTTCCTGCTGAAAGCCGGGCTCCGGAAAAACGTCGATGCCGCGCTCGGCTACGCGGCACGCGGCTGCCATACGCCGATTGTCAAGGCCCTGATGACCGCCGGCGCCAAGACGACCGCGCGCGTGCAGGGCGCGCCGACCATTGCCATGGCCGCCGAAGGCAATTGCGAAGACACGGTGCAGTTTCTGGCGGCCAACGGCGCCGACGTGAATGCCGCAGACGACAAAGGCATGACCGCTCTGATGCAAGCCTCGGCGTGGGGCTATGCCCCGCTCGTCAAGATTCTCCTCGACAAGGGCGCGGACATGGAAACCAGAAACAAGGACGGGCAGAGCGCGTGGACGCTGGCGGCGATGGGCCAGCACCTGGAAGTCGTCGAGCTGTTCAAGAACGCGCGCGCGAAGAAGTAGCCCTCACGGCTTCTTGAATTCCACGCTGAGCCGCGCCACATCCTTGAGCGTGACCACCGCCGCTTGCCGCTCCTCGCTGAAATCGGGGTGGCGGAAGACCACCTCGTGCGTTCCGATCGGAAGCGACAGGTTCCCGATCGGCGTCTCGCCGGCCTTCGTGCCGTCAATCCAGACCTCGGCCCACGGCGACGCGTTGACCGCGATCAGACCCAAGGGAATCTCGACCGCTATGGGCGCCACCGCGCCGGCGGCAACCTCCACCGTGCGCGTGGAGCGATAGCCAAGCTCCTGGTTGACGAGGTCGACGTCATGCCGGCCGGCCAACACCATGATCCGATCGCTCCGGCTCGAACCGAGCAGGCGGTCGTTCTCGAAGAGCTGCAGTTCGATCGGCGACGTCACGACGACCCAGCCCGCCACCGGTACGCCCGAGTCCGGCTGCGGCAGCTCGAGGTACTGGGCCAGCCGCGTGCCGGCTGCAATCGTCACAGGGATGATTCGTGAGCCTGCCGGCCCCTTCAACTCCACCTTGTGCGGCCCGGCAGCCAACTCGAGAGTCAGGGGCGTGACGCCGCGTGGGCGGCCGTCCACACTCGCCTGTGCGCCACTCGGATTCGTCTGAATCGACAGCGTGCCGGTTGTAGCCGCCTCGGCGGGCATGGGCTCGCGCTTGCCGGCAAACGCGGCTGCGGTCATGAGCGCGACGAGCACGACGGCCGCTGCCGCCAACTTCGGCCACTGCCGCTCCGGCGTCTCCTCGTAGTCGTTTTCGACCGACGCGACCGGCTTCGGCGCCGGGACCAAGGGCCGCGCGGGGCTTAGCAGCCCGGCCGCTGGAATCAAGGGGCGAGGCATGCCGCGGGATGGCGTCCTCTCGATGACTGGCGTCGGCTCGGTCACCGCGTCGGCGAACGACTGAAATTGCAGCGTGGGAGATGGGATCGGCATCGGCCCTGGCGTTCGCGAAGACGCGAGCGGCGGAGTCCCTCGAGGCGGCGTGACTGGATCGGCACACGCGGCGCTCGCGCCCACAGATGCCATCAGCGGCGTGGGTATCGGGGTGCCGCGCGATGGGGTCAGGGTGGCGAAGGCGGGCCGTGGGATCCCGAGCGCCGGCGTCATGGCGTCCGGATCGAAACCGCTCGACACAAGCGCCCGCGTCCCGCGCGGCGGCGTCGGCGTCGAACTGACCGCCGTGGCGATCGGCAGAGGCGGGTACGGTGTCACGTCCGATCCCGTGCCGTGGTATCGCGCAAGAAACGCGGCAAGGTTCGCCGGCGTCGCGACGTATTGGCCCTCGCCGAGCACCTTGTCGAGCTCGACGGCCGCGTCG
This sequence comes from Acidobacteria bacterium RIFCSPLOWO2_02_FULL_65_29, assembly GCA_001767435.1. GTDB lineage: Bacteria > Acidobacteriota > Vicinamibacteria > Vicinamibacterales > CAVVIG01 > 2-02-FULL-65-29. Next base: position 33,281 of record MEKT01000198.1, on the reverse strand, counting down.
GCGGCCGTCGTGAAAGAAGTGCGACCGTCGAGCTGCAGCGCCCGTCCGAGCCAGCCTCGGAGACTTTGCGATAACGGTTCGAGACCGCCGCGTGGAGAAACGGCGCATGCCGACGCCACCACATCGGCGATCCGGGCGGGATACTCCTCGTCTCGGATCGGCCGACCCAGGATGAGCGACAACGCGACCACGCCTATTTGCGTGACATCGCCGCGCTGATCGAAGCGAGGCAGCCCGGCAGACGAAGGCAGCGCCACGCGCAGCTCGGTCCAGTAGCGTTCGCGCGGATAGCGGAGCTGCTCGAGCGCGGCGCCGAGTCCGTACTCGACGATCATGAGCTGGCCGTCGTTGGTCACCACGAGCCGCTCCGGACCGATCGCCCCGTGCGCCACATCGCGTGCGCTCTCGTGAAGCGCGCCAACGGCGGACACGAGTTGCCGAATCAGACAGAGGGCCGCGGTGATATCGAACACCAGCCGACGCTGCTCGGCGGACGCGAGCAGGTCCGAAAGACGGACGCCCTGGAGGACGCGTTCCGACACAAGAGCCAATGTGGATTCGATATCGGAGGATCGCTCGACGCTGCGGGCCGGGCTGAACTGAGGATGACGGAAGGCGGCGAGCCGGCTCACGCGTTCACGCAGCGCGAACTCGAAGGAAGGCACCGTGGACAGCTCGCTCCGCAGACACAGCAGCTCGAGCGTGTTCTTGCCGGACGGGTCTGTTATGTGGCGCCGCGCCCCCAGGCCGTCGCGAAAGCCCGACGTCGCGGGAGTGGTCGCGAAAACAACAGCTCGATCCATATCAGCCTCAGATCGTGAGATACCGGGCTGCAATGCGCGAATCGTGCCGTGATCGCAAAAATCAACCTAACTCATGCTGTTTCAATAGTTTACATGTTATATCTGGACCGAGGAATGGGTCGGCGGGCGCGCCGGGGCGTTACACCAGCGTGCCCGAGGTGCCATTTCTGTAACCCGATGACTCTCAAGTAGTTGGACCGCGATAGGAGGCTTTTCGCGATCTTGGTCTCGTCCGGGGGCGGTCAGAGCGCCGAATTGCGGTCCTCGGCGCGCACGTGTGGGGCGGAGCCCCACGTGAGTTGGACCGCGTGAGAGTTTACTGCTCAGGCGAGACGGAGGTCTTCCCGCAATCGTCGCAACGCAGGTAGATGACCGGGTACGACTCGGAACGCCCGATCACGCGGGCGCTGGGAACACCACAACGGGGACAAACAAGGGTTGTCGCGGTTCTTTTGGCCATGAGTTTTATTCCTTCTCCTATTTTAGACCCTCACGGGCTCCGAAAGGTTCGTTTAAGGACGGACGGGTCCTTAGCTCAGCCGTAAGCCCTGGAGGAGCCCGACCAGGTCGCCGGGCAGGGGCGCCTCGAAACTGAGCCGGCCGCCATTCGCCGGGTGCCGAAACACCAGCCGATAGGCGTGGAGGGCCTGCCTCGGAAACGGGACCCCAAGGGCCGAATCGGATCTCTGCACGTACAACTGTTCGCCCACCAACGTGTGGCCGTGCAACCTCGCCTGTAGACGAATCTGATTGCGCTTGCCGGTCACAAGCGCGACTTCGATTAAACACGCGTCTCGAAAACGCTCCACGACCCGATAGCGGCTGATGGCCTCGGCGCCCCGGGGCTCGCGGGGGTGGGCGGCCTTCTGAACGAGCGCTCTCCTGTCCCACGCGAGGCGATCGCGCCAGACGCCCTGGACCGGCGCAGGATGGCCCTGCACGACAGCAAGATAGACTCGCTCGGGTTCGTGCCGCCTGAACTGATCCTTCAGCCGGGCCTGTGCGTCGGCACGCTTTGCAAACACGACGAGCCCCGACGTGTCGCGATCGATCCGGTGCACGACGAGCGGCCGGCGCTTGCCGCGAGAACGCAAATGGTGCACGAGCTCGTCCTCGACGGACGGGGCGTCGCTCCGGCTCGCCAGAGGCACCACGAGCAACCCAGCCGGCTTGTTCACCACGACCAGGACCTCGTCTTCATACACAATGCTCAGCTCGCCGGGCCGGGCCGCGCGCGGCCCTTGGCGACGCGCCGAGCCGGGTCTGTCCATCCAGACGCGGACGCGATCGCCCGCGGCAAGACGTCGGCCGGCATCGGCAGGCGCCGCCTCGCTGTCGTTCAGAAACACTTTGCCGCGATCCAGCGCATCGGCTGCGCGCCCGCGGGTTCCCAGACGCTCGGGCGCGGCCAGAAACTTGTCGAGTCGGCCGCCCTCGTCATTCGGCGCGACGACCCAGCGAGAATCGCTCACGCCCAATGGTACGTCACATGTTCTTCGGAACGGTTGACAAGCCCTTGTCCGCCTCGGCTTCCGCGACAAGACGATCACGATCTGTGGAATGCGATAGGACAGCGCGTAGGCGAAGATTTGATTCGTCGTGATCTGGTTCCATCTGGCACGTGTGAAGTACTCCCCGATCGGGTGATCCGCCCCGCGCGGCCATCTGACACGATGCGGACATGGACCCCTCACTACTCATGAGTCTCTCAAGTGGCCTGGCCGATGCTGTAGCCGCCGTCGCGCCTGCCGTCGTCCAAGTGCAGGGCCGGCGTCGGCCGGCCAGCGGTGTTGTGTACGCGAACGACGTCGTGGTCACCACCGCCTCGGCACTCGGCCGGGGCGATAGCTTCCGCGTCCGCCGCCACGACGGCGAAACATTTGAGGCGGAGCTGGCGGGATGGGACCCCGCGACCAGCCTGGCCGTCTTAAAGGTAAGCGGCCTTGGCGTAACCCCGGCCAGTCTGAGCCAGGTGCCGGCACGGGTCGGGCACTTCGCGGTGGCCGTGGCGCGGTCCTGGAGCAACGCCGTCACGGCCAGCGCGGGCATCGTTGCAGTGATCGGCGGGCCGTTGCAGACGGGGCGGCGGCGCGCGATCGAACAGGTGATTCGGACGACGGCGCCGATGCATGATGGGTTCGCGGGCGGTGCATTCGCGGACACGAGCGGTGCCCTTGTCGGTATCACGACGGCGTCTACGATCCGAGGGTTCGAGGTCGTGATTCCGGCGGCGATCGCCTGGCGTACGGCAGAGGCAGTACTCGGGCAGGGCGGCCTGAAGAGAGGCTATCTGGGTCTTGCGAGCCAGCCGGTGCGGCTGACCGACGCCCAGCGCCGGCAGGGTGATCGCGAACAGGCGCTGTTGGTCGTCGGCGTCACACCCGGCAGTCCCGCCGCCGTGGCCGGGCTGATGGTGGGAGACGTCCTCGCGACGTTCGACGGCCACGCCGTGGCGACTCCCGAAGACCTGCTGGAGCTGCTCGTGGCCGAACGCATCGGCCGCACGGTAGCGCTCGGCGTGGGTCGCGGCCCGGCGTGGTTGGAGGTCCTGATTACCGTTGGAGAACGACCGACACACTAGCCTCGAGGAACGCCACGTTCTCTCCGCGTCCCAGTCGAGGGATCCTCGGCGGTGAAGACATGGTTTCGCAGCCAGCTGCTCCCGGTATTCTCGGTCGTCGCGCCTTGCCGGCGGGACGCCTCGCCGGTCTCGATGCCACGCCGGACGTTCACCACGGGCTGCTCAGGGTAATCCTCGTCGGTCGACCGGCGGAACGTGCGGCCCTCGCCGGCAGATTGGGCGAGCGCATCGTGATCTCTGAGGAATGCGAGACGCTCGCGGAAGCGCGCGCGCGTGCGAGCGTGGCCGACGCCATTCTTGTTCCGGCGCGCTCGACCCGCGGCGAACCGGCCGACGAGCCCCTCACGCCCCGCGAGATCGAGGTCCTCGAGCTCCTCGCCGAAGGTTTGCCGAACAAGGCCATTGCCGCCCGCCTCGGCATCAGCGATCAGACCGTGAAGTTCCACGTGGCGTCGATCTGCGGCAAATTACCGGCGAGAAACCGCACGGACGCGGTGCGCCGCGCGATTCGCCGGGGACTCATTGCGGTGTGAGCGCGGCTGGAGTCACCTGTTACCTGTTGATCTTCTTTCCGCAGGCACAACGATCAGCTGCCGGCGGCCCGTACCGCGCAGGACTGTCATCGGCATCGACGAGCCGATGCGATCCGCGGTCAGAATCCGCAGCAGATCGTCGACGCCGCCCACTCGCCGATCGCCGAGCGACAGGATCATGTCGCCCGCCCGCAGGCCCGCCTTCTCGGCTGGGCTGCCCTTCTCCACCGCCGCGGCCAGGACACCGGACGAAGCGGCGAGCTGGTGCACGCGCGCAAGCCGGCGTGGAAGTGGCACGCTCTGCCCCGTGACGCCGATGTAGCTTCGGCGGACACGCCCCTCGCGCAGGAGCGCCGACACGACGAACTGCACCGTGTTGCTCGCGATTGCCAGCGACAGCCCCTGCGCAGGCAGGATCACCGCCGTGTTCACGCCCACGACCGATCCGTTCGTCGTCACCAGCGGGCCGCCGGAGTTGCCGGGATTCAGAGCGGCGTCGGTCTGCACGATGTCTTCCATCAGGCGCCCCGATCGCGTCCGCATCGATCGCCCGAGGGCGCTGACGACGCCGCTCGTGACCGAGTGTTGAAACCCGTAAGGGTTGCCGATCGCGACGACGACCTGGCCGGGCTTGAGCGCCGAGGAATCGCCGAAGCGCGCCCACGGCAGGGTCCCGCCGATGTTCACTCGCAGGACCGCCAGGTCCGTGTCCGGATCCTCGCCCACGAGATCGGCCCGGCCGGTCGAACCATCGGGAAGCGCGGCCGTCATCGCGCGCGCGCGGGTCACGACGTGGCTGTTGGTCACGATGAGCCCATCGGGCGCGAACAGGAAGCCCGATCCGGTGGCCCGGGCGTCAGCGTCGATCTTGACGACGGCGGGCCCGGCTCGCTCCACCGCGTGAATGACCGCCCGGGAATAACTGTCGAGAAGATCGCGATCGTCGGGAAGGCTGGCGGCGCCCATGCGTCGATCGTAGGACGGCCGCGCGGACCGCGCACTACCCGTTCAGGTAGTCTGCCGGGCGACTGCGTGCAGGCCGCCGATCGAGAACTTGGCGATATGGTCGGCCAGATCGTCGAGCGAGGTGCCGGCGGTGAGATCGCGCACGAGGCGCTTCGACATCGGGTTGGGCATCGCCGCGTGGCACTGCGCCTGAATGCTCAGCACCGATCGCTGCACCTCTTCGTTGTCGGCCTCGAGGTGGAGGATCTCGGCCACCACGTCGCTCACGTACGCGAGACGCGGACGAACCACCTGGTCGAAGACGAGGTCGATGGCCGGCGTGGGGTCGGCCATCTCGTGCATCATCAACTGGTGGATCCACGCGTCGGTGCCGTGTCCGGCGACGCGCTGCAGGAACACCCGCACGTAGGTGCGGAGTTTCTGTTCCGCCGGGAGCCCGGCGCCGGCCTGGCGCGCCGCCTCGGTCGTCGCCTGCATCGTCCCGATGGCCTTGGCGAGCACCTCGCGGTACAGGCCAAGCTTGTCGCCGAAGTGATAGTTCACGGCGGCCACGTTGGCGCGAGCCGCCCGGCAGATCTCACGGACCGTGACGTCGTTGAACCCGCGCGCGGCAAACAGGCGGGCGGCGGCGGCCAGCAGGCGGGTGCGCGTTTCCGCGTCGCGCTCGCTCACAGCGTCCTCTTGAACAGCATCGTGGCCGCCGTCATCGCGATGGCGGAGAACACCGTCAGGTAGAGCAGGTCGAAGCCGATCGCGCCGAATCCCGTGTTCTTGAGCAGCAGGCTCTTGAACGCGTGAACGGCGTAGGTGAACGGATCGACGACCGCGATCCAGTGCATCCAGACCGGGAAGCCCTGCTGCGGATACACCGCGCCGCTCGGGAAATAGAGGAGCGTGTTGAGCACGCCGAACATGGCGCGCGGCATCAGCGGATCGGTGACGCGGACCATCAGCAGGAACATCATGCTGATGAGGGCGAACGCCGTGACCGTGATCACGGCCAGCATTCGAATCATCCGCATCGGATCGAGCGGATTCGGAATGCCGGCGATGAGCGACCCCACGATCATAATGGACGCACCCGCGAGCACCGCCTTGATGGTGCCGGAAATGTTGAAGCCGGCAATCAGCTCGAGCTTCGTGATGGGCGTCACCAGGTATCCTTCGTGCAGCCCGCGAGCCTTGTCGTCGATGAAGATGATGCCGCCGCCGATCATCACCATCATGAAGATCGACATCACGACCGAGCCCGGCAGCAGGTACTGCACGTAGGGCACGTAGGGATAGACCTCGACCACGGCGAGCGTGGCCTCGCCGGGAATGCGTTTGGTCGTCGGACCATCTTTGTTGAAAGCCGACATCAAGTTGCCGACCGTGGCCACGAGCGTGGCCGACACGAAGTTGTCGGTGTTGTCCTCGATGAGCGCCACCTGCGGCTGGTTCTTCGCGTGCACACGGCGCGAGAAATCCGGCGGAATGGTGAGCACGCCGTTGATGCGACCGTTGCGCAGATCGTCGAGCGCTTTGCCCGAATCGCTGTAGTCGGACGTTTCGAAGGTCTGCGAGCCCGCCGCCACCGCACCGGCAAGCTCCCGGATTTTCACCGCCGGCAGCCCGCGGTCCTGATCCACGATGCCGACCTTCAGGTGCTTGACGTTGCCGCCAAACGCGTAGCCCAGGACGACGAGCTGTACGATGGGAAAGACCATCGAGATGACGATCAGCATCGGGCTGCGCCGGAACCGGCGCAACTCACGGTCGATGACGGCCCACGTTCGTTGCATGAAACCTCGTCGTTCCACGTTCTTCGTGCTCCGTGCGTCGTGGGTCAGGTCTCAGGGTCCCCAACCTCTAGCCTCTAGCCTCTCCTGATCATGAACGGACTGTCCTGCGGCGACGCCTCCTGCAACGCGTCGCGCAGCGCCCGTCCCGTGTAATGCACGAACACGTCGTCGAGCGTCGTGCTCTGGACCCCGAGCGACTGCACCGCCACCTGCGCGCGTTCCGCGCGCTCCATGAGCGCCATCGTCGTCGCCGGACCGTTGGTGGACGCCAGACGGAACACGTTGTCGTGGCGCGTCACCTCTTCGACGCCTGGGAGAATCCGGAGCGTCCCTTCCCAATCCGACGGCACTGGCGAAAAGCTCGCCTCGAGCATGTTCTTGCCCGGAATCGACGCCTTGAGCGTCAGCGGCGAGTCGAGCGCCTTCAGCTCGCCGTGATCGACGATGGCGATCCGGTCGCAGAGCTTGTCGGCTTCGTCCATGTAGTGCGTCGTGATGAGCACGCTCAGATCGCGCTGCGCTTTGATCTTCCTGAGCATCTCCCAGACCGCGACGCGCGACACCGGATCGAGGCCTGTGGTCGGCTCGTCGAGAAAGAAGATGCGCGGCTCGTGCATCAGACCCCTGGCAATTTCCACGCGGCGCCGCATGCCGCCCGAGAGTTTTTTGACCTGCTTGTCGCGCCACTGGGTCAGCTCGACGGCGTCGAGGAGCTCGGCCATCAGGCGCGCACGTTTCTCGCGCGGCACGCCGTAGAGCTTCGCGTAGAACATGAGGTTCTCTTCGACGCTCAGCTCGAGGTCGCTCGTCATCGCCTGCGGGATGACGCCAATCGAATGGCGCACGCCATCGGCCTGCTTCACGACGTCGAATCCGTTCACGAGCGCCGTCCCCGAGGTCGGCGGCAGAAGCGTCGTCAACATGCGGATGAGCGTCGATTTGCCGGCGCCGTTCGGGCCCAGAAGCCCGAAGATCTCGCCTTTCTCCACCGTGAAGCTGATGCCCTTGACGGCGGTGAAGTCGCCGAATGTCTTGACGATGTTTCGAACGTCGATTGCACTCATGTCAGCTCTCAGCCATCAGCTCTCAGCCATCAGCTTGCGCAGTCTGCCCTCTGCCCTTTGCCCTTTGTCTGCCCTGTGCCCTGTCACTGAAGCGGTAACAGCACGTACGCCGTCATGCCGACGGCGAGCCGCCGTTCGGTGTTGTCGCACCGCAGCCGGATTTCGAACGTCTTGATGTCGCGCTTGGTCCGGCTCACGTCGCGCTGCGTCGCGAACTGCGCGTCGACGCCGCGGTAGAACACGACCCCCTGGACCTCGACGCCCGAGGGCAGCCGGATTGTCAGGGAGTCGCCATTCTTCACGCGATCGATGTAGGTCTCTTCGACGTCCGCCCGGACCCAGAGGTCGTCGGGATCGATCAGCGTCACGACCGGCTGCCCCGGGTTCACCACCTCGCCCGTGCGCGCGGCTCGCACGTCGACAATTCCGTCGATCGGCGCCCGGATTTCGGAATAGGCGAGGCGGACGTCCGCCTTGGTGCGCTGCGCGTCGGCCGCGGCCTGCAGGTGCTCGTTCGCCTGCACCTGACTCTCCTTCGCGGCGATCTGCTCGCTGTTGGCACGAGCCAGCGCCACGGCTGCCCGCTGGCCGTCGACCTGCCTGTTCAGCCCATCCACGCGCGCCTGTGCCGCCTCATACGCCGTGCGCGCCTGGTCGAGCTGGGACGCCGGCGCCAGCTCCTGCGCCGACAGGCTGCGGGTGCGCTCGAAATTGAGCCGAGCGTTCTCGGAGTCCGCCACCGCCGCCGCGTGCTGCGCCTCGATGGCCGCGGCGTTCGACTCGGCCTGCCGAATCTGTTCCACCGTCTGCTTCTGCTCGAAGCGCAAGGCCGCCGCGGCCTCCTGCACCTGCGACGACAGGCCCTGCGCATTGGCCAAGGCGTACGAGCTCTCCGCCCTGAGCTCGTCGGGGGCGATCACGGCCAGTACTTGATCCCGGGTGACCGTGTCGCCCTCCTGCACGGCGAGTCGCTCGAGTCTGCCGCCAATCTGCGAGCTCACGACCACGTCATGGGTGGTGACGATACCGGTGAGCACGAGGGAGGTGGGAGGCCGGTTGAAATACGTATAGGCGCCAGTGCCTGCGGTGGCGGCCAGAAGCAGCACGATCAATCGCTTGGCCATGGTGTCTCAAACATATGTATAAAACACGTGTTTGATACTTGTCAACTCCGGATTATACTGAAAACGTCTTGCTGCGAGACCTGTCGCCTCGCGCACGCTGGTACATCGTCGGGGTCATCGTCCTCGGCGCCGTGACCCTGGCACTGATGCTTGCACGGCATCCCGAGTCGCTCTCGCCGCCGCTCTCACTGCTCTTCTTCGTGCTCCTCTCGTCGTTGACGTCCGCCTTCAAGGTCCAATTCCCGATCGCCAGCGGATCGAACATGTCGGTGTCCTACGTGGTCGACATCGCATCGCTCATCCTGCGCGGCCCGCACGCCACGATGATCGTGGGCGCGGCGAGCGGTTGGAGCCAGACGAACCTGAATTCGCGGACGCGAAACCCGGCGTACCGGACGCTCTTCAACATGGCGTGCCTGGTCCTGACGGTGCAGGCCGCCGGACAGGTGTATCAGCGCCTCGGCGGCACGTCCGAGCCCGACCTGAGCGACATCGGTGTCCTGGCGCCGCTCACCGGCATGGCGCTCACCTATTTCCTCGTCAACACCGCGCCAATCGCGGTTGCGATTGCGCTCACCACGAGCCAGAACGCGTGGCACGTGTGGAAGACCGATTTCCTGCCGAGCCTCAGCAGTTACGTCCTGGGCGTGGCAGCGGCCGCGGTGGTCATTGCCGTGACCGAGCGCTCCGGGTACTGGCTCACCCTGCTCCTGGCGGCCGCGCCGCTCTATCTCACCTACAGGGTGTATCGCGCGGGTGCGCAAACCGAGGCGCGGCAAGGCGCCATTCTCGACGCCGCGAGCGACGCCATTGTCACGATGGACCATCAGTTCGCGATTCGCGAATTCAATCCGGCGGCCGAGCGGATGTTCGGGCACCGGCGGATGAACATCCTCGGCAAATCCATCGAGATGCTGTTGCCGCCCGCAGGGCGCGCGATGGCCATGAAGGCCTTCAGCGACTACATGCTGAAGGGCGAGGGCCCACTGACAGGCGCGCAGTTCGAGATGCTGGCCCAACGGGGCGACGGCACGGAGTTCCCGGTCGAGCTGACGGCGGCGCGGCTCGGCGGAGACAAGGGCGCCATTACCGGGTTCATCCGCGACATTACGGAGCGCCGCGCCATCGAAGAACGGCTGCGCCAGTCGCAAAAACTCGAAGCCATCGGACGACTGGCCGCCGGCCTGGCGCACGATTTCAACAACATCCTGATGAGCATCATGGGATCGGCAGACCTGCTCCTCATGGAGACGACGCCCGGCGATCCGGCCCACGACGAGACGAAGGAAATCAAACAGTCGGTTCAGCGCGGCGCGAGCCTCACACGGCAGCTCCTCGCCCTCAGCCGGCGCCAGGCGACGAGCCCGAAGCTCTTCGCGCTTGGCGACGTGCTCGGCAACATGGAGACGATGCTGCGCCGTCTGATGGGACCCGAGATCGAATTCGTCAGCATCCGGCCAACCGAGCCGACGCTCGTCGTTGCCGACCAAGCGCACATCGAGCAGGTGGTGCTCAATCTCGTCGTCAACGCGCGCGACGCCATGCCCGATGGCGGCCGATTGACGCTGAAGGTCGAAGAGCTCGAGCTCGACGAAGCGGAGGCGATGGCCGAAGCCGACGGACGCCCCGGACGGTACGCGCGGCTGAGCGTCAGCGACACCGGCACCGGCATCGACGAACAGACGCGCGCAAGGCTCTTCGAGCCCTTCTTCACGACCAAAGAGCCGGGCAAGGGCACGGGACTCGGATTGTCGATCGTCTACGGGATCGTGAAACAGAGCGGCGGACACATCACCGTGGTGAGCGAGCCAGGCAAGGGCGCGACATTCAATATCTATCTGCCCATCGCCGCGTCGGTCGAACCCTCACCAGCGCTCGCCTAGGGGTTCGTCGTCAACCAACCGCCGGCGCCCGTCGTCTAATGGCGACATGGACGGCCTCCTGACGGATCTCCGATACGGCCTGCGCGTTCTGCGCAAGTCGCCGATCTTCACGTTGACCACCATCGGCACGCTGGCGTTGGGCATCGGCGCCAATACGGCGATCTACTCGGTGGTCGATTCGGTCCTGATCCGGCCTCTGCCGTACGCCGACCCCGATCGCGTTGTGACGGTGTGGGAGGACGCCAGCTACGTCAGCTTCCCGCGCAACACTCCCGCGCCGGCGAATTACTTCAGCTGGAAACAGCTGAATCGGGTCTTTACCGACATGGCGGCCACGCGCGGCATGTCGCTCAACCTGACAACCGACGGTCCACCCGAGCAGGTCGTCGGGCGAGGCGTCACGGCGAACTTCTTCGCCGTGCTGGGCGTCGCACCCGTCCTCGGACGGACGTTCACCGAGCGGGAAGATCAGACCGGCGCGCCGGTCGTCCTCATCAGCTACGGCCTGTGGCAGCGGCGTTACGCCGGAGACCCCGCCATCGTGGGCACCGACGTCATGACGAACGGAAGCAAGCGGACGATCATCGGCGTGATGCCGAGGGAGTTCGTGTTTCGCAATCGCAACATGGATTTCTGGGCGCCCATCCAGTTCACTCCGGCGCAGGCGGCCATGCGGAACTCGCACTATCTCAATGTCGTCGCGCGCCTTCAGGCGGCCGTCACGCTCGAGCGGGCCCGCGAGGACATGCGCGACGTGGCCGGCCGGCTCGCCCGCGAATTCCCCGACAGCAACGGACGGCTGGGCGCCGTCGTCGTACCGATCAAAGAGGACGTGCTCGGCGACACCCGCCTCGAGCTCATCGTCCTGCTCGGCGCCTCCGGGTGCGTGCTCCTGATTGCGTGCGCCAACGTCGCCAGCCTGCTCCTGTCTCGCGCAATCAGCCGCAGAAGCGAGATGGCTGTGCGCGCGGCGTTGGGCGCCAGCGGCCGGCGCCTGGTTCGGCAAATGCTCGCCGAAGCGATGCTCCTGGCGATGGCCGGCGGCTCGATTGGACTCGTGATTGCCCCCACGGGCATGTCGATCCTGGCCGCGATGGTTCCGACGAGCATGCCTGCGCTGGCGGCGTCGCGGCTGGATCCGCGGCTGCTCGCGTATACGGCATTCCTGTCGATCGTCACCGGCGTCGTCTTCAGTATCGTGCCGGCTATCCACGCGGCTCGCTCGTCGATCAACGACACGTTGCAGCGCGGTGGACGCGCGGGCGTCGGCAGCAGCCGGGCGGTCACTCGCGACGCGCTCGTCGTAGCCCAGGTTGCGGCGACGCTCGTGCTGCTGGTGGGCGCAGGGCTGTTGTTTCGCACGCTTGCCAATCTCCGTGAGATCGACGTCGGGTTTCGCGCCGACCACCTGCTGACGCTCAGAACCACGCTGCCCAATGCCAAGTATCAGGACGGGGTGGCGCGGCTCGCGTTCTACGACCGGGTCCTGGCCGGCGTTCGTGCACTACCCGGCGTCGAAAGCACGGCGTACGTCTCCACCCTGCCGTTTCAAAGCATCGGAAATACGAACAGCTACCGCATCGAGGGGCGCGTGCCGGTGCCGGGCCAGGATTCGCTGTTCCGTGCCTGCACGGCCGACTACCTGAACACCATCGGCGTCGAGCTGGTCGAAGGACGGCTGCTCGACGAGCGCGACGGACGCGATGCGCCGACGGTCGTCGTCATCAACGAGACCTTCGCACGCCTCAACTGGCCTGGCGAGAGCCCGCTCGGCCACCGCGTGAGCTACGGCGCGACAGACGCGCCATGGCGCACGATTGTCGGCGTCGTCAAGGACGTGCGCGAGCGCGGGTACCGGCTCGAGATGAAGCCCGGTACCTACGCGCCCTATGCGCAGGGTCTGGCCGCCTGGTTCCCCGAACATCTGGCTGTGCGGACCGCCGGCGATCCGCTGGCCCTCGCGCCTGCCGTTCGCCGCGTCATTGCCGACGTCGACGCCGAGCAGCCCGTCGCCGCGATCAGGACGATGGAAGAAATCGTCGACCTCGACGTCGTCGATCGCACACAGCAGACTACGCTCGTCGGCATCTTCGCGGGGCTGGCGCTGCTCCTCGCGGCGCTCGGGTTGTACGGCGTGCTCTCGTACGGCGTCGCACAACGCAGCCGCGAGATCGGCCTGCGCATCGCGCTCGGCGCGAGCGCCGGAGTCGTCGTGCGGATGATCGTGGCGCGGGGATTCGGGCTGACGGCGCTCGGTCTGACGATCGGCCTCGGCGTGGCGTGGGCCGGCACGCGCACCATGAGCGCGCTCTTGTACGGCGTCGGCGCCACCGATCCGTTGACCTTCGCAGGTGTCGTGGTCCTGCTTGGACTCGTCGCGTTCGCCGCGTGCGGCGTGCCGGCGCTTCGCGCCGCGCGCATCGATCCGATGGAAGCGCTCAGGGACAACTGACGTTTCAGAGATCAGAGACTGTGAAGAAATCGCGGCCCACTACTTCTTGTGCTCCTGGTCGTACAGCCACTCGTAGATGTGACGGATCCCGCGGAGCTCGGCACCCGGCCGCGCCGTATTCGGGAACCACTGCTGGTAGGCCGAGAGATCCACTTTCTGCGCGGCTTCCTCCGCCAGGATGCCCTGCTTGCGGAACTGGTCAACCTGCCTCACGACGTCTCGCAGGTAGCCCTGATACGCGGTGATGCGCTGCTTGCCGTCCGTAAACGGCCGACCGTGGCCCGGCAGAACGATTTGGAAATCCATGTTCTTGAGGACTTCGAGCGTGGCGATCCATTCATCAAACTGCCCATCGCCCATGTAGGCCGGGCCGGTCTCCATCAAGTCGCCTGTACACACAATCCTTTCCTTGGGCAGATACACGACGGTGTCGCCGTTCGTGTGACCTCGGCCAAGGAACAACAGATGAACTTCACGCCCTCCCAGATCGATGACCTTCTTGTCTTTGAAGGTCACATTAGGAGCGGTCGGCTTGATTTCCTGCAAGTCGTTCCACGTCTTGAGCGCCGCAGCGACCGTCGCCTCGAGCGCCGGCTTCTTCTGCGGATCCTTTTCCTCCGCGAGGTTTCTCCGAGCGATTTCGATCCGCCTCGTTCCGTTGACGACCTGCGACGTCATGTACGGCTCGCGGTGCAGGATGTCGAAATTGTCGATGGAAAACTTGACGAACTCGTGCCCAATCACGTCGATACCAGCCGCCCGAAACACTTGATTGCCATCGACGTGGTCGTAGTGATAATGGCTGTTGACCGCGTACCGGAGGGGTTTGTTGTTGGTGACCAGCTTGACATCTTCGAGGAAGACTCGCGCCGCCGCGGGGGTCGTTTTCGTGTCGATGATCAGCGCCTCACGGTCGCCGACGATGACCGGGCTACTGCCACCGCTCGATCCCGTGGCGAGGTAAACGCCCTCCGCGATCTTCTCGAACCTGGACTCTTTGCCCTGGGTCACCGGGTACGGCGACGGCTCCGCGACACCTCGGCCTCCGGCGCCTTGACGGCCAACGCCTTGTGCTCGAGCGGCGTAAACGAGCCACGCCGGCATCGTGAGCGCCAGGATAAATGCCATCGTGCGCGCCTTCATGAACCGCCTCCTCATCGTGTGTAGCGCAACTCTTTCGATCTACCGCCGCTGGAGGGCAGGACTGAAGTCCTGCGCGACGTGGGCGGCGGTACGTCGACTCAAGTGCCTTCCGGGATTAGGAGTTCCCCGTACGCCCGCTAGACATCGGAAAGCAAGTCGATTTTGCCGTTACTGTCGCCGAAGCGGTCGATGGGAAGCCCCATCTTGTCGATCAGGGTCAGCCACAGGTTCGACAGCGGCGTCTCCTCGCCGAACTTCAGGTGCCGCCCACCCTTGACGTGGCCCGCCCCTCCACCGGCCAGCAGCATCGGAAGGTCGTGATGGTAGTGGATGTCGCTGTTGCTCATCCCCGCTCCCTGGACGATGAGCGAGTGATCGAGTAGGGAGCCGTCGCCGTCAGGCGTCGACTGCAGCTTTTGCAGGAAATGCGCGAACAGTTTCATGTGGAACGCGTTGATCTTCGCTTCCTTGTCGAGCATTTCAGGACGATTCTGATGGTGGGAGATGGGGTGGTGCGGATCGGGCACCCCGATCTCTGGATACGTCCGGCCGGTCTTTTCGCGGCCCATGAGGAACGTGGAGATACGCGTCAGGTCGGTCTGGAACGCCAACACGTTCAGGTCGAACATGAGCTTGGCGTACTCTTCGAACGTGTCGGGAATGCCGCCCGGCTGCTGGATCTCCGG
This sequence comes from Acidobacteria bacterium RIFCSPLOWO2_02_FULL_65_29, assembly GCA_001767435.1. GTDB lineage: Bacteria > Acidobacteriota > Vicinamibacteria > Vicinamibacterales > CAVVIG01 > 2-02-FULL-65-29. The sequence continues at coordinate 18,262 of MEKT01000198.1, read as the reverse complement.
AAAGTCCCCTCGTCCGCTCTGTTCCTCCGCCCGCTGAATGCGCCGCTCGATGTCGCGGACCGAGTCGAAATATTCGGTGATTCTCGCACGATCGCTCGGTCCGAGTCTGTTCCTCAGACTGGTCAGTTGGTCGGAGACCATGTCGAGGATGCTGCGTTCCATCTCGATGCGGCTCAGCCGACTCTCGCGGTCCGTGCCATCGCCCGCCCCGAAGAGTCGCTCGAACACGGCGCGTGGCTGAGCGAGTACGGGCAGCGGCATGGTTTCGCTGCGCCAGGCCACTGCGCCGCTGTATGCGCACGCGTAGCCGTCTTCACAGCCGCCGACCAGGTCGACGGCCTCGAGACCCAACTCGAGCGAGGACAGCTCGGTCTCCCTGCCGAGCTCTCGGGCGACGATTTGATCGGCGGAAATACCGGCGCGAATATCGGTCCCTTCCGTCTTTCTGGGATGAACGCCCGTCAGAAACACGGCTTGCGCTCGGGAATGGTCACCCAGGCCCTCTCCAGGCAGAGGATCGGCTTCGGCATTGGACATGCCGGACAGCACGAGAAGCTTGTCGCGGAACGGCGCGAGAGGCGTGAGCGTCGACGGAAACTCGAACGCCGCGCCCACGGCTTTCGGCCGCCACTCAATCATGTTCATGCCGTTTGGCAGGTAGATGACCCCGAGGCGCCGGGCGGGTTTCGGGACGGCAGCAAAAGCAGGGAGCATCCCATCGAGCAGCGGCAACGCCACGGCGGCTCCGAAGCCACGAAGAAACGTCCGACGCTGCAGGTGCTTTCTGGTGACGACCTTGGCACTCATGGTGTCCAACCTTTCCTTATCTCGCGGACGCGACGCGGTCGCGTGCTGATTCCGGCTCGGGCGCCCGATTCATCTGAAACGGCGCGCTCCGAACCACGGCGAGAATCAGCGCCGACCACCTATGGTCACTCGATGCGGCCTCCCGCATGATGGCTCGCACGGCGGGCATGTCCTGGTACGTCGCTCCGCGCCCGACGGCGTACGTCAGCAGCTTCGTCGTCAGGGTTCTGACGAACTCGCTGCTCTGCTTGAGCAGCGCCTTTCGGAACTCGGCCGGCGTGGCAAACTCGGTGCCATCCGGGAACGCACCCGTCGGATCGATCGGCAACCCGAACTCGGTGGTGCGCCACCTGCCGATGGCGCTGAAATTCTCGAGCGCAAAGCCCATCGGATCGATGCGTCTGTGGCAGCTCGCGCAGATCGCGCTGCTGCGGTGCTGCGCCATGCGATCGCGCACGGAGGAGGGAGCCGCGCCTGCTTCGCCATTCTCGACGAGCGCGGGCACGTTCGGGGGCGGCGCCGGCGGCGGCGAACCGAGAATGTTGGTCAGCAGCCATTTCCCGCGAACGACCGGCGATGTTCTGGTCGAATAGGACGTGACCGTGAGGATGCTCGCGTGCCCCAGCAACCCCGCGCGGTTCGGATCGGTCAGTTCCACTCGGCGGAATCGGGCGCCATACACGTGCGGGACGTCGTAGAACTTGGCCAGACGCTCGTTGAGGAACGTGTAGTTGGCCGTCAGCAGCTCGGTCGCGCCGTGATCTTCGTTCAGCTGGCTTTCGATGAACAGCAGCGTTTCCTCCAGAAACGCGTTCCGCAAGTTCTCCTCGAAGTCCGGGTACAGGGCCGGATCCGGCGCCACGTTCTGGAGATCCCGCAGAGAAAGCCACTGCGTGAAGAAACCGTCGACCAGCGCCCTGGATTTCGGATCGGCCAGCATCCGTCGAACCTGTTGCTCGAGGACGCGCGCGTTCTTGAGCTTCCCCGCGGCCGCCACGTCGAGGAGCTCCTCGTCGGGGAGGGAGCTCCAGAGGAAGAACGACAGCCGTGAGGCCAAATCGAGGTCGTCAATCTGATACGCGCTCCCCGGCGTCGAGCGCGCCGGGACGTTCTCCACGCGAAGCAGGAAGTTCGGAGACATCAGCACGGCTTCGATGGCGAACTGGATGCCCCGGTCGAATCCTCCCTTACCCCGGCCGTTCTCGTAGAAGCGAAGCAGCGCGTCCACGTCCTTGCCGGTCACCGGCCGCCGATACGCGCGCCGCGCCAGCGTCGACAGAATCCGCTTGGCGCACACTCCCTCATCCTGGCGCGCGGCCGGCCGACAGACGAAGACCCGACGGCGGCTCGCCGTCTCTTCCGGCACGCGCGCGTCGAAGGGGCCCTCAATCTGGACGTTGTCCACGCTCATGATGCCGGACGCGTTGTCGGTCTGCCAGACGCCCAGCGGCTTTCGAGCCTGTCCGCCGCCCTCCGTGGCCACCGCGCTCTTGTCCACGAACGACACGAGCAGTGTCGCCGGCCCGGCCTTCGCGGGGAATCGGACTTCCAGCTCCTTGTCTGCATACAGGTCGTACTCGGCGGGCAGGACTCGAACGCCGGACGCGACGTTGATGTTCGGGCGGAATTCCTTGCACCGAGCCTCCTCGGATCCCACGCATTCCCCGCCGATCGCAAAGAGCTTCAGCCGCTCGCCGTTCAGCCGGACGTCAATCTCCTCGCGTTGGGAAAGACCCTTGATGACGTTGGCGGCGTAGGCCCTCTGGAGCCCAATCCGGAGCACGTACTCTCCATCGAGCGGGAAGTTGTGATGAATCACCGAACCGCCGCGGGAGCCAAACGGCAGGTCCTCGCTCACGCGATAGTCCTGGTCGATGAATCGCGACACCTTGTAGGTTTCGACGGACGGCCGGATCGTCGGATCGCCAACCGCCAGCCGGCTGATCTTCCAGGCCGCGAGCTTGTAGCGATCCAGCAGGCCCGGCGAGATGGTCAGCACGTCGGCGATGTTGTCGAAGCCGTAGCCGGTTTCATCGGGACTGAGCAGCGTCGGCGCATCGATCTCCAGCGCCAGCAGGTCCCGAACGGCGTTCGCATATTCCGAGCGGTTCAGACGATGAACGGCGATTCGACCGGCGTTTCCACGGGCGGCGGCGGCCCCGTCGAGGGCCGTCTCGAGTGACCTCACGGCCCCGGCGTAGGCGGCTTCATCGGGCCGGCGCGATCCTGGCGGCGGCATTTCGCGGCTGCGCAGCTTGAGCACGACCTTCTCCCAGACCTCGGCGTGCTCGCCGATCTGGTCGAGACCTTTCTCGTCCAGCGCGAGGTTGGCCGACGCCTTGCCCGCTGCTTTCAGCTTTTCGTTGTGGCAGCTCACGCAATACCGATCGAGGAACGCGCGGTCGAACGGCACAGCCGACGTCTGGCGGGCGGACGTCGACGCCTGGGCGATCACGGGTGCCGCGATCCGGGCTGACGCCGAGAGCGTCGCGGAGGATGATGCGGCAGCCACCGCGCCGATACCCCGTTCCGAGCGAGCGACGCCAACTGCAGTGAGCCCGATTCCAGCAACCGCAGCAAGAAGTGCCCGCGATCTCAATGACATCGTCATGTGCCCACCTGTGCTAGCGCTCGACAATGACCGCGTACGCGTCGCGTTCGATGCCGGGCGGACTGGGCCGACCGCCGTGCTCGAGCAGGAGACGCTCGAGATCGGGATTCCGACTATTGCTGTTGTTCGTGTAGATCCCTTCGGCCAGCGTCACGGGCGACCAGCCCCGCTTGTTGATCACGTTGACTTGGACGCCGCGATCCAGGAACAACTGGGCGATCTTGTTCGAGCCCGCGTTTCCCCGGTACGCCGCACCGTGCAGCGCGTTCTCGCCGTACGTGCTGACCGTGTGGACATCGTCGCCCAGCTCGAGGCAGAGCTTGATCGCTTCCACCGCGTCGGCCTCGGCGACGCCGGTATAGCCGATCTCCGTATTGGAGTCGACGCCCGCGGCGGCCATCAACGGCGACACATTTCGAGCGGTCCTCGCCAGCGGATCAGCGCCCTTCGAAAGAAGAAACCGCATCAGGGGAACATCAGCCAACTGGGCGGCCATGAAGAACGCCGTCGCGCCTTCGGTCTTCCCGCCGCGACCGCCGCCACCACGACCGCCCCCACCCGTACCCACCGCGACGCGGGGCGTCGACTGGGCTTTGGCGTTCACGTCGGCGCCGCGATCGAGCAGCAACGTCAGGTAGTCCAGCCGGGCCTTTCCTTTCAGCGGCAGCGTGAGGTCCCACTCCGTCCCTTCGGGCCTCACATGCGTCTTGTCGCCGGCGAGCTCGACGTCCCAATCACCAACGACCCAGTGGATCGGCGTGAACCCTGGACCCTTGTTCGGATCGGCCCCCAGATCGAGCAAGAATTTCGCGTAGGCGACTTGACTCCGAATCGTGGCAATCGTCAACGCCGTCGTGCCGTCGCCAGAGGCGTCGTTCACGTCGATGCCAGCGGCGAGCAACGCCCGCGTCGTCTCGACGTCGCCGTTGCGCGCCGCGAACAGCAGTGGTGTGAAGCCGCGCCGCGACGCTTCGCGCACATTCGCTCCGTGCGTGATCAACGTACGCACGACCTCGGTATGTCCCTCGGCAATCGCCCACATCAGGGCCGTCTGACCGGCTTCGGGTTCCTTGGCATTCAGATTGGCACCGGCTTCCAGCAGCGCGTCCACGACCTCTGCACGTCCAGTGCGTGCGGCCGTCATGAGCGGCGTTTCTCCCGTCCGCAGCGCCGTGTTCACGTTGGCGCCGGCCCGCAACAGAATGCTGACGATGGCCGCGCTGCCGTTTCTGCTGGCCAGCGCCAGAGGCGTCACACCGAAGTCGCTGGCGACATTCACATCCGCACCAGCGCCGACGAGCAGCGACACCATCTCGCGGTTGTCGACCTCGACGGCCCAGTGCAGCGCCGTCGTGCCATCGGATTGCGGAGCGTTCACCTCGATGCGCTGCTTGATCAGCTCGCGCGCCGTCTCCATCGATCCGCGCCGCACGGCCTGGATGAGCCGCTGGTCGGCGGCGAGAGCCGCGAGGCTGCTGAAGGAAATCAGCAGGATGACGAATCCTGCCGGAAGGGCCGACTTGCTGCTCATTTCGCTCCTCGCGCTCTCTCGGACACCGCCCCCAGTCGCCAAACCTTAGCCGGGCTTGTCTCTCGGTAAATCCCTGATTTCAGGCAGCTCCACACGCTAAGTCTCGGTGACGCGCCACTGAGTTGAGGCCGGTCACCAAACCGGCCGACTCACCGCGCGCTGGTGGACGCCTGGCCCTCGTCGCGAAGCGGACCATGCACGGTACGGTGGGACAGGTACATCCACTTGCCATTCCGCTTGGCGTAGACCCTCTCGAACCAGACGGACGTGTCGCCCCTGTTGGGCGAGGACGTCTGCTTCATCTTGTATCGTCCGTACGTAATCGCGATGTCGCCGTGCAGCTCGACGTTCACCGCGTCGAGATCCCGCGTCAGGTACGGCCGCTTCCCGACGGCCGCGAGCCACGCCTCCTTGTTGTCCACGCGAAGAGGGGCGCCACCGGAGGTCCAGCCATCGCCATGTGTGAACCGGAAATCGGCGGGCAGGATCGTTGCCAGAAATGCGACGTCGCCCCGTACGACGGCTTCTTCCATGGTCTTCTCGAAAGACAGGACCTCGGCGATCGCGGCGGCCTCGGCAGGAGTTGGCGGAGCTAGCTCGGCCGATGTACCCGCCGACCGGGCAGTCCCTTCCGGCGGCTGCTGCGCAGACATCGACGTGGTGATGACAAACAACGTCGTGACGATCAGACGGACATGCATGGCGTCCTCGCAAGTGCAACGTGACTTACGGCGTAACGGTGATGGCCGACCACTTCGTCGTATTCGGCACCAGATCGGCCGAGTCGACGCGTTGAATCAGCTTCGTCACGGGATTCCGTTCCTGGGTGGTCACGACTTCCCCGAACTCCGGATCATCGTGCGCCGCTTTCAAACGCTTGTCGCGCTCTTCCCGCGACGGGTACCCACGCATGTAGATAAACGTGTTTTCGGCCGAAATGCCGGCCTCGGGATCCGACGTCTGTGGAATCCAATAGCCCACGTTCGTGATGCCGTGCCGCGCGTAAATGGCGGCTGTTCTGTTCGCGAAGCGTGCGGCGAGTGCATCTCGCTTGCCGGGCAGGGCCGTGTAGATCCGCAGCTCGAAAAAGCCGGTGTTCTGTTGCTGCTGCGCGTAGCCCCAGCCGACGCCGCCGACGCCGCACGCGACACCCAGGCACGCCAGAATCTTCCACTTCAACATTGAGTACGCTCCTTTTTCACCGATCCATCAGAAATCCACCTGGACTCCGAACTTCATCCAGCGCCCGACCAGGATGTTCGTCGGACGCTGCCAGTTCGTCGGATACGTGACCTGGTGCGAAAGGATTCCGCTGCTGTTGAACACGTTGAACAGTTCAACGCTGCCCATGATGCGCGCAACCCCTAGCCGGAATCGCCGTCCGAGACGGAGGTCGACATTCGTCGCACGATCAGCGTAGCTCGTACCCGGCTCGATGAGGTTGACCGTGACGTTGGCGTTCGGGCCCGCCGAGAGATTGCGGTTCAGCGTGGGGCGAATCAAGGCGTTGCCTGCGACGAAGTTCGCCGTGATCTGAGGGCCGGCCACGCTCTGGATGACGCCGCTCAGCTGAAAGTTCCACGGCAACGGGTACGAGCCGAGCAGCTTGAACTGATCGATGAACGGGGTCACAGTCTTGCAGAACCGCTGAGTGGGAGAGTCGACGACAAAGCAACTATCGAGCGTCGTGCGCCCGCTGTTCAGCCCGCCGGACAGCTGTGCGCCGCTCCCGAAACGCGAGCTGAGCGTCAGGTCGAACGCGTCGAACACCTCGCGCTGGGTGCCGAAATTCTCCGCGAAGGTCACGAAGTCGTTCACCCGGCCGAATTTGTCCTGTTTGATATCCCAGAGGTCGCAGACCTGATAGCCGCCACCGCCTGGCAGGCCCGAACCGGACGGAGCCGCGATGCAGTACGTCTCGTAGTCTGCCGGCTCCCAGTCCAGGTTGTCGGTCACGGTGAAGTTGCCGTACCAGCGCCGCAGGTAGCCAAAGGTGACCGACGTTCCATTGAAGATCTCGCGCTGAATCGACGCCGCGCCTTCCCAGTTGTAGCCGCGCTTGCCCCAGCCAGCCAGCACGTCATCGTCATAGCGCGTCACCCTGGCATTGGGCTGGCCGAAGGCCCGATTGTTCATCCCCCCGCACTCGCCGTTCGCATCGGGGCTCAGAAGGTTGCAGTCGGGGAAGGCGTTGCCGTTCGAATCGCCCCAGGTTCGGGTAGTGCTCAGGACCGATGCGGCGATCGGGTTGAGCGCCTGGGTGATGCCGAGCGTCGCCCCGGCCGTGTACCGCGACAGGTGTCCCTTGAGGGCGGTCTTGCCGTCGCCGAACAGGTCGTACACTCCGCCAAGCCGCGGCGACAGATCGTGCCACTTCGGAATATCGCTCACGGGCTGGAAGCTGCGCGCGGGCAGGAACCTGGTCGCCGGCAACGACTGGGCCGGTACACTCCCACTGGCATAATCGTAGCGGAGCCCGAGGTTGAGCGTCAGGCGCCGGACGGTCCACTGGTCCTGGACGAAGATCCCCAGGTCCAGCAGCTCGTTCTTCACTTCATACGGTGTCGCCCACTGCGTGAGCAGGTTGAACACACCGGTGGTCGAGTTACCGACCCGATACGAGATCGACTGGCCTCTGTGGCTGATATTTCGGCGCGTGCCTCCGAAGAGGCTGTAGCCGGTCTTGAAGGAATGCGAACCAGTGACGTAGGCGACCGACGCCTTCTGGGTGATCGGGAAGTTGATGTTATCGCCGAAATCGGTCGCGGCTCGGTACACCGTGACAGGTCCCTGCTGCGCCGTCACCGAGATCGTGTCCTCGGCCACGGCCTGATCGAGCCCCAGTCTCTGCGGGTTCGTCTTCCAATTCGAGAAGGTCTGCGAGATGCTGGCTTCGACATAGAGTCGGCTGCTGGCGGTGTATTTCCAACTGGCCTGCCGGAAGCCGTTCGGCTTCCACAACCCGAATTGTGTCGCCTCGGGCGAGACCGTCGCGCTGAAGTTCCGGTGGCACGTGCAGTGCGGCTGGTGATCCCAGAACAGGCCAATCTTGTTCCTCTGGGACGCCTGCCACGTCAATCGGAGATTGACACTCTTGTCCCAGACTTCGGTGACGGCCTGGCGGCTCCTATCAGGTGTGTAGGTCCAAGCCAGGGGCGTCGCATTGAAATACAGGCCAGCCAGATAGTTCACCGATCCCCAATTGCGAAAGGCATTGAAGAACCAGAGTTTGTCCTGAACGATCGGCCCACCCCAGGCGGGGTTGACGTCCCAGATTTTCTTGAGCGAGTTGACGGCGGTCAGACCTTTGGCCCGCAGCGCGTCGGTCAGGTTGTCCGACTGCAGGCTCTCGTTCCCATACCCATAGAAGAGCATTCCCGAGAACCGGTTGCCCCCTTCTTTGGGAATGAGGTTCGTGAAGATTCCGGCGGCCCCTTGCTCGGCCGAATGGCCCCCGATCGAGACGGCCACCTCCTGCACCATGGCCTGGTTGATGTAGTAAGTGAAGGCTCCGCCACCCGCGCCCTGCAACGTATGGTCGGCGACGCCGTCGAGGCCGACGTTGGCTTCACCGGTGCGCCCCCCGTTGATGGACAGTGCGGCAGTATCGCGCCCAATCTGGCCAAGACCTCCCTGGACTCCCGGGATGAACGGGACAAAGCTCTGCGGCGTCCGGAGGCTGGGGAGCGAGTCCATCAGCTCGGTCGAGAGCACGTTTTGCCGGAGCACGCTCTGCATGTCTACCGTAGGAGCCTGCCCGGAAACGGTGATCGTCTCTTCGACGCTGCCCACACGCAGGTCCCCGTTGACGGTAGCCGTGAACGCGGCCGGGAGCTCGATGCCCTCGCGCCTCACCGTACTGAAACCGGCCAGGCTGAAGGTGACGGTGTACACGCCCGGCCGCAGGTCGATGATGTTGTAGCGGCCCTGATCGTCGGTCACGCCCACTCGGACTTTCTCGATCAGCGCGGGACTGGCGGCTTCCACCGTCACGCCCGGTAGCACGCCGCCGGTGGTGTCTCGCACAACTCCTGTCAGGCCGCTCGCCGCCTGCCCTGCTCCCGTCGATGGCAGCAGCAGAAGGCTTGCGAGGCCGACGATGATCCGAGTTGTCCATTGCCGACGCTCCATGTCGCCCCCTTTGAAATGCAAACCTGGCTTGAACGCTCAAACCACGACACGCGTCTCCACACGCGGCCCTTTGTTGACGGAAACGAGATGAGTGTCGCTTGTCGGGTCAACCCCGTCAAGCGCGACGATGACGCTCATGAACCTAGAAGGTGGCGATCGGATTGATCGGAGAACCCGTTCCCCCGACCACCGGAATAGGAGCCATCGTGAGCAGAAAGTCCCATCGCTTCCGCGCAGCCGCCGCTTCGCCGAGCGCCTCGAGGTCGCAGTTGTCCAGCAGGTGGATCCCGAGGTACACCAGGGAGAAATCGTGCGCGGCAGCCGTAATCGCCGACGGCGACACGTATTGCGGGTGGTCGCTGCCCATGATCGCAACATCGCGTCGCTTCAACCACGGGATGACCGAGGGATCGAGGCCGGCATCCCGGGCGTTCCGGCCCCGCGCGTACGGGCCGGCCGCCTTTCGCCTCGCCCAGACGCCGGTGCGGATGAACAGCGCGTCGCCCGCCCCGACTCTGACGCCTGCCCGTTTCTCCCAGGCCTCGAGGTCCGCAACGTAGATCGGCGTGCCTTGCTCGAGATACGGCACCCCTTTCAGCCGCGGGATGTCGATGAGAACGCCCCGCGTGAACACGCCGCTCTTCAACCGGTCAATCGAATTCTTGAAATGCCGGTTCGCTTTTTTCACCTCTTCGGGATCCGGCTTGTAGCCGTTGTAGAACACGCCGTTCGCGTTGATGTGGGCCAGCGAATCGAGGTGCGTGTGCGCCACGCCGTGGTAGGCGACACCCCATCGATCCGAGCCGATGCCCAGCATGGCATGTTCGTACGGGTTCTGATTGTCGACGGCTTTCTCGGTGTCGGGATCCGCGGCCAGCGACACCGAAACCCCGTCCTTCACCAGAGCGGCCGCCTGTTTCCGCTTGGCCGGGGTGATGAGGTTGACCGTGCCGACCTCGTCGTCCTTCCCCCACCGGCCCCAGTTGGACAGGTCCTTCTTCCATTGTTCGTACTGTTCCGCGGTAACGGTTTGGTCCGGTGGAGACGCCTGCTGCACTGCGGGGGTCTCGATATTCGCCATCGCCAGGACGACGGCGGCAACGATTCCGACTGATATCCTTCTCGCCATGTGTCCTCCGACGCTGCGCAGCTGCAAAGCAAGCGCGAACGACCGATGCCGGTTGCCCCGGTTTCAAGAGAAAGAGATCGATTCAGGTTCGCGTGGAGTATACGCCATCCGCGCCGTGAGCAACGCGCTCGTGACGTTCAACGGTAGTTAATGTGAGAGCTGACGACTGGGAGCTGAAAGCTGAGAGCTGACTGCTAGTTGTCGACTGCCTCCGTCACCTGATATCCGATGCTCAGCAGGAGTGTGATCACCAACAGTCCGGCGGCGGTGACGTACGGCATCCCTTCGCCAAACCGCTGCAGCGACGCGCTCCCCCAGACCGGACCGATCGTCCGCCCGAGGCTTTCGACCGCGCTCGCGGCGCCCTGCACGCGGCCTTGCTCGTCGCCTCGGGCCGCGCGGCTCACGAGGCTCGTCATCGTTGGATGTCCGAAGCCGATGCCCAGCGCGAGCGGCACGAGCGAGAGCGCAAACAGCGTGACCGAGTGCGCGAGCGTCGTCGCCACGAGCCCGACGGCCCCGCACACCAGTCCGACCATGAAGGTTCGCTTGTCGCCAAACCGGCTCACGATGGGCCTGATCAATACGCCCTGCACGACGGCGCCGAGCACGCCGAACCCCGCGAAGAAGTAGCCAGTTTGCGACGCGTCGAAGTTGAAGCGCCTCGACGCAAAGAGCGCGAACGTGGTCTGAAACACGGCGAAGGCGAACCAGTAGCTGAAATCGATCGCGAGCACTCGGCGAAGGCCCGGCCGTTTGAGCATCGCCGCGAGATGTCGGAACGGCAGCCCCGTTGCGGCATTCGCGCGATGCACCGTCTCAGGAAGCCACAGCCACGCCATCACCGTGGCGGCGAGCGTGAGTCCGGCCGCCGCCCAGATGGGCGTCGTGATACTGATCGTCGCCAGCACGGCGCTCAGGGCCGGGCCCAGAATGAACCCGAGGCCGAACGCCGCGCCGATGAGCCCGTAGGCGCGCGCGCGATCGCTCGGCTCGGTCACGTCGGCCACGTACGCGCGGGCGGTGGAGATGTTGCCGCCCGACAAGCCGTCGACCGCCCGCGCCAGGAAGAGCATGGCGACGTTCTGAGCGAGCGCGAGCATGACGAAGCTGACGACCGTGCCGGCCAGACTCAACACGAGGATGGGCCGGCGGCCATATCTATCGGACCAGTCGCCGAGCACCGGCGCCGCAAACAGCTGGCAGAGGGAAAACACCGCGAAGAGCAGGCCGATGTCGAACGGCGAGGCGCCGAACGTCTCCGCGTAGAACGGCAGCAGGGGGATGATGATGCCGAACCCGACGAGATTGACGAAGATCGTCAGGAAGATGATGAAGAGCGGGCGCGTCAATAACGTTCCTGCCATTCTATCGCGTTAGGCCATCCGCAGAATAAGGCGGACATCTTGGTGTCGAGGCGCCCGCCCGACTGGGCGCGAGGGTGGACCCTTAGCGAGCGATGAGCGGCCGGACTCGGTCGATGGGAATCGCCTCGGCTCGGCCGAACTTCGACTCCACATTCGTCGCCTGTAAGAGCGAGTTGTAGACGGCTTCTTCGGTGGCCTCGAGCGCGGCCTCGAAGAGCGGGGACATCGCGTCGGGCGGCAGGATTTGCCGGGTGCGCACGCCGGTGGCGCCGAACCGGCTTCGCATCTCGGGCGAGGTCGAGAACGCGATGGCGAAATCGCCGCTGCCGTTGCTGTAGGACGACCCGGTCCGCGCCAGACCGAACACGGCGCGCGCGGCTAGCCGGCCGAGGTCTCGCGCGTCGATGGGCGCGTCGGTGGCCACGACGATCATGCACGAGCCGTCGCCCGGCGCAGGCGTCGCGTCGCGGCCCCCGGCGCGCGGCGGCTGCAGCATCCGCCACATCGGGGCGCCGCCAATCGTCAGGTTGCCGCCGAAGTTGGTCTGCGCGAGCACGCCGACGGTGTACCCGGCCGGCACGCGGCGCGACGAAGTCCCGATGCCACATTTCCAGCCAAAGCAGACCGTGCCGGTGCCCGCGCCGACCGAGCCTTCCGGCACGGCTCCCGCCGACGCGCCGCGGATCGCATTGACCACGTCGGCGGTCGTGACCGGCAGCGCGCGAATGTCGTTCAGGCCGCCGTCGTTCGTCTCGCCAACCAGCGCGTTGACCGATCGCACCTGTTCGTTCCCCGGCTGCGTGAGCGTGTACCGCACGACGGCGTCGATGGCCACGCCGACAGCGAGCGTGTTGGTGAGCACGATTGGCGTCTCGATCGTGCCGAGCTCCTCCACCTGCGTGGATCCGGCCAGCTTGCCGAACGCATTGCCCACGAAGACCGCGCCCGCGACCTTGTCCTGAAAGAGGTTCCCTTCGTGCGGCAGGATCGCCGTCACGCCCGTGCGCACGTCATCGCCGCGGACGATGGTCGTGTGACCGACGCGGACGCCGGCGACGTCGGTCATCGCGTTGAGCGCGCCGGGTGGGTAGACGCCAGGCGCGATGCCGAGATCGCGGGCACGGGGCCTCGATTGCGCGGCCGGTGTCGCGAGCGCGCAAGCCGCGACTGCGCCACATACAACCAAGACGTCACGACAGCCACGAATCGTCAGGTGATCACCCGGACAAGACTTCTTCGTGTCTTCGCGCCTTCGTGGTTTCGAATGGCCTTCACCGCGTCTCCCTGCCGGCGCGCGGACCCTTGTTGTCCCTCGCAGGGGCGTGGTCGAGGTTCGCCACGCGCCAGCCGGTCTCGTACACAAGCCGCGTAATGCTCGCCAGCTTCTCGAACTCGATTTTCGACACCTCGTCGGTGTTCGCGTGGTAATCCGCGTGAAGGCCGCTCGTGAAGAAAATGACGGGAATACCGGTGGCCGCGTAGCTGTCGTGATCGCTCCGGTAGTAGAGTTGCTCGAGATCGGCCGGGTCGTTCATCTCGTAGTCGAGCGTGAGCGGCGAGACCAGCGCCCGATTCGCCTCGCGGTTGATCTCGTGCAGCTCGCTGCTGATGCGATCGGACCCCACGAGGTACACCGTGTTCGATTCCTCCGGCTTGTCGTCGCGGTTCCTCCCGATCATGTCGACGTTCAGCTGCGCCACGATGTTCTCCATCGGCACCGTGGGATAGTCGGCGAAGTAGCGCGATCCCAGCAGGCCGCGCTCCTCGCCGGCGTGCCAGACGAAGAGCAGCGAGCGCTTCGGCCGCGGCCCTTCGGCAAACGCTTTCGCCAGCGCCATCAGCGCCACGGTTCCCGACCCGTCGTCGTCGGCCCCGTTCCAGATGCGATCGGCCGAGGCGTCTGACGCCACGCGGCCCGGCGGCCGCCCGCCTGGCTGTCCGTCGGAATAGCCCACGTGGTCGTAGTGAGCGCCAAACGCCACGTAGGTGTGCTTGAGGCGGGGATCGCCGCCCTCGATCACGGCGACCACGTTGTGGGTCAACTGCGTGCGGACGACCTCGTAGCTCACATCGATGTCGAACGTGATCGATACGCCGTCCAGCCTGAACGACGGCAGCGCGCCGCGCGCCTTGGCCATACGGGTGAGGTCCTCGTACTTCGCGTTCGATCTGCTGAAGAGGAACGTGAAGAACGCGTCGCTCGCCGTCAGGCTCGGCGCAGCCTGTCGATCGAGCCGCTGGGCCGTCGTGAAATCGGGCGTCGACGCCCCACGCCCTCGCCCCGGCCCTCTGTCGGCGCCGGCGCCCCGGCCCCGACCCGCCACGGACCCCTCGGGACCGATGCTCGCGGCCGCCCGCTTCTGATCCGTGGCGTAGCGATTGCGGCCGGCGAACACACGCCCGTAGGTGGACCTCTCCACGCCGCGCGGGCCCGACGCACCCAGAAAGATCACCACGGCATCCGTGACGTCCTTGCCCCGGTAGTCCATGTGGTTCGCCGCCGGCACGTCCAGTCCGTAACCGGCGAACTCGACGCGGTCCACCGTGAAGGTGCGCGTCGCGCCGGCGTTCCTCGGAAACGTCACGCCCTCGCCGTCCTTGAACGTCCGTGTCTCGGTGCCGACCTTGACGGTCACCGACGATCGGCTCGTCGCCTTCACGCCAAGGACGCGCACGGCCTGGAGGTACTGGCCGGGATCACCGTCGGGTTCCGCACCGAACCGGCGCAAATGCTCCTGGATGTAGCCCGCCGCGAGGCCCAGCCCGGCCGAATAGGTGTCCCGGCCCTGCAGCTCGTCCGACGCGATGTATGTGAGCCACGTCTTCAGGTCGTCGACGCTGATGGAGGCCGCGCCGGGGGCTCCCGCCACGGGCGCCAGACCTGCCAGAAGCCCCGCCAACACGCACGCGCCGATCCGACGCCTCATCATCCGGCCCTTCCTGCCGCCCCGCGCGCGGGATCCCGAGCGGCTGACGCCCTACTATAGCGCCCGCTTGCGGGAACGGGCGACTTCAGGTAAGGTTTTCCCACCCAATATTCCAGTCTGCCAGAGTGTGCTTGCGTTCCCTACCGTTCCTCTCGGTCTCCCGCAAACTGCTCACAAGCTAGGAGAGAGTTGATTGGCTGTTCGTCTCTTTGTCGGCAACCTGTCGTACACCACAACCGACGCGGAGCTGCGCGCCTACTTCGCCGCGGTCGCCCCGCCGTCGCAGGTCGTGCTGCCCGTCGATCGCGAGACGGGCCGGCCTCGCGGATTCGCCTTCGTCGAGTTCCTGGAGCGCTCACACGCTGAGCAGGCGATTCAGAAGTTCAACGGCCAGGCGTTCAACGGACGGCCGCTCGCCGTCAGCGAAGCGCGCGCGCGTGAGGATCGCGGGCCCGGCGGCCCGCGTCCGGGCGGCTTCTCGGGCCCGCGTCCGGGCGGCTTCGCGCCGCGTCCTCCGGGATCGTTTGGCGGCGCCCAGCGGCCCTTCGACCCTGCCGCGCCACCCTCGTCGCGCAACCGTAACTTCGGGCCCGACGCGAAACCGCAGCGTGGCCCTGGCTCGAAGGCCAAGAAGAAGGACGCCGATCGCCCGCGCGGACCCATCCCGATGAAAGTCACCGGGCGCTCCTTCACGCTCGACGATGCCGACGCGGGGGATGAAGCCGTGCCGGACATCGACGATTTCGCGACGAGCAAGCCGAAAGAGGAAGAGGACAAGGACAAGGACAAGGAGACAGAAGAGTGAAATTTCAGACTTCAGACTTCAGACTTCAGAGTTCAGAGTTGGAGTTGAGAGTGGGATTGCAGACTTCAGATTTCTGGCAGCGGACCGGGCATTTCAAATCTGAGCTCTGAACTCTGAACTCTGAAATTTCCATGGAACGTGCTGGCGATCAAAACAGCTGGGAGCTCGTGCTCGAGAAAGTCCGGGCCGAGCTCGACGCGGAAGACTTCCGCCGGTGGTTTGGGTCGACCAGTTACGCCGGCGACTCGGGCGATCAGATCAACGTCTGGATCGGTTCCGAGGCCATTCGCCGCCACATCGAAACCCATTATCGCGACGAGATCGATCGCGCGCTCGTGGCGCTCAACCGCTCCGATACCATGATCCGCTTCATCGTGGCCGGCTTCGGCGATGAGGAGGAGGAGGAGCAGGAAAACCTCTGACCTGGTACCGCAGCCTCTTCTGGCGAACCGCGCTTGGCTTCATGGTGTGCCTCGCGGCGATGCTCGTTGTGCAGGCGCTGCTCTTTCTCTGGGTCGCGTCGCGCACGGGACCGACCGCGCCGGGACAGCCTCCAGAACGATTCGCCGAAACAGTGGCTGCGGAAATCTCGGCGGCGCTCGAGCGAGAGCCGGCGCTCGATCTGGCGCGCTTCGTCGGCGAGGAGTACGGTCGCGACGCGCATCCCGTTCTCGTGCTGATGACCGATGGGCGCCTGGCCGGGAACGGTGGAAAGCTTCCCGATGAGCTCCTCGCGCAGGCGCGCGCGATGCTCGAGCGGCGGCCGCCGCCCGGCTTCGATCGGTTCGGCCGCGGCCGCTTCGGACGCGGCCGCGGCGGCTTCGATCCGGGAGCCAGCCCTGGCGCGACGCCGGGCGGCCCCGAGCCTGGCCGCGGGAGCCTTGGACCGGACTCCGGGACCGTGCCTCGTCTCGGTCCCTTCCCCGGTCCTCGGCCCGGTGCCACGCCCGGCGGCCGCGGGTTCGGCCCGGGCCCGGGCTTCCGGATGCGTCCGGCGTTCGTCGTGCTGAACGATGAGGTGGCCGGCGTGGTCGTCGTGCCGCCGCGCGCGCCATTCAGTTTCCTTCTGTCGCGCTACGCGCCCACCTTCGCGCTCGTGACCGGTGGCGTCCTGGTGGCCGGCGGGCTCGTGGCGGCCCTGGTGATCTTCGGACCGGCGCGCCGACGCCTGCGCGGCGTCGAGAACGCCGCACGGCGTCTGGGCGGCGGCGATCTGTCCGCACGCGCGCCGGTGCGCGGCGGCGACGAGGTGGCGGCGGTGGCGAGCGCGTTCAACGCGATGGCCGATGACCTGGCGGCGCGGGCCGACGCGCTCGCGGCGGCGGATCGCGCGCGCCGGCAGCTCCTCGCCGATGTGTCGCATGAGCTCAACACGCCGGTGACGGCGATGCGCGGGTATCTCGAGACGCTCAAGATGCCGGAACTGGTGGGCGACGAGGCCACCCGCGCGCGGTACCTTGGCATCGTCGGCGACGAGACGGCCCGGCTCGAGCGCCTCATCCGCGATCTGTTGGATCTCGCGCGGCTCGAAGGCGGCGGCGGCGACCTGTCCATCGGCGACGTGCCGGTCGATCAGCTGTTCGAGCGCGTACGAGCCAGGCACGAGCACGCGTGTCGCGAGGCCGGCGTCGGCATCACGGACGTGATCGAGCCAGGCGCCGAGGTTGTGCGCGGCGATCGCGACCGCCTGGAGCAGGCGCTCCAGAACCTGGCGGCCAACGCGCTGCGGTACGCGCCGTCAGGCACCAACATCGAGCTCAGGACGCACCCGCGCCGCGAGGCCGGCGCCTTCGGCCTCGAGCGATCAGGCGTGACGATCAGCGTGACGGACGCGGGACCGGGCATCGACGCGCAGCACCTGCCGTACGTCTTCGATCGGTTCTACAAGACCGAGCAGGCGCGCGCGCAGGGCGCGTCGGGCGGCAGCGGCCTGGGATTGTCCATCGTCAAGGCGATTGTCGAACGGCACGGCGGCAGGGTGTCGGTGACGAGCCAACCGGGACGGACGGTGTTTCAATTCACAATCGGGACTCGGGGCTAGGGACTCGGGGCTCGGACCTGCACGCGCGCCGCGGCAGGCAGGACTGAAGTCCTGCACTACGACTACACGGCGGCGCCAAGCGCCTTCACAACCGCCGCGGCGACAGTTGCAGCCTGGCCTTGACGGCATCGAACGCCGTCAGCAGCTCCTGAATCATGCGCGGCACGCGGTTGGCGCGCGCGTAGACCCATCCGGTTTCACGCACGAGCTCGTGACCCTCGACGCGCGCGCAGAAGAACTGTCCCGCGCGCACTTCCCGCGCGATCGCCTGATACGGCACGATCCCGATGCCGAGGCCGGTCTTGACCATTGCCTTGATGATCTCGACGTTCTCGGTTTCCATCACCACCGTCGGCTCGACTTTTTCCGTCACGAAAAACGAATCGATCACACGCCGCGTGGCCGAGCCCGGCTCGAAGAGGACAAACGGCAGGCCCGAAAGCTCCGACGGTTGAATCTTCCGTTTCTTCGCGAAGGGATGCGTGGGCATGGTGAGGATGAGCAGCTCCTCCCGCAGCACGGGCACCGTCACCAGATCCGATTCCTCGACCGGCAGCGTCAGCAGGCCGGCGTCCACGCGCCCGGCGCGAATTTCCTCGACCGATCGGACCTTGACTGCCACGGTCAGCCGTATATCGAGCTGCGGGTGAACGCGCTTGAGGCGCCGCAACAGTGGCGGAAAGACGTACAGACAAACGGTCATGCCGCCGGCCAGGCGGAGCATGCCTCTGAGCGTGCGCGTTCGATCGGTGATCGCGCCAACCGTGTCGCGCACGTCCTGGAAGACGCGCTGGCCGAGCTTCACGAGGCTCTCGGCCGCCGGCGTCATCCGCACGCGGCGGCCGGCGCGCTGAAAGAGCGGCTCGCCGAGCTCGTCTTCGAGCAGCGAGATCTGGCGCGAGATGGCCGACTG
>MEKT01000197.1:271-7026 GCA_001767435.1 Acidobacteria bacterium RIFCSPLOWO2_02_FULL_65_29 | reverse complement strand
TCCGTAACGAGATATTGGCGTGGACCAAGCCCATAGAACACTGAGACTTTCAACCCATCCTACCGTCCTGAGCCACCGGACGCAATGCAGATGCTAACTTCTAACTTCTAACTTCCGTAAATGATGAACTCCAGCAGGTTGTTGTCCGGATCCCGGGTGTAGAGGCTCGATCCGGTCGTCCGCCGGCCTCCCTGGCGGTTGACCGGTCCAATCTCGATCTTCGCGCCCGCCTTGTCGAGCATCGCCTTGAGGGCGTCTGGCGTGCCGTCCCAGACGAAGCACAAATCACCGCACGGCGGCGTCGCAGCTGGGGCGCGCAACGTGAACGTGCCGCTCTGCCACAGAGACGGCCGGTGAAAATTGATCATCTGCGTGCCGAAATGGACCGAGCACAGCTGCGCGCCTTCGGTGATTGGCATCCCGAGCGATCGATAGAACGCGAGCATCGCGTCGACGTTCTGCATGGGGAGCGCGACGTGATCGAAACCGCGAACGCCCGGCGTCTGTGCACGCGCATCGGAGGCTCCGCCGCCGACTTGCAACGCCGCGACCGAGGCGCCCGCGCCAATAGTCCGTTTGATGAAGATTCTGCGGTTGCTTTCCATAGGCTGCCTCCCCTGCCCCGCCCGCCTGCCCTACCTGCCCTGCTCGGCTTCGGTGGACCGTATCACGACTCGATGGTCCAGGGGGCTGTCGGCGGTCGCCGCCCTCCTCGTCACCTTCGACAGGACGGCTTCGAGCACCGGCGTCATCACCCCGAGCTGGCGCGCGCGTATGACCATGTTCCAGAGCCGCTCGAACTTCTTCCAGCCTGCCGCATAGAAGAAGTGCTTGGCCTGATGCTTGACCGTGCCGTGCGCGAGCGACGCCCGGGCAATCGAGCTCCAGCGATAGAACTCTTCGTAGGCCCAGTCGTACCCGTGCTTCAGGGCGCCGGCGCAGAGACGCGCCGGGCGGTAGACGACATGGCGCGTATCGTAGAGATCCCAGTCGCGCGTCACGATGCGACCTTCGGCCTCCATCCTCTTGTACAGCTTCGTGCCGGGGTACGGCGTCTGGATGTGAAAGGTGGCGGTCGTCAGGCCCTGCTCGATGGCCCAATCCACCGTGCGCCGGAACACGTCCGCGTCGTCGTCGTCCATGCCGAAGACGAAGCTGCCGTTGATCATGATGCCGAGATCGTGCAGCCGACGGGTCACGGCGGCGTAATCGCGTCCGAGGTTCTGCCGTTTGTTGCTGCGGGCGAGATTGCCGGGGGTGAGCGTTTCGAAGCCTACAAACAGACTGCGCAGCCCCGCGTCGGCGGCCCGCTCGATGAGATCGCCGCTCAGAATGGAATCCACTGTCGCCGCGCCCTGAAACAGGCGGTTCATGCCGCGCATGCCGTCGAAGAGAGCGCGCGCGAAGCCCTTGTCGCCGAGCAGGTGATCATCGAGGAAGTACAGATGCCGGCCGGGCAGCCTGGAGATCTCGGCCAATGCATCGTCCACGCGCTGGGTGTAGAAGCCGCGCCCGCCCTCGAAAAAGGCATCCTTGTAGCAGAAGTCACAGTGCTGGGGACACCCGCGGGTGACCACAATCGAATTGGGCACGAGATATCTCGGCCGCTCGATGAGATCGCGCCTGATCGGCGGCAGCCGCTCGAGCGTGCGGCCAGACGTCGACTGATACCGCCGGCGCGGGCGGCCGGCGCGGAAGTCGGCGAGGAACTCGGGAAATGTCTGCTCGCCGGGACCGAGGAAGATGGCATCGGCGTGGGCCGCGGCTTCGTCGGGCAGGGACGTGACGTGCAGGCCGCCGAGCGCCACGAACACGCCGCGCGACCGATAGCGATCCGCAAGGCGGTACGCGCGATGCGCATTGGTGATGTAGACCTGGATCAGCACGAGGTCCGGCGCGTCGTCGGCGTCGAGGCGCGTCACGTGCTCGTCGACGATGACGGCCCGGTCTTCCGGCGACAGGTACGCCGCCAGCGTGGCGAGGCCGAGCGGCGGGAAGAGCGAGTACTTGATGGGGCGCCAGTAGGGACTCGTGGCTTCGGTGAGCGCGGGAAGCACGAGCGTCACGCGGAGCGGCCGCCGCAGAGACATGCGTCACTTTATATCATAAAGTCGTTAGAATCCTTATAAGCCTTGCTCCATACTGCTCAGCACTCCTCTGCCGGACGGCGATCGGCCGCCGACGAGGCCTGGTCGATCGTCGTGGCCGCGGCCGGCGACGCGATACGCGCCGAGGCGGCCGGCGTCTTCGCGTCGTTCTCGCTCGACAACGACGGTGTCCTCAGGCCGGTCGCGGCCGGGCATGCCGACGCCGTGCTCGCCTGGCGCCCGGGCGTCGGCTGGGAGTCTGCCCTTCCGGCCGATGATCCGCGGCGGGCGCTCGTCGACTTGTACTTGCCGATCTGCGGCGCCACGCGCACGCGGCCGATCACCGTCGGCCACTTGGGCCAGAGCCTCGACGGGTTCATCGCGACGCACGCAGGCGACTCCCAATACGTCACAGGCCGCGAGAACATCCTGCACTTGCACCGGCTGCGCGCCCTCTGCGACGCCATCATCGTCGGCGCCGGAACGGTGGCCGCCGACGATCCGCAGCTCACCACCAGGCACGTGCCCGGCCCGAGCCCGCTGCGAGTGATTTTCGACCCGACACGCGGCCTGGGCGACAACTACCGGGTGTTCAGCGACGGATCGGCCGAAACGCTGTACGTCTGCGGGCGCTCGCTCACGCGGCCCGACGAGAGTCACTTCGGCAGGGCCCGGCTCGTCGCGATAGACGATCACGAAGAAGGGGTCGATGTGGCCGACGTCGTGCACCTGCTGCGCGACCGCGGCTGCGCGCGCATCTTCATCGAGGGCGGCGGCGTCACCGTGTCGACGTTCCTCGAAGCGGGACTTCTCGACCGGCTGCAGATTGCCATCGCGCCGCTCATCATCGGCGACGGGAGGCCGGCGATCAGGCTGGAGCCGCGCGCGGTGCTCGGCGACTGCCACCGCCCGCGCTACCGGGTGTTTCGGATGGGCGGCGACGTGCTGTTCGACTGCGATCTGAGCGCACCCGACGACAACCCGTCAGCCGCGCCGGCCGACGTCTCGCGGATTATCTGACGCGCTCGACGCTCCTCGACACCGCCCGTATAATTCACGAAAGTCCCTGTGGCCCTCACGCCCGGTACGCGCCTCGGTCCGTATGAAGTCACTGCGCAGATCGGCGTGGGCCCCTCGACTCGCATACAGGAGGGCCATTGAGCCTCGCGCTGGGTACTCGCCTCGGCCCATACGAGATCCTCGGCTTGCTCGGGGCAGGCGGCATGGGGGAGGTGTACCGCGCGACCGACACGAACCTGAAGCGGGCCGTCGCCATCAAGGTGCTCCCCGCATCGGTGGCCGGTGACGCGGAGCGGTTGGCTCGGTTCCAACGCGAGGCGGAAGTCCTGGCCTCGTTGAACCACCCGAACATCGCGCAGATACACGGGCTGGAGAAAAGCGCTGGCACGCCTGCGCTCGTGATGGAGCTGGTCGAGGGGCCGACGCTCGCCGATCTGATCGCAGGCGCGGGGGCGGGGCCCCGCGCCTTATCAATCGAAGACGCGCTGCCGATCGCCCGGCAGATCGCCGAGGCGCTGGAGGCGGCGCACGAGCGGGGCATCATTCATCGCGACCTGAAACCGGCGAACATCAAGGTCCGGCCGGACGGCGTCGTCAAAGTACTCGATTTTGGTCTGGCGAAGGCACTCGAAGGTCCGGCGGCCGCCGCGGATGTGTCGCAGTCGCCGACGATGTCGGTTGCGGCGACGCGCGCGGGCGTGATCCTCGGGACGGCGGCGTACATGAGCCCGGAACAAGCCCGCGCGAAGCCCGTGGACAAACGCGCGGATATTTGGGCCTTCGGGTGCGTGCTCTACGAGATGCTGACCGGCCGGCGAGCGTTCGAGGGCAGCGAGGTTACCGACGTGCTCGCCGCGGTACTCGCGTCGGAGCCGAAATGGAATAGGCTGCCGTCCGGTCTCCATCCCCGCCTTCTTCTGCTGCTCGAGCGGTGCCTGGAAAAGGATCCGCGAGATCGCTACCACGACATCGCCGACGCACGGGTGGACGTTCAGAAGGTTGCGGCCGACCCGCTCGATGCTTCGGCACGGCGCAGGAGCGAGGCTACCCCGTCCTCGTTGAGTCGCGGACTGCCATGGGCTGCCGCCGGCCTCGCTCTCAGCGCCGTCGTGGCCGGCTTCGCCGCTTGGAGCCTGCGGCCGCCCGATCCCAGCCCGATCAGCCGCCTGTCTCACCTTCTCCCGGACGGTCAGGCGTTCACAAACACGGTTCGCTCTCTCGTGGCGATGTCACCAGATGGCTCATCGATTGTCTACGTCGCCAACAACCAGCTCTATATCCGTCCATTGAGTGCGCTCGAAGCCACGCCAGTTCGCGGGACCGATGGATCGCCGTCGACGCCATTTTTTTCACCCGATGGACAGTCCATCGGGTATTGGGATTCCCGTGACGCACAGCTCAAGCGAATCGCCGCCGCTGGAGGAACGCCCGTCAGGTTAGCCGATGCGACCACGTTCTACGGGGCCAGCTGGGGAACCAACGGGAGCATCGTGTACGGGCAGGAGGACGGCGTGTGGAGAGTCTCGGCCGATCAAGGAACCCCGGAGCGCATTGTCGAGATTGAAGCGGCCGAGCGCGTTCACGGTCCGCAGATCCTGCCGGATGAAAAGTCGCTGCTGTTTACGCTGCTGAGTACCGCGCAGAGGCCCGGATCAGCGGCCTGGGACGAGGCCCAGGTCGTGGTGCAATCCCTCGAAGCGGGCGAGCGCAAGGCGATCGTCACGGGGAGCGACGGACGTTATGTGCCGACCGGGCATCTGGTCTATGCGCTCAACACCGTGTTGTTCGCCGTCTCGTTTGACGCGTCCACCCAACAAATTCAGGGGGCACCGGTTCCGATCGTGGAAGGCGTCCAGCGAGCCACGCGTACCCCGGGGAGCTCGGCGAGCGCGAACTACGGTTTCAGCGAGCAAGGGACGTTGGCGTATGTGCCGGCCGCGGCCGATCGGGGAAGCGTGCAGAGAAGCCTGGTGGCTGTCGACCGCAAGGGGAACACCGCGCCGCTCCTCGATGAACAGCGAGAGTACTGGCGTCCGCGTGTTTCCCCTGATGGCGGGCGCGTGGCCGTGGAGGTCAGGGATGGCGTCCGCGAGCACATCTGGATCGCCGATCTCGGGAACCGGACCGCCAGTCCACTCGTGGTCGACGGAGACCTCAACGTGTTTGCCGCCTGGACTCCGGACGGGCAGTCGCTCGTCTTTCGAAGCAATCGAGACCGCGTCCACGGTATCTATAGGCAGAAGTCAGACGGAAGCGAGAAGGCCGTACTGCTCTCCCAGCGGCCAGGAGAGCCAATCCCGACCGCCGTTTCTCCCAACGGTGTAGTGGCGTTCGCCGAAGGCAGTCAGACCGGGCTGAGGGCGATCTGGACGCTGCGTCTCGAAGACGGTGCTGCCTCCGAGTTCCTTGCCACTCCGGCAATGGAGCACATGGCGTTGTTTTCACCCGACGGGGAGTGGCTGGCCTACGTCTCGAACGAATCGGGCCGGGACGAGGTCTACGTCCGGCCGTATCCGAAAACTGATGGTGTCGGCAGACGCGTGTCGATCGACGGCGGTACTGCACCCGTCTGGGCCAGAGACGGTTCCGAGCTTTACTATCGGAGCGCGTCAGGCGATCTCATGGCGGTGCCGACGACGATGAAGCCCAGCTTCACGCCGGGCCGGCCGCAGCCGCTGTTCCGATTCTCCGGCAGGTTCCGCGCCTCCGGTAACGCATCGGCGTACGACGTGCTCGGCGATGGCAAGCGGTTCGTGATGGTGACTGAACCAACGACTCCTCCATCGGAGCCTCGCCAAATCAATGTCGTGCAGAACTGGTTCGAGGAGCTGAAGCGGCTCGTGCCGGCGAAGTGACGGCGCCCGCCGCAAGATCCTCGTGGCCGATGACGATGTGCGATCGGCCTTCATCGACGTGCGCGAGGCGCCGCGCGCGCCAGCGATCGATCGCCGCGCCCTGAGCAGGCGCCGCCTCGATCGCGGCCCGCGCCCACCCATCAATCAACTCGCGCTGGAGTTCCCGCATGGCCGGCGGCAACTGCCAATCGCTCGGCTCACGGCGCACCTGGAATCCCTCGCCGACAAAGCATCGCTCGGCGACAGCAACGGCGTCGGGTCCAAGCGCCGGGCCGAATCCCTTGTCGGTCCGCTGATGGCAATTCACGAGGTCGCGAATCATCCGGTCTTCCGGCTCGTTGGGCGTGCACTCGATTGTGCCGTCGTAGGTGAGCGCGAACAGCGCCGCCACGCCCGCGTCCCTGCATCGCGCGGCCAGCGCGCGAAGCCACGATTCCGACACCAGATCGAGCAGCGCGGATGCGGTGACCAGGTCGCGATTCGCGAACACGGCCCGATCGTCGAGCACCGCAAGATCGACTCGCCGCGTCGCGACACGGATCTCCGGCCGGCCCGTGCCGGTCATGCGCACACCGTGTTCGTCGCTGGAGACCACGCGGCCGCTCCTGCCGGCCCACGTGGACAGGCGCTCGGGCACGCGCGCGAGTAGGGTCTGGTCGACGTCCACCAGCAGCCAATGCTGCTCGCGCGGCCAACGATCGGCGAGGTAGCGCGCGTTGGCGCCTGTGCCCGCGGCGAGATCGAGCACCCGGATGGGCTCGTCGGGCTCGTCATGCGGCCGCGCGCGCACCAA
>MEKT01000197.1:0-215 GCA_001767435.1 Acidobacteria bacterium RIFCSPLOWO2_02_FULL_65_29 | reverse complement strand
GCCACTCGGGGCTAAACACGGGCAAGCGCCTCGGCCATTCGTCCGGACTGATCGTCCCACGTCGGCAAGCGATCGCGCATCTGGCGCGCGCCGGCCGCCAGTCGTTCGCGGACCCGCGCATCGCCCACAACCCGCCTGAGCGCCACGACGAGCGGCCGCCAGTCGTTCGCGGACCCGCGCATCGCCCACAACCCGCCTGAGCGCCACGACGAGCG
>MEKT01000196.1 GCA_001767435.1 Acidobacteria bacterium RIFCSPLOWO2_02_FULL_65_29 | reverse complement strand
ATTTACTCAGCGGTTCGCACCACTCGGAAGTACCTGCTGCTCGCAGGAGTCGGCGTCGCGGCGGCGGCCATGCTCTCGACGCCGCTCACCGCGCAGATGGGCAAGGCGTTCATCGTCCAGACGAATTCGGCGGGCGACAGTGTGTCGCTCATCGATCCCGTCACCGACCGGATCGCGGCCGAGATTCCGGATGCGGAAGTGGTCCACGGGGCCGCCGCCGCACCGGATGGCAGCCGCCTGTACCTCGCCAATGAGTCTCTCCAGACGATGGACATCGTCGACACCAAGACGCTGAAGATCATCAAGAGAATTCCGCTCACGGGCGGCCCGAACAATATCGCGATCAACAAGAACGGCCGACGGGCGTACATCGCGATCACGGGAGCGCAGGGCGGAATTGACGTGATGGACCTGGTCGCCGAGACGAAAAGCAAGTTCATCAGGATTCTTGGCGGCGTACACAACCCGTTCATCACGCCGGACAGCAAGTTCGTGGTCGCAGGATCGACCGGCGGCTCGGTGGCCACGGTGATCGATACGGAGCTCGAGCGGCCGGTCTGGTCGATTCACTTCGAGGGCGGCGTGCGTCCGATCTGCTTCGAGACGAACCCCGACGGGTCCACCAAGCGGATGTTCGCGCAAATCACCAACCTGCATGGGTTCGCCATCGTGGATTGGGCGCAGCGGAAGGAAGTGGGCAGAATCATTCAGCCGGAGCTGCCGCCTGCCCAGCGGAACAACGAGGGGATTCAGGGTGCGCCGGCGCACGGCATCCTCGTCGCCCCGGACGGCAAGACGCTGTGGTCGACGAGCAAGTTCAACAGCGCCGTCTACGTCTATTCGATGCCCGACCTGAAGTACCTCGGCGAAGTGAAAGTCGGCCTGGTGCCCGACTGGATCACCTTCACGCCCGACGGCAAGAAGGCCTACGTCGCCAACGCGCACGACAACACCGTGTCGGTGATCGACGTGGCCGCTCGAAAAGAGATCACGAAGATCAAGTCTGGGCAGGTTCCCAAGCGGAACATCACGGCGATTCTGCCGTCGCTACCAACGACGAACCAGTAGCTCGCTTGTAGCGCGGGTCTTTGGACCCGCCAGACCGTATGTAGCGCGGGTCGTTAGACCCGCCCAGACCGTATGTAGTGCGGGTCGTTAGACCCGCCCAGACCGCAAAGAGCCTGACCGTATGTAGTGCGGGTCTTTAGACCCGCCCCGGAACGCGAGAGAGGGACGTATGGGTTACACCACGTGGTTTCTGACCATCGCCGCGATGGTCGTTCAATTGAATAGTAGTGGGCCGGCTCCTTGGAGTCTGTCCCGGCCGGTCGCGGCCCAATCCAGCACGATGGCTGCGGCGGCCTCGTCTCTCGACTTCGAGACGTTCCGGACCAAGGTGCAGCCGATTCTGACGAGCCCGCGGAAGGGCAACGCGCGGTGCTCGGCGTGCCATTCGCGCGGAGGCGGCAACGCGTATCTGGAGCCGCTGACGCCCGGCAGCACGGCGTACACCGAGGAACAGTCACGGCGCAACTTCGACCGCATTCAGCGTCTGGTGGTGCCGGGCGAGCCAGCCAAGAGCATCTTGCTCACCAATCCGCTCGCGACCGAGGCGGGCGGGAGCCATTGGCACGGCGGCGGCAAGCACTGGCAGTCGCAGGACAACCCTGAGTGGCAGACGCTCGCCGCCTGGGTGCGGACGCGGGTCGGGGCGGCGCCGGCGGCATCGGGCGCGAAGCCGGGACTGAGCTTCGAGACGTTCAAGACCAGGGTGCAGCCGATTCTGACGAGCCCGCGGAAGGGCAACGCGCGGTGCTCGGCGTGCCATTCGCGCGGCGGCGGCAACGCGTATCTGGAGCCGCTGACGCCCGGCAGCACGACGTACACCGACGAGCAGTCGCAGCGCAACTTCGAGCGGATTCAACGCCTGGTGGTGCCGGGTGAGCCGACGAAGAGCGTCCTGCTCATGAATCCCCTCGCGACGGAGGCAGGCGGGAGCCATTGGCACGGCGGCGGCAAGCATTGGCAGTCGCAGGACAACCCCGAGTGGCAGACGCTGGCCACTTGGGTACGCGGCAACTGATGCCGGTTCGACGGCGCCACTTCCTCGGACAGGGTCTGGTGCTCGTGCTCGCCGGCTTCTGCCGGCGGGCCTGGGCACAGGCCCTTCGCTTTCGGTCCCTCGCCCGTCCGGTCGTCATACCGATCGGAAGCCTCGCGACGCCGTGGCAGGCCTTTCCCTTCATGGCGGACGGCGTCACGCTTCCGAGCGCCGCGACGCCTAACCAACCGATTCGCATCAGCGGCATGGTGGTCCGGACCAGTGCCGGGAACGAACCCGAGAAGTTCGCGGCGGTCTGCCTGAAGTGCCCGCACGAGAGCTGCGACGTGGACTTCATCCAGGACCCGTCCAAGCTGCCTCAGGACGTCAAAGACGAAATCGGCCGCAGCATCGCCCGCTCGGTGTACATCTGTCCTTGCCACAACAGCACGTTCATGGCGGAAGACGGCGAGCGCCTCGCCGGCCCGGCGCCCCGCGGCCTGTACCGGTTTCGCGTGACCAAGGTCAGCGAGGCGGCGGTCGAGATCGGCGAGGTCGAAGAGGACGTGCTCATCTTTATCTAACGTGGGGCTCCGCCCCACACCCCGGCTCGGTCGCTTGCGCCGTTCGACAGGCTCACGGCGCCCTGAGCTCGTCGAAGGGCGGGGACCCCTCCGCCCCGCGCCGCTCCCTCGCCCTTCGACAATGCTCAGGGCGTCCCGACCATCGTCGAGGGACGCAGGCGCGCCGTGCGCGCCTAGGATCGTGGGGCTTGGTCGCTCACATTTCTCGGACACGTTAGTAGTGGCATAATCCAAGCCGTGACTCGACGCGCTTCGCTGCTGCTGTCCGCCGTCATGCTCGCTGGACCAGTCGCCTCGGGCGCCAGCGCGGCCGATCTGCGCAACGTGCTTGGCGACTTCACGCTCGAGAGCTGGGGGCAGAAGGACGGCCTCGACTCCTCCGTCATCTGGGCGATTGCCCAGGACTCCGAGGGCTACCTCTGGCTGGGGACCGATTCGGGCGCCGTCCGGTTCGACGGCGTGCGGTTCGTGCCGTGGAACGAGATCGTGGCCGTGCCCAATGCGAAAGCATCGGTTCGCTCGATCTCGGTGGCCACTGATGGAAGCCTCTGGTTCGGATTCGGCGAGCCTGGGGGCATTGCCAGGATTCGAAACGGTGAGGTACGAATCTACGGCCCGCAGGAAGGCCTGCCCGCCGGCGGCGTCAACGTGTTGTTCCAGGATGCGGACGGCACGATGAGGGCTGGCAACCGCGCCGGGCTTCATCGGTTCGCCGCCGAGCGGTGGGAAACCGTAGGCCTCGGCCTTCCGGCCGGGCCGTTGTACAGCGCCTTCACGGATCGAAGCGGGAGCCTGCTCGTCGCCACGCCGGCCGGCCTCTTTCGGCGGGTGCGCGGTGAGCAGGATTTTCACCCGTACGAGACGTTCGAGGCGCTGGTTCGAGGCGTTGCCGAGGATGCTGAGGGAGCGGTCTGGCTGTCCGACCCCATCGTCGGTTTTCGGCGGATCCACGAGCGGCCCGCGCCGCGCCAGTGGACCGAAAAAGGGCGCGGCCGGGTGTTGCTCCTGGATCGGCGCGACAACCTGTGGCTGGGGACGCAGGGCCAGGGCCTGTGGCGCATTCGCCCCGCGGCCCGAGCGCAGCGTTCGATCGTGGAGAAAACGGCGTCGGTCACGGGCTTTTCCGACGACGGTGTGACGTCGCTGTTCGAAGACCGCGAGGGGAACATCTGGGCGGGCACGCTCGACGGGCTGAACCGGCTCACCCCGCACAAGATGACGCCGGTCCTCAATCTGGGCCTCGTGAGCAGCGTGGACGCGACACCGGACGGCCGCGTGTGGGTGGGCACCGCCGACGCGTTGATTGAGTTTCCCCAGGGCGACGTCCGCCTGCGGCGGGATCCCGAGCCGCTCGATGGCGCCCCCCTGGCGGCGATGCACGCCGACGAGCGGGGGACGCTCTGGGTGGCGACCAATCGCAAGCTGATCCGGATCGTCGATGGTCGTTCGCATGCGATCCCGCTGGTCGGGGGCGCGCCGCGCCAGATCAGATCGATGACGTCCGACTTCGCCGGTGGCGTGTGGCTGTACGACCTCGAACAGGGCTTGCTCCGATGGAACGGCGAGCGGTTCCTCGCGGTCGCTTTGCCACGGGAGGTTCGGCAGGTCGAAGTCGTGTCGAGCTATTCGGACCGGGATCGCCGGGCGTGGTTTGGGCTTGCCGACGGGCGCGTGCTGGTCGCCCAGAGCAATGGCCGCTTCGATGTGTACGGAAAAGATCGCGGCCTGACGGCGGGCCCGTACCGCGCGATTCACCAGGATCGCCACGGCGTAATCTGGCTTGGCGGCAACGACGGGCTCTCGCGGTTCACCGACGAGCGATTCCAGACCGTGCCGGCGAGGCGCGAGTTTCCGGCGGAATCCCTGACGGCGATTGTCGACGATGGGACGGGCCACCTCTGGCTGGCGACCGAGGGCTCGGGGGTCATGAGGGTCCACCATGGCGAAGTCGCCAAAGCGCTCTCGAACCCGTCGCACCCAATGCGCTTCAGCCATTACGACAAGTTCGACGGGTTTGCCGGGACCCCGCGCTGGTTCGGTAATCGGAGCGCCGTCGCCGCGAAGGACGGTCGGCTGTGGTTTGTCGCCGGCCGCGGCATCACGGTGATCGACCCGAACGAGTTCCGCGAGTCGCCGGCGGCGCCGATGCCGGCTCGCATCGAGGGCGTCGTTGCGGACGATCGCCGGCACGCGGCCGCGCCCGACATGGCGTTTCCGTCGGGGACGACGAGGCTCGAGATCGAATACACGGCCCTCAATTTCGCCGCGCCCCTCAAGACGCATTTCAGATACCGTCTCGAGGGATTCGACCCGGACTGGATTGACGCGGGGACGCGCCGCCAGGCGTTCTACACCAATCTGTCGCCCAGGTCGTACCGGTTTCACGTCGTGTCGAGCCGCAACGACGGAGCGTGGGACGAGCCAGGCGCCACCTGGGCGTTCACCATTCAGCCGATGTTCTACCAGACGAGCGGGTTCATCCTCGCCTGCGCCGTGGCAGCGGCGCTGGCGGTTGGGGGCGTGTGGCGCCTTCACCTGCGCCGAGTTCGCAAGGAGTTCTCGCTGCTGCTCGGCGAGCGTGTGCGCGTGAGTCGGGAGATCCACGACACGCTGCTGCAGAGCCTCTTCGGCGTGGCGCTGCAATGCGACGCCATGTCGAGAGACATTCGCGCGGCGGCCCCGCACTTGGCGGGACAGTTCGGGCACATGCGGGACGACGTCGAAGGGGACATCCGCGAGGCGCGGCAGTCGATCTGGAACCTGCGCTCACCCCGGCTGGAGAGTCGTGGCCTCGTCGAGGCGCTGCGCGAGATCGGCGAGCGCGCGACCGCGTCCACGCCCGATACCTTCGTGTTCGAAACGATTGGATCGGCCCGCCCCTTGTGTCACGACGTCGAGGAGCAGCTACTCCGCATCGGACGTGAGGCCGTGTCGAACGCCGTTCGCCACGCACGGGCGTCCACGATTCGAATGGAGCTGGTGTACACCGAGAGCGGCGTCGCACTTCGAGTGAAGGACGACGGTATCGGCTTCGACCCGGCGATCGTTTGCAAGAACGGGCACTACGGTCTCGCGAGCATGCAGGAGCGCGCCGAGTCGCTGGGAGGCCGGCTGCGGCTCGAGAGCCGTCCTGGGCAGGGCACGCTGGTCGAGGTCGAGGCGCCGCATGGATAGGCCCGCGTCCAGGGCCGGCGTACCCGACAGCCGGATTCGCGTCATGTGTGTGGACGATCATCGGATCGTCCGTGAAGGGATCGCGCTCATCATCGGCCGGGAGCCCGACATGGTCGTGGTCGGAGCTGCCGCGACCGGCGAGGAAGCGATTGCCCTCTTCAAGGAGCGGCGGCCGGACATCACGCTGATGGACCTGCAGCTCGGATCGATGAGCGGCGCCGAGGCCATTCGCGCGATCCGTCGCGAGGATCCGCGTGCGCGCGTCGTCGTGCTGACCATGTCGAGCGGCGACGAGGACGTGTACCGCGCGCTCGATGCCGGCGCGGCGACATACCTGCTGAAGGATACAGCGCTCGAGGACCTCGTGCGCGTGGTGCGTGAGGTGCACGCCGGTGGGCATCCCGAGATCAGTCCCGCCATGAGAACCCAGCTCGCCGAGCGAGCGGGCCGGCCGGCGCTGACGCCCCGTGAGGTGCAGGTGCTCGAGCTCGTCAGAAAGGGGATGCGCAACCGGGAAGTCGCCGCGTCGTTTGGCATCTCCGAGGAAACCGTGCAGACACACGTCAAGAACATCCTCGCCAAGCTCGACGTGCCGGACCGAACGGCCGCCATCGACGTTGCGCTGAGGCGCGGCATCATCCATGCGCGCTGAGATTGCGGCGGCGAGAAATCGCTACGAGTTCATGCTCACCATCGGGCCGCTCCCGAGCCCGCGCGGCACGGGCTCACCGGGGAAATTTTCGCCTTGAGGAGGTTGTATGCGGTTGCTGAAATCCGGGTGTTTCTGGCTGCTCTCGGTGGCCTGCGCGGTTTCGACGGCGGCCTGCTCTCCGACCGCCGCTCAGACAGCAGGTCAGGCACCCGCGGCGCGCGCGGCAATCCTGTTCGAGGGTGCTCGGGTGATCGTCGGAGACGGCACGACGACAATCGACAACGCCGCCTTCGTCGTACAGGGGAACCGAATTACGAGCATCGGGCGTTCTGGCGAAGTTCAAGCGCCGGCAGGCGCGACCCGCGTCAACCTGAGCGGCAAGACGGTGATGCCGGCGCTGGTTGATCTGCACAGCCACATCGGATACGAAGACACCACGGCCAACGACGAGGACGAGAAGAACTTCACGCGCGCGAACGTCATCGACCATCTGGAGCGCTTTGCGTACACGGGACACGCGCTCACGCACAGTCTCGGGAACGACAATCCGGGAATGTTCGACGTCCGTTATGCCGATAACCCCGCGAGTTTCGTCGACCTGCGCGCCGAGTCGCAGCGGGACTCTTTCACTGGGGCTCGGTACTACACGATCGGACGGGGGTTGGCCTGGGAGGGGACCGGCAACCCGCGAAGCAGCGCGCCGTACCCCATCTTCAAACCGTTGCAGGCCAGGCTGGCCGTGCGTGAGCTGCATGCGCAGGGGATCAAGTTCGCCAAGCTGTGGCTCGAAGACCGAGGCGGCTACCAGATCCCCGGAGAGAAAGGCCCATTCGTTCTGAGTCAGGACAGCTATACGGCGGCGATCGAAGAGGCGCACAGGCTCGGGATGAAGACGATTGCCCACGTCAAGACGCTGGCCGACACTAAAGCGATGATCCGAGCGGGACTCGATATCCAGACGCATCCGATTCAGGACGTGGCGGTTGACGCGGAGCTGCTGGCGCTGCTCAAGGCCCGGCCGAATTTCTGGGTCATTCCCGTCATCACGCCGGCCGGGCAGGGTGGCAGCGCGCCTCGGGCGCCTGGCGAGAGGCCCAAGTGGCTCGACGACCCGCTGCTCCGCGCCGTCAAGTGCGACGCGCATCTCGAGAGCTGGGGCCAGTCATTTGTGAAGAGCAAACGGGTGCCGACGCCGACCGGGAACCTGACCGGCGAGAACATCGCGGCGCTCCGCAAAGCGGGCGTGCGGATGGCGCTCGGAAGCCACGATGCGGGCGGGACTCGGCCGCTGGGCTGGGGAAGCCACATGGAGCTCGAGGCGTTCGTGAACTGGGTCGGCATGACGCCTCGTGAGGCGATTGTCGCGGCCACGAGCGACGCGGCCAAGCTCCTTGGCGTGGACGATCAACTGGGGACGCTGGCCGTCGGGAAGAGCGCGGACTTCCTCGTGCTCGATGCCAATCCCTTGGACAACATCACGAATACGCGCAAGATCGCCGACGTCTACCTGCGGGGCACGAAGCTCGACCGGGCGGCGATGGCGGCCAGGTGGAAGGCTGCGTGCGGCAGAACGAGGGCCACGTAACCACGAGTCGTGGCAGGGGAACAACTTCACGCCGGAGTTGAGGGCCCTCGGGCTGACCTCGAGCGGATCCATCCTCAAGATGTACGACTTCAATGGTTCGGTGGGCGGACCTCTGAAACAAGACAAA
>MEKT01000195.1 GCA_001767435.1 Acidobacteria bacterium RIFCSPLOWO2_02_FULL_65_29 | reverse complement strand
TGCTCCGCGTAGTAGGCCAGCTCGTCGAACGTTTTTCCCCGCCCGCGTTTTGGCGGATAGAAGATTCCGTCCCACGTTCCCCTGCCGGTCGGGTAATGCCAGCCGGAGGTGCCGACCCGGATATTCGACATGACGGTAGAATAATGGGGAAGCCGACATCCGAGATCGCCAATATCGCAAAGGGCAAAGGGCAGAAATCTGAAATGTCAGTATTCTGAATGCTGACGGTCAACGAAATCTTCTACTCGATTCAGGGTGAATCGACGCGTGCCGGAAGGCCGTGTGTGTTCGTGCGCCTCACGGGCTGCGACCTTCGGTGCTCGTGGTGCGACACGGAGTACGCCTTCTTCGAGGGACAGAAATGGTCGCTCGAGGACGTCATCGCCGAAGTCGAACGCTACCAGTGCCCGCTTGTCGAGATCACGGGCGGCGAACCGCTGATCCAGGACGACGTGTACCCGCTCATGGACGCGCTTCTGGCCCGCGGGCGCACGGTGATGCTCGAGACGGGCGGCCACCGGCCGATTGGGCGTGTGCCGAAAGAGGTCGTGAAGATCGTCGACGTGAAATGCCCGGCGAGCGGCGAGGCGGGCAAGAACGAGTGGAACAACCTCGAAGCGCTCGCGCCGCACGACGAGGTCAAGTTCGTGGTTCAGGACCGTGCCGACTACGAGTTTGCCAGAGACGTCATCACGAAGTTTCAGCTGCCCGGCACGTGCGCGGCGGTGCTGATGTCGCCGGTCCACGGTGTCCTCGATCCGCGCGTGTTGTCCGAGTGGATGCTCGCGGATCGCCTGCCCGCTCGCTTGCAACTGCAGGTACACAAGCTGATCTGGGCGCCCGACACCCGGGGCGTGTAACGACCGTCACATCGGGTCATTGGGTAGTTTGGTAATCTGGTCAATGATTACTGGATTGGGCCGTCAGTGACCAATTACCCGATTACCCGATCATCCGATCAGCCGATGCAAGCGGTCGTGCTCATGAGCGGCGGATTGGATTCCTACACAGCCGCCGCGATTGCCAGATCCGAGGGTTTTTCCCTGAACGCGTTGACCGTCCATTACGGCCAGCGGCACGCATGCGAAATCGAGGCGGCGCGGAGAATCGCTTCTGCGCTGGGCGTCCAGAAGCATCTCGAGATCGGTCTCGACCTGCGAGGCATTGGCGGATCGGCCTTGACGTCGGACACGCCCGTTCCTCGCGATCGCGACCTGTCGGCAGTCGATATCCCGTCAACCTACGTGCCGGCTCGCAACACAATCTTCCTCGCGCTCGCGCTCGGCTGGGCCGAGGCGCTCGACGCGCGCGATATCGTGATCGGCGTGAACGCGCTCGATTACTCGGGCTACCCCGACTGCCGGCCGGCTTTCATCGGTGCGTTCGAATCGCTCGCACGATTGGCCACCAAAGCGGGCGTCGAAGGCGCAACATTCCGTGTGCATACACCGCTCATCGCGCTCACGAAAGCGGCGATCATCCGGCGGGGCCTCGATCTCGGCCTCGACTACGCGCTGACGCACAGCTGCTACGACCCCACGGCGTCCGGCGCGCCGTGCGACAGGTGCGACAGCTGCGTCCTCCGTGCAAAGGGTTTCGCCGAGGCCGGCGTCCCCGACCCGCTGCTCCTGCGTTAGAATCCGATTCATCTTGCAGTTTCTCTATCGGCAGCCGATTCGACAGCAGTTGATGGCGGCCACGCTCGTGCTGGCCGTGCCGCTCGCCGCGGCGATCGCGTGGGCAGCCAACGCCACGCGCCTCGAGCAACAGGCGGTGGTCAAGGAACAGGCGGCCGGCGTAGCCGCCACCGCGGCCGCGCAGCTCGACAGCTACCTCGCAGGTCTCGACGCCATGGCGTCGGCCGTGGCGCGGCACCCCGTCGTCGTTTCGCTTGACGGCGAGAAGGCCAACCGCCTCTTCGTCGATCTCCTCGACAGCCGGCCGCTCGTCACCAATTTGATCCTGCTGTCGCCCGATGGCCGTGTGCTTGGCGCCGGCAGGCCGCTGCCGCCGGGGTTCGACCGCGTGGAGTGGCCGTTCATCCCCGACGTCATTCACACAAAACAGCCATACGTCACCGACTTCGAGACGAGCCCCTTCAGCGGAAAGTCTGTCGTGGCGCTCGTGTATCCCATTCGCGACGAACACGACGCCGCCGCCGTCGGCGTGCTCGTGCTCGGCGTCGATCTCGTCAGGCTCCAGACCGTGTTTGCGAGCGTTCCGCTGCCGGAAGGGTCCGTGATTTCGGTCGTCGATCGCGAGGGTGTCGTGATCGCGAGAAGCGCCGAGGCTGACAAGTTCATCGGCCAGAAAAGCGGCACGCCGCCCGTCACACCCGGCGCGCCGCCGGTGACCTCACTTCGGACGGGCCTCGATGGCGCCCAGCGCTTTTACGGCGATGTCGCTGCCATGCAGGGTGCGTGGACGGTGAGCGTCGGCATCCCGCGCGCGGTGCTGCTCGCGCGGATCCTGCCGGTCTGGGCACGCAATCTGGCGATCGCCACCGCCATGATTACCGCCATGGTTCTCCTTGGCCTGATCATCGTCTGGCAGACGACGATGCACTTGAATCGGCTGCGAAGCGCGGCGCAGCGCATCGCCGACGGCGACTTGTCACCGCTCCACCGGGCGCCAACGCCCAACCTCGAGTTTGCGCAGCTTCAGGACACCTTCATCACGATGGCGGTCAGCCTTCGCGACACTCGCGACGCGCTCAATCGCCAGATGGCGCAGGAGCGCAAGCTGAACGAGGTCCTGCAGTCGCTGCAGCGCCAGGTCGTGCGCCAGGAACGGCTCGCCGCCGTGGGTCTGCTCGTGTCGGGCGTCGCCCACGAAGTGAACAACCCGCTGCAAGGCATCCTCGGTACCGCGGAGCTACTCGAGCGGCAGGCCGGCATGAGCCCGCAGGCGCTCGACGAGATTCAGTTCCTCAAAACCCAGGCCGGGCGTGCGCGCGAAATCATTCGCAATCTGTCGCGCTTCAGCACCCAGCACTCGAGGCCGCCCTCCATCGTCGATCTGGCAGACGTGATCAAGGAAGTCGTTCAGCTTCGCAGACGCGATCTCGAGGATGCCAACATCGCGCTCGAGGTTCAGGCGACGACCGTGCGGAAGGTGTATGCCAATGCCACCGAGATCGAGCAGGTCACGCTCAATTTCGTGATCAACGCTCAGCAGTCGATTGACGCCTCGGGCTCGACGGGGCGGATTCTGATTCGGTTGTCAGACGCCGGCAAGAAAGTGAGCCTCGAAGTACTCGACAACGGTCCTGGCGTGAAACCGGAAGACGAGGCCAAGCTCTTTCAGCCATTCTTCACGACGAAACCGGTCGGGAAGGGCACGGGTCTCGGCCTGTCAGTGAGCTACGGGATCATCGACGCCTACGGCGGGACTATCGGCTATCGGGGCAACGACTGGGGCGGCGCGACGTTCTTCTTCGAGCTGGCCGCCGCCGAAACCGACGGCACCGACATCAATGACAGACAGGCTGTACTACGCGGATCCGTATAGCGCGGAATTCGACGCGACGATTGTCGGGGTCGATCGTCAGGGCGGCCGTGCGCTCGTCCGCCTCGATCGGACCTTCTTCTATCCCACGTCCGGCGGTCAGCCCTTCGATACGGGCGCGCTTGGCGGTTATCGCGTCGTCGACGTGGTGGAGGATGCCGAAGGCGACGTCGTCCATGTGGTGGGCGAGGCCCCGGCCCTCCTACAGCCGGGCGCGCATGTCCACGGCGCGATCGACTGGCAGCGGCGCTTCGACCACATGCAGCAGCACACGGGCCAGCACGTGCTGTCTGCGGCCTTCGACCGTCTCTTCCAGGTGCGCACGGTGAGCTTTCATTTGGGCGTCGACTCGTCCACCATCGATCTGGCGCGCGAGATGACGTCCCGCGAGCTCACGGCCGCCGAAGACGAAGCGAACCGCGTCGTCTGGAGCAACCGGCCGGTCTCGGTCCGATTCGTCAGCGCCGAGGAAGCCGCGTCCCTTCCGTTGCGGAAGGAGCCTGTTCGAGGGGGCAGGCTGCGCCTGATCGACGTCGAGGGCTTCGACCTGTCGGCCTGCGGCGGGACGCACGTGGCACGCACCGGCGAGATCGGCGTCATCGCGGTGACCTCGTGGGAGCGCTTCAAGGGCGGACAGCGCCTGGAGTTTCAGTGCGGACGCCGAGCGCTCGGCCGTCTGCGTCTGCTGCGCGACGCGACGGACGCGAGCGCGAAGCTCCTGTCGGTGACGGGCGCCGAACTGCCCGGCGCCATCGAACACCTTCAGACCGCGAGCCAAGAGCAGCGCCGCGCCCTTTCCGTGCTTCACGCCGATTTGGCGCGTTATCGTGCAGCGGAGCTGGCAGACGCGGCGGAATCGACGCCGCGCGGGCGGCTGGCGATGGCGGCGATCGACGCGGATGCGGGCACGCTGAAGGCGATGGCCACCGCGATCGTCTCGCGCGATGGGTTCATCGCCGTGCTCGCTTCGACCGCGCGGCCCGCGCTCGTCGTCGTGGCGCGGTCAGCCGACGTGGGCGTCGCTTCCCAGGACGTACTCGCGCGTCTGACGGCGAAGTTCGGGGGAAGGGGAGGCGGGAAGCCTGACCTGGCGCAGGGTGGCGGCCTCGACGCTCCTGCGAACGTCATTCTCGCCGAGGCACGCGTCGCCCTCAGCGGCTGAACTGCGCCAGCTGAACCACGATGGCGTCTGTGGCTTGTTCGACGAGGCTCGACGGCACGCCGTAGTTGTTCGCGATAATTGAAAACACGATCGGCTCGCCGTCGGCCGTCTGTACGTAGCCCGACAGCGCTCGCGCGTTCGAAAACGACCCGGTCTTCGCCCGTGCGTTGCCTTCGGCCCGCGTGCCCTTCATCCGGTCCTCCAGCGATCCATCGCCACCGGCAATCGGCAGCGTGGCCACGAACGGCTGGCGCAGCCGCTGGTCGGCGGCGACGCGCGTGAGGATCGTCACCAGTGCTTCCGGTGTGACCACGTTGTAGCGCGACAACCCCGATCCATCGGCGATCAGCGCGTCCTCGGGTGGAATCCCCCAGCCCTCGAGTACCAGCCGTGCCTGACTCGTGCCCGTCGCGTGCAGAAACGCCTCCGCGAACAGGTTCTGGCTGAGCCTCATCATCGTCATCGCCAGCGCGGGGAGCGCCGGCGAGTAGTGACTCAGCAGGAGCGTGCCGGCGTCGCTCGACGGCGGCGCGGCCAGGTCATCGATGTCAACCGCCTCACCGCGCACCTCGATGCCGCTGGCGATGAGGGCGGCGCGCAGCGCCGACACGAAATAAAGCGTGGGGTTGTAGACGGCCGCGTTGAACGAGGTGGGAGCGCTGTCAAGCGGCACGGTCCCGCGCAGTTCGAGCAGCGGGCTGCCGGCCAGGCGGCGCGTCTCGATGGCCGCGGCCACGGCCGGGGCGTTCGTCGTGACGAGATTCCGCAGGCGGAGGCCGCTGTGCGGCTGCCCCAGCGTCGCGCGTGCGGGCGCGCCTTCGGCCGCGCCAGGCGCGATCGTCACCTTGACCGTATTCTCGTTGAACTGCAGCGCGGCAATCCCTGCCGCGTAGCTCCGATCCAGGTCGTCCCACTGCCAGCCGGATCCGAGCCAGTTGTCGTCGATGAGGCTATCGTCGCCGATGACGCGGCCGTCGATCGCCGTGATGCCGCTCGCCCTGATGGTGCTCGCCCAAGCGGCGAACACACGCGCGGCGTCTCCATCCCAGTCGTCGAGGCTCGGATCGCCGCCGCCGACGACGATGAGATCACCGTGCAGCACGCCGGCCTCGACGACGCCGGCGGCGACCAGCCGCGTCTCGAACGAGAAGGTCCATCCGAGGCGCTCCGCGGCCGCGGCCAGCGTCACGATCTTCATGTTCGACGCGGGCATGAGCAGCCGTCGCGGGTTCAACGAATACAGGGCCTCTCCGGTTGCCAGCGACCGTACGACGATGCCCCATGTCGCATGGTCGAGCGCCGGCGTTGCCAGCGTCGCGTCAATCCGCTGTTGGAGTCGGAGCAGTGCGTCGGGCGCCGCGGGCATCGACCTTGCCTGGGATCCGGCGAGATTCCGGGCGGCGGCTGGCGCGATGATCCGGCCTGGTCTTGTTGGCGCCGCTCGAGCGCTTTTCACCGCCGTGTAGTGCAGGACTTTAGTCCTGCCTGAGGCGGCGGGCGTGCAGGTCTGAAGACCTGCGCTGCACATTTCTGAAAACTGCTGTATGAGGGGCTGGGAGGTGGCGCGGCAGCCCCCGAGAATGGCCGCCAACACGACGGCCACGACGGCGGCCGGGCGCAGCCCGCGATTACTTCGACACCGAGAATGGCCGCCAACACGACGGCCACGACGGCGGCCGGGCGCAGCCCGCGATTACTTCGACA
>MEKT01000194.1 GCA_001767435.1 Acidobacteria bacterium RIFCSPLOWO2_02_FULL_65_29 | reverse complement strand
TCCGGCTGCCCAACGGCAAGATGCTCCCGAAGGCAGGCGTCTTCGCCCACGCCGAGGCCAAGGTGGTCGCTGCACAGATCGCGTCCGAGGTCCGTGGGCATCAGCCTCGAGCGTCGTTCGATGGGAACGGCTCCTGCTGGATCGAGCTCGGCGACGGTAAGGCCGGTTTCGCCACCGGCCGCTTTTACGCCGAGCCGGATCCGCAGGTCCGGATGCGTCGGCCCGGGCGTCTGTGGCACTGGGGCAAGGTCGCGTTCGAGCAGTGGTGGCTGCATCACTGGTTCTAGCACCAGGGCCGCTCTGCCGCGCCACAAGCCAGTGTAAGATTGGATACCATGTCGACCTTCACGCCCCCACAGCTCGATCGTGACGTGCTGCGCAGCGCCATCCGTGACGAGTACGACGTCGTGGCGCGCGACCCGCACCGTGGATTTCACTTTCACACCGGACGCCCCTTGGCTGCGCTCCTCGGCTACGCGGACGAGTGGCTGGAGGGAGTGCCCGAGGCGTCCATCGAATCGTTTGCCGGCACCGGCAATCCGTTTTCTCTGAGTCCGTTGCAGCCCGGCAAGCGGGTGGTGGACGTTGGGGCCGGCGCTGGTATCGACAGTCTCATTGCGGCACGCATGGTGGGGCCCGGTGGCCAGGTAGTGGGCGTGGACATGACACCCTCCATGCTCGAGAAGGCCCGCACCGCCGCCGCCGAAGCCGGGCTCACCAACGTGGAGTTTCGCGAAGGTTACGGCGAAGCACTGCCCGTGCAGGACGGCTGGGCCGACGTGGTCATCTCTAACGGCGTCCTCAACTTGATGCCGGACAAGCGAACCGCCCTTCGCGAAATGGCGCGCGTGCTGAGGCCGGGCGGCTGCCTCCAGATCGCGGACATCCTCGTGCAGAAGGAGGTGCCCGCTGCGGCGAAGCAGAAGATTGATCTGTGGACGGGTTGAATCGCCGGTGCTCTGCTGGAAGCAGAGCTTGACGCGCTGGTCGGGGAGGCCGGGTTCACGGACTTCGCCATCACATGGCGCGCGGACGTGTTTGCTGGGGCGCCCCACCAGTCGAGTGCGGCAGAGTTCGGTACGGTTGGCATCAACTTCCGAGCCAGGAAGGCGGAGCTCAGGGTCCTCGCGTAGGTTTCCACGATGCGAATCGCCTCCTCTGAGGCGGGTCGCGGTGCAGGCGATGGTGCCGGGCTGTCGCCCGTGTTCTGGGACCAACCCTGCGAAAGTAGACGCGTTGTTCTATACTGGCCGTGAGCTTCGGGTAACGGCCTGTTGTCAAGTGTTGTCAAGTCACCACCGGCACGGACGGCACGTCGCCCAAGTAAACAGTCCAATCACCCTGCGAACGCGGAAGTGGCGAAACTGGCAGACGCACCAGCTTGAGGGGCTGGCGGTAGCAATACCGTAGGGGTTCGAATCCCCTCTTCCGCACCAACAATTTACGGAGATTTATGACAGCCGTACGTGGTCAACTGGTCAAGTATTTGGTCAAGTGAGGCCCAGGCTTTCCAGGCTCTCTCCACCCCATCCCCTCCCCCGTTTTTCCGGCCCCCATCGCAGCCAGTACCGCGACGCCCGTCGCCGATAGCGAAACCGCTTGTGCTTCCGTCGCACCCAGGCGGCCAGCGCCTCGTTGAGATGCTGGAGCGTCAGGACACACCGCGTCCGGTAGTACCGGCCGTAGTAGTTCATCCACCCACGCACCACCGGGTCCACGATTCGAGGCAAGTCCTCCAAGGCGTAGTGATTCTTGGTAGACGCCAGCCGCCATTCGCGGATGGTGCGCCGAATGTGTTTGGCGGCCTTGGTGCTCATCGCCGGCAGGAAGGCGGAGAAATTCTTCCCCCAGCGATTCTGCGCGCGTCGAGGTTGGAAGGTGAAACCCAGAAAGTCGAACGAGACGTGTTCCTACTGACCGGGCCGGATGTCGTCCTTGCAGTAGACAATCCGCGTCTTCGTCGGATGAAGCGCCAGACCGCACTGCTCGAACCGACCACGAATCGCGGCCAACACCGCCCGGGGGAAAGGTTCCCACGTTCCGCACACGCGCCTGCACTGGGCTCACGCCGTCTCCATGCCGGCCACCGCTCGGACAGTCCGCAGGTTGTCCTCCGAGCTCAGTCCCAGACCAGTTTCACGAGTCTGGTTTCGATGGCGTCCAACTGATTTTCGACACGTCAGCAACGGTTCACTCACGTTCGTCTTCCCAGCGCCTATCTGACGAGTACGTCTCGCTTTTTCCAAGACGCTCACGACCCCGGTCATTGGACCGGCGCCGCTCTTGGTGATTTGGACCCTGACCCATGGTGATCTTGACGGTCAGGTTCGCGGTGGTCGTTGCTGTCGTAGCCATTCTGTCCTCCTCGGAACCGTGATGTGTGGTTCCTTCGCAACCAGAGGAACCCACCATCACCGGGCGAAAGGACATGAGGACGGGGCGCGGCGGCGAAGCGGCGGGCCGTTGGCGCGGGCGTGACAGCATGCTGTTCCGCTGGGCGCGGCTGTGCCGCACTGACGCTGGCCGCGTTCTCAAGCGGCGCCGGCGCGCGCCGTCCGAAGGCAAGCGAAGACAGCAGACCGTCCGGGGGTTGGACGTGGGTCGTCGAGACGAGCGGGAACCTGGCGGGGTCGAGGGCGGTGACGTTAATTTAAGCCAACCGATCCGGTCGTCATCAGGCGTGTTCTGGCGTCATGGTTCCTGGGGCCAACCCGCTGCCGGGCCTCATAATCCTTTTACGGGGTGCGCGCGCGCTCGAACGGCCAGCTGATCCCGACGGTGAAGACCCGTCCGGCGTGGGCCTCGGTCCCGGCGACGAAGGCCACATAGGATCCGAACACATCGAACCGCGGCCATGAGTAGGCCGCGCCCCCGGCCGTCACCTTCCGCCGGGTCGAAGGCCGCGATTCCGATCGCAGCGCCTGCATGACGTCCACGCGCGCCGCGCGAGCGGCCGGCAGCATCGACCGTCTTAACGCGACACCATCGAGTCAAGTAGTCTTGACCAGTTCAGCACGATAGTCAGCGGTTCCACGACATCACGCGACGTCTCGAGAATCAAGAAACGCCGACCGCCGTCGCCGACATCGTACGGAGCGCCGAGATCGGGTGCCTCACCACTGAAGTAAAGCCGCGAGCTGAACAGCGCCGTGGGGGCTCCGATCAATGGAGCCTGGTGGTCGCGGGCCGACCGGAAGGGCACAGACATGAGGCGCCACCCTCCGTCCGAGATCCGTCGACCGCGGCGTCTCCGTGGGCGACTACGTCACCGATGCGGGCGGACACATCACGCTGCGGTACGCGGCATCTGCATTGTCGTGAATATCGTCGCGACCAGATTTCTGGACCGTCGCACCTGCGCCGCCACTACCGTCGTCACGCTCTGGCCGGTTGCCACTCTAGGATGGCGAAAAATGCGTCGCGCTTCCCGCTCGACGCTGGAGGGAATCTCATGAAAGCTCACCGAATCGTTGGAACGCTTGCGCTGGCGTCGTTCTTCGCGATCACCGAGAACAGCGGTGAGGCTGTCGCCAACCGCCGTCCGACGCCCGCGCTTGGCTGGCAGAGCATCGGCCCCAGCCCGCCTGCAGTCGAAGCACCGGTGGCCGTCGATCCTGCCTCGGGGACGATTTACATCGCCGCTCTCGTCTGTGGCGTCTGGTGTGTCGAGCGTGATCTCCGCCGACGATCTCACCTACTCGTCGGAGCATGAGGACTCCTTCTGGGAAGGAAAGGAGACATATTTCTGCGCACCTTGCAAGGAGATCGCGGTTCGGCCCGCGTTTCAGGGGGGAGCAGGCTGCGTCTCCGCTGGGTCGGATCGACGCCACTCGACCTCTGGGCGGGTGAGTACTACTCGGGTGCCACTTCGCACGGCGCGGGTGCGGGCGAATCGGAGCTTGTTCTCGACGTTCCGGGAAGGCTGGACACGGTGCTTGTGGGCGTGGGGCCGCGCAACGGCGCGCCGCAAACGCTGGCTGCGACGGAACGCTTCCACCTGACCATCGAGCCATGATCGGGACGATCTCGACGGAAAGAAGGGAGCGCCTCATGCACCGTGCCCTCGTCGTTCTCGCCGTTTGTCTAGCACTGCTCGTTGCGGCGTGCGGCCGGAACGAGCCGTTGGTGTCCGCGAGTCCGTTGCGCCCACGGCTCCGGCGGCGCCCACCGTACTTCGTCCCGAATTGTCGGGCGTTGTTACTGAAGACGACCATCCAATCAGTTTAACCCACGTTTTGAGCACCGAGGCGAGTGGGCTGCTTTTTCGATGACTGTCGGTCGCTCCCGCAAGTTCCCGCAAAGTGGCGCGCCCCCAACGGTACCAAAAATCCCATCGGGCACGTTTGGCGATGTACTTTGCCGGAACACGTCCGGCAACGAGGCGGCGTCGCGTGAGCGATCAGGCTCGCGAGGTGCGTGCGCATTGCTGCGCTCTGGCGATCAACGCGCGCGGTGCGCTCGACGCCGCACAGGCGTGGCCAGGGCTGAAAGGAACCGATCGACGGGGACGGCTTTGACACCTGGCCGGACGGCGGCGAGCGCCGCGTCGCCGGAGGTGCCGCGGTGCACGACGAGGCTCGTCACGTCGTACCGACTGACGGCGTGTCTCAGGCGTACGAGCGGATCGGCCATCGCGGGCGTGACCGTCCGTGAGGCTTTGGCCTCAATGAGGGTCAGCACGCGATCGCTGGTGGGGACCACCAAGTCGATCTCGAGTCCCTGATGATCTCTGAAGTAGTAGACCTCCTTGCGGCGACCCTGATTGAGCTGGTGTTTGACGATCTCCGACGCGACGAACCCTTCGAAGAGCGGCCCGAGAAAGGGCGAGCGGCTGAGTTCGCGCTCGGAATTGATGTTGAGCAGATGGCACGCGAGCCCGGAGTCGACGAAGTGCAGTTT
The DNA here is from genome assembly GCA_001767435.1 of Acidobacteria bacterium RIFCSPLOWO2_02_FULL_65_29. Lineage (GTDB taxonomy): Bacteria > Acidobacteriota > Vicinamibacteria > Vicinamibacterales > CAVVIG01 > 2-02-FULL-65-29. The sequence continues at coordinate 56,729 of MEKT01000194.1, read as the reverse complement.
CGGCGATTTGACGAGCCGTTTGCCGAAGTTCTCGTAGAACGGCGGGACCAGCAGGATCTGTGCGGTCGTTTCGAGGATGCTCAGCCATTGCGAGATGGTGGGGACCGACACGCCGAGCGGTGCCGCGAGGTCCGTTTTGTTCAGCATCTGTCCGCAGCGACTGGCGACAAGCGAGAGAAAGCGGCGGAACGTCGCCAGATCGCGAATGTCGCTGATCGCCCGCACATCCCGCTCGAGATACGTTTGGATGTACGACCGGAACCACAGCGACGCGGCCGACGGACGTGCGATCACTTCCGGGAAGCCGCCTCGCACGACGGAGACTTTCGGGTGTTCCACCGATGAGAAGGGCAGGAGTTGGAGGACAGCGGCACGACCGGCCATGGATTCGGTGACGCCCTCCATCAACGGCGCCTCCTGCGAGCCCGTCAGCAGCCACTGTCCCGTCTTTCTCGGCGCCTGGTCGATTCGGGCGCGTACGTAGTTGAGGATCTCCGGCACGTTCTGGATTTCGTCGAGGATCACCGGAAGCCGAACCTCCTCCAAGAATGAGCGCGGATCGGCGCGCAGCCGGGCCACGGTGTCGGGATCTTCGAGGAGGTGGTAAGAAGCCTTCGGAAAGACGCGCCGCAGGAGGGTGGTTTTGCCGGACCGGCGTGGTCCGGTGACAATCACCGCGGCAAACGACCGGGCCGCCTTCAGTAACTCGTCGGTGAGCGCCCGATGGATGAACATTGGTGAGAATTATGAACTACCACTTTATGATTCTCAAGCCCTAAAGTTCGCGCGTGGTGCCTGCGGAGGAGCAGAATCCTGTCACCTCTCTGGCCCTGACAGCTCACCTTATATATGGCCGGATATGGCTGGATTTATGGCTGGATACCAGCTATGAAGGAATCTGAATTTATAGCTGGATATGGCTGAATTTATGGCGGACACCCTTCACACCAAGGCCCTGGTCATCGAGCCCGAGATGCTCGACATCATCGCAGAGCTCGACGAGTTCAAAGGTGCCTGGCGCGCGCTGAGCACGCTGGCGCCGGAGCGTTTGTCCGCCTTGCGGCGTGTGGCCACGATCGAGAGCATCGGGTCGTCGACGCGCATCGAGGGCAGCAAGCTGTCGGATCAGGACGTCGAGAAGATGCTCTCCAACGTCTGCTAAGAAGGAAGCTCCCCCCACGCGTTTGCGCGCGCGGGGCCTGTTCGTGTCAGATTTACCAGGGATCGGTGCGCTTGGTAAAGGCGCGGCCTTTGTCCGCGGCCGGCGAGTCCCCGCCCGTGCATATCATCGCACCGTCCTTGATCTGGTCGATCACGGTGTTCTCGTTGCAGGCATTGAGGAACTTGATCCCCGCCGCCTTCGTGGCATCGAGAACACGGCGCCGAACGGCCGCCATCTGGGGTGACGCTTCGCCGCCGCCCTGATAGGTGCCGGGGCGGCCCATGATGTAGAAGCCATGATCGCCCGGACCCCATTCCGCGAAGGCGATACCGGGCACGCGGACCGAGGTCTCGACATTGGCGTCAGCGCGCGGATTCTCGATCTTCAGGCCGAACAGCAATTCGCCATCCGGGTTCATCGGCCAGGGATCGGCGATGCGCATATATTCCTGCGCGGTCACGCCCCACATCCGCGAAGCGTAGCCCTGCGAGCCGTTGCCCCGGGTGCCCTGAGCCAGGCCCTCGACGCGCGGGGCGAAAGGATAGCGCGCGGCTTCGATCATCAGGCGGGCGGCTTCCGCGCTTTCGGCGTTGCACAGCAGGATGCCGTGCACGCCGGCGGCCAGGGCCTGCTGGATCATCCAGGCATTGGCGCGCAAGGCGTCGGTGGTGCCGGAAATGGGCAAGGTGACGATCACAGCCGGGGTCTTGTGGCCGGTGCGGGTCGTGCCGGCTTCCACCAGGCCGCGCATGAATTCCTGCAGTTCCTTGAAGTCGAGCGGGCCGTGCTCCATTTCATAGGTGATGTAGTCGGCCTTGGTGGCCGCCATCTCCTTGCCCTTCTCATAGCCGCCGCCGCTGATCTGCGCGTAATAGACGGGCTGGCCCTTGAGCCACATGTCGATCACGCGGTTGACGTGCTTGCCGGTGCGGGTGGTCTGTTTCGGCATTTCCGGCAGCATCGCATTGACGGGCGGCACCGGTTGCTGGGCGCTGGCCGACATCCCGGTCAGCATGGCGGCGGCCATGCCGGCCAGCAAGATGGTTTTCGCCTTCATGGAATTCTCCTCGTGAATTGTTTGGTCTGTTGACGGCGTTTGCGTCTTCCGGGTGAGCACAGGTTACTAGCAAAACCGGGTCATGAACAGCCTGTGTTTCCGGCGCGGGCGGCGAGGCGCTATACCTTGCGCGCCATCTCCAGATCGCGATGTTCGAAGGCTGACGCCATGCGGTCGATTTCCGGCTTCGTGAGACCCTGCCGCGCGGCTTCGCCGCGCCACTTCGAGACGGGCTTCCCGACCTGTGCCGCGATCGCGCGGGCTTTGTCGGCATCCAGTTCGAAATATCCGGCAACCTCCATCGCCATTGCAGCTGGCCGATGTCTGCCTTTCCAACGTCGATCCACCCTCCGATGACTTCTGCGGTGATCTCGCGGTGCGCGGCAAGGGGATTCCGCGACCTGAACTGCACGCTGGACGACGCGCCCGCGCGGTTTCTCCCGACAGCCGAGGGGCCGCTCGGTGGTGGTCGTGCCACAGAGAGGGGTGGCTCCCTCCGACTGGGGTGAGCGCCACCGGATGTGAGGCGAATGGTGGCAAATCAGCGTCGATGAGGGCTGGATGACTCCTGCGTGACGCGAGGGGGCGAGACGGGTTATCCTTGGCATGGAGTCACCGCAGTGGGTGAGCAGGCTCGATGAACACGACGCTTTCTGGATCGCCGGCGCGGGTGCCAGCCGCCGCCACGCTCGACACCTGGACGGCGCACGACTGGAGCCATGGGGTGCAACTCCCCAATCTGGCGCCGCACGATCGGCTCATCGTCCGCACCCGCAACAGCACCTACGAGATCATCGTCACGGTGCCCCACACCGCGTCGGTCATGGTCCGCGGCGGGTCGTTCTTTCCCAACTTCACCCCGGCGCACGTGGCCGGCAGCTCGCTTGGCGGCGGCTTCCTCAAGCTGCACGGCGTCTACGCCGGGTTTCAGATGGAACTGGCGGCTGACGATCTGCCGGTCATCACAACGCGCGTGCGCACGATCTCCGTACTCCCGGCTCGAGACGGGGAGATCATGTAAGGGCCCGCGCCAGGAGGCCGTAAACCGCAAACACGACGGCCAGGGCGCCAATGACGATCACCGTGGGCATCGCCGATCCGGATCGGTCCCGGTCGATCGGGCCACTACCGGCCGCCGAAGAACGCAGCCTGAAGTGAAAACTCACGCTACACTATGGGGCGGAGATTGGCCCCATGCGTGATCGACTGCTGAGCCGTATTGGATCCCTCGCCGCCGGGGCGGCAGTGGCTTGGATGGCCTCGTGGTCGCTCATGGCCCAGACCCCAGGCGCCGCCAAGGCGTCCAGCGGCCCCCGCACGGCTGACGGCCGGCCGGACCTCCAGGGCATTTACAACGTCGCCACGATTACGCCCGTGGAGCGACCTGCCGCCATCGGCAACAGGCTGGTGTTGACCGACGAAGAAGCCTCGGCGCTCGAGCAGTACGAGCGGCAGCGAAACGCCAAAGACCTCGAGCCCAGCAGTCCCGACAGGCAGGCCCCGCCGGTTGGCGGCGACCGGTCGCCGACCAAATCGTTCCTCGAAGGCCTCTTCAGAGCGGGCGGCGGCGTAGTCGGGGGCTACAACCTCATTTGGATCAACCCCGGGGATCGGGTCGTTGAAGTGGACGGCCAGAAGCGGACGTCGCTCGTCGTGGATCCGATTGACGGCCGCGTTCCTGCGATGAAGGCCGACGCGCGCCAGCGAAACGCGGCGTTCCTGGCCCGCCAGGTGAGCCCCGATGCCGCCGAAGGCGCGGCCGCTGGACCAGCCGGCGCCTACGACGGCCCCGAAGCTCGTCCGCTCGCCGAGCGCTGTCTGCTGGGATTCAGCTCGACGTCGGGACCGCCGACGCTGCCCAACTATTTCTATAACAACCTTAAACAAATAGTCCAGACGCGCGACACCGTGATGATCCTGAACGAGATGGTCCACGACGCGCGCATCGTTCGCATCGGCGGCACCCATCCGCCCGCGCACATCAAAAAATGGATGGGCGACTCGGTGGGCCGCTGGGAAGGCGACACGCTGGTGGTCGAGACGACCAACTTCACCGGCAAGACGCAGTTCCGCGGATCTGGTGAGAACCTGCGCGTGGTCGAGCGCTTCACACGAACCGCCGACGGGAACCTGCTCTACCGGTTCACCGTCGAGGACGCGTCGACGTGGGATCGTGCGTGGACCGGGGAATATCCGTGGGTCGCCAGCAGCGAGCCGATGTACGAGTACGCCTGCCACGAGGGCAACTACGCGCTCAGCGGCGTGCTGAAAGGCGCCCGCCTCCTCGAGGCGGAAGCGGCCGCGGCGGCGAAGAAGTAGGGATAAACCGACGATGCGCCGTGCGTGTCTGACAACGACCGTCGCCCTGTCGCTGCTCCTGGGCGTGAGCCTGCGCGGCGACGATTTCGTGCTCGACCGGTTCGGCGACTATCTCGAGTCGCTCCGCGTGCAGACGGGCATTCCGGGAATGGCGGCTGCGATCGTCGGGACGAGCGACATTCTCTGGGAGCGCGGGTTCGGACGGCAGGATCTCAACTCGTTGGTCGCGGCCCGGCCCGACACGCCGTTTCACGTCGACGGCGTCACGCAGATCTTCACGGCCGCGATGGTCCTGCGCTGCGTCGAGGAAGGGCGCCTTTCGCTCGACGACCGCGTCGGCAAGTTCAAGGCGAACAGTCCCGACGCGGACGCGACGCTCGGACAACTCCTGGCGCACGTGTCGGACTCGCCGGACGGGCTCGTGTTCAGCTACCGCCCCGAGCGCCTCGAGCCCCTGTGGCCCGCGGTCAGGGCATGCGAAGGCGGCTCGTTCAGAAAGACGCTCGCGAACATGCTCGAGCGGCTGGCGCTCTTTGATTCGGTGCCCGGCCCGGATATCGTGAGCCTGGTGCCGCCGGCCGAAGGCATACCGACCGCCGAAGCGGTCGAGCGCTACACGCGCACGCTCAGACGCCTCGCCACTCCATACGCGGTTGATGGACAGGGACGCCCTTCGCCCACGCAGTACACGGCGACGACCTTGACGCCGGGGTCGGGCATGATTTCCACGGTTCGGGACATCGCGCGGTTCGACCTGGCGTTGAGAAAGGGCGCGATCGTGCGGCTCGCCACACTGACCGGGGCCTGGGAGGCGCCGCTCGGCGGCAGGGGCCGGCTGCCGCACGGGTATGGCTGGTTCGTACAGAATTACAACGGCGCGCCTATCGTGTGGCAGTTCGGCGCAGGCGAGAACGGGTCGTCGTCTCTGGTCGTGACGCTTCCCGCGCGCGAGCTGACGGTGGTCCTGCTCGCCAACAGTACTGGGCTGGCCAAGCCGTCCTCGCTGGCGTCGGGCGATCTCACGGTGTCGCCGTTTGGACGGCTGATCCTTGGTACGTTCGCGCGGTAGGAAGCCCGAGTGTCGGGCGGCGTTCGGCCTGCTGGCGGCGGCGCTCGTTGCGCCCCCGCCGGCGCTGGGCGCCACGGAGTGGCAAATTCGGCCGTTTGCGGGGGTGACCTTTGGAGGGGGCACGACGCTGAACGATCCGGACCTGGCCGTAGGCAAGCCGAACCTCGTCCTCGGCGTCAGCGGCGGGCTGCTGGGCGACATTGTGGGGATTGAGGCGGACGTCGGGCACGCGCCAGGGTTTTTTCAGACCGGTGATGGAACCCTGGTGTCGAGCAGCCGCGTGACGACGTTCACCGGCAATGTGATCGTGGGGTTGCCACGGCGCGCGACCGAGTACTCGCTGCGGCCCTATTTCGTCGGCGGGCTCGGCGTGATGCGCGCACACGCCGTGGACTCGCTCGGCGACGCGGTGCCTGTGGACATGACGCGGCCAGCGTTCGATCTCGGCGGCGGGCTCGGCGGCGCGTTGTCGAATCGGACGGGACTCAGCTGGGAGCTGCGATACTTCAGGAGCTTCCGCGGCAAGGTCGACCCGCTTGGCGTCGGCCTCGAGCGGCTGTCTTTCTGGCGAGCCAACATGGCGGTGGTAATCAGGCTGTGAGGGTGCACTCGATGAATCGTCGTCTTTTTCTCTGGTCGGCCGCGGCCGTCGCGCTCGTCGCGGCAGCCGCCATCCTACGCGCGGCCGAAACGCTTCGGATCGTGCCGACGGTGCACGAGGGCCAAGTCCTGGTCTCGGTCGAATTGAACGATGTGGATGTCGCCGAGGTCCGCGAAGTCATCGCGAGCGGACTTCGCACGACGTTCACCTACAACATCGATCTCAGGATCGTCGTGCCGGCGTGGGTGGATCGAACCATCGCCACATCGGTCATCGCGATCTCGGATCAGTACGACAACCTCACACGGCAGCATCGGCTGACGAAGACCATCGACGGCCGCGTCGCCGAAACCAGCGTCACCACCGACGAAGCGCAAGCGCACAAGTGGCTCACGACGCTGAAGAGTGTGCCGCTCTACGCCACCTCGAGGCTCGATCCGAACCGTGATTACTACGTGCGCATCAGCACACGCGAGCGGCCCCGCGGCGCATCGCTGCTCGGCTGGGGTCCGGCGGTCACCGGGCAGGCGAAGTTCACCTTCATTCCATAGTGAGATTTCAGAGTTCAGACTTCAGATTCAGACTTCAGATTGAAGAGCCCAGAATTCACGCTGAAGCCCGAATCTGAACTCTGAACTTTCGCCTTTCATTGAGGAGCGCAGGCATGAAACGAAACGATCGAGTGGGGGGGATAGCGATCGTCGCGGCGATGGCGGCCGTGATCGCTCTTGGCGCGCAGCAGACCGGCTTCAAGCGTACGGTCCTGCAACAGGGTGACCTGTCGGCGCCGGGGCGAGAGGTCGTACAGGTGCTGGCTGAAATCCAGCCGGGCGCGGAAGCCGGCAAGCACACCCATCCGGGAGAGGAAATCGCCTACATTCTCGAAGGCACGGTCACGCTGGAAATACAAGGCAAGCCCGGCGCCATGAAAAAGGCCGGCGACGTCTTCATCATTCCGGCCGGGACGGTGCACAACGCCAGGAACACCGGTGCCACACTGGCCAAAGTACTGGCCACCTACGTCATCGAGAAGGGCAAGCCCGTCGCGACGCCGGTTCCGTGACGCGCAACGAGTCCTACGCCTCCTACGCCGACCTGACGGTCAAGGTCGGTCTGAACCTCCAGCCAGGCCAGCGGCTGCTCATCATCGGCCCGCTCGCAAACGGCGGTGTGTCGCTCGAGGCGGCGCCGCTCGTGCGCCACGTCGCGGCAAGCGCGTACCAGGCGGGCGCGCCGCTCGTCGAGGCGATCTGGGGAGACGAGCCGATGCAGCTCACCAGGTTTGCGAGCGCCAGGCGCGAGACCCTGACACAGTACTCGACGTGGCTGCCGAAGGCGCTCGTCGAACACGTCGACGCCGGACACGCGATGCTCTCGATCTACGCCAACGATCCCGATCTGCTCGAGCACGAGCCGCCCGAAGACGTCGGCGCCTTGCAGCAGGCGGTATCGTTCGCCGTGCGGCCGTTCAGAGAGCTGATTTCGTCCAACCGGACGAACTGGGCGGTCGTGGCGGCGCCGGCGGCGGGCTGGGCCGCGAAGATGTTTCCGGCGCTTCCACCAGACGCGCGGATGGCGCGCCTCTGGGACGAAATCAGCAGGCTGTGCCGGCTCGATCGACCGGACCCGATCGCGGCGTGGAACGTTCATCTCGAGAGTCTCGCCGCGCGCGCGGCGTACTTGAACGCGAAGCAGTACACGACGCTCAAGTATTCGGGGCCGGGCACCGATCTGACCCTCGGGCTGCCGGCCGGCCACGTCTGGGTCAGCGGGCGCACGGCAAGCCGCGCCGGCGAGCCATTCACGGCGAATCTTCCGACCGAAGAGGTCTTCACGATCGCGCACAGGGAGGTGGTCGAAGGCACGGTCCGCTCGACCAAGCCGTTGAGCTACGGCGGCACGCTCATCGAGGGCTTTGGCCTCCGCTTCGAGCGCGGCCGCGTCGTCTCTCTGGCCGCCGAGCGGGGTGAATCCGTGCTGCGCCAGCTCGTCGACACCGACGAGGGCGCCGCGCGGCTCGGCGAAGTGGCGCTCGTTCCGCACAGCTCGCCCGTGTCGCAGTCAGGACTGCTGTTCTACAACACCCTGTTCGACGAAAACGCGGCGAGCCACGTCGCGCTGGGCGCCGCCTACAAGTTCACGATCAGCGGGGGCGATGCCATGGACGACGCCCAGTTCGAGGGCGCGGGCGGCAACCGCAGCGCCGTCCATGTCGACTTCATGATTGGGTCGGGCGAGCTCGACGTGGATGGCGTCGGCAGGAATGGAACGGTCGAGCCGCTCATGCGCCGCGGGGAGTGGGCGGTGGCGTCGGTGTAACCACCCCTTCGTTTCACGTCCGCCTCAGGATTTCCTTCGCCGCCAGCCGCCCCGATCGTCCGTCGAGACCGGTCCCCGGATGTGTGCCGGCGCCACAAAGATATAAGTGGCGAATCGGCGTCTCGTAGCGCGACCATCCCGCCAACGGCCGGGCGACGAACAGCTGATCGAGCGCAAGCTCGCCGTGAAATATGTGTCCGCCCGTCAGGCCGTGGACGCGCTCGAGATCGAGCGGCGTGATGACCTGCCGCGCAACGAGTGAACGCTCGAAGCCCGGCGCGTATCGCGCGATCGTCCGCGTGGCCACGTCGCCGAGCCGGTCGCGCTCGGCATCCCACGTGGTGCCGCGCAGCTGATACGGGGCGAACTGGACGTACGCAGACGCGACGTGCTGGCCGTCGGGCGCGAGCGTGGAATCGCCAATCGACGGAATCGTGAGCTCGACCCATGGCTCGTCCGACAAACCGCCGTACTTCGCGGCGTCGAACGCCCGCTCCATGGCGTCGAGGGAGGGACCAAGCCGGATGCACCCCGACATCGCCGCGCGCCGTTCGTCCGGACCCATCGCCGCCAGACCGGTGAAGGCGGGCAACGACGACACGGCGTAGTTGACCTTCGCGAGCGCGCCGCGCATCCGGATGTGCCGCACGCGGCGCAGGAATTCCGGGGACAGATGAATCGGATCCACGAGCCCAAGGAGCGTGCGCCGCGGATCCGCGTTCGACACCACCAGCGGCGAGATGATTTCCTCGCCCGTGCTCAAGACGACGCCCGACGCGACGCCGTCGCGGACGATGATCTGACGCACCTCGGCGCCGGTCCGGATCTCGGCGCCGGCTTCGCGCGCCGCGCTCGCCAGCGCGTCGGCGAGCGCGCCCATGCCGCCGACGACGCCGAAGCCGGGCGCCACCGGTTGCCCGTTGCCCGCGGCCAGCAGGAGCAGGATCGCCGCGCTCCCGGCCGATCGCGGCCCGAGCAGCGACCCGAGCACGCCGCCCGCGGCCACCGTCGCACACAGCGGCTCGCTGTCGAACCACTCGCGCGTGAAGTCCCCGACCGACATCGGCAGCCATCGAAGCAGGCGGTACGCGTCGGCGCGGCCGAGCGCGCGGAACCGGCGGCCGGTCCTGACCAGGTGCAGGAGATCGCCGGCGCCGGGCCGATCGATCGATGGCGGAACCGCCGAAAGCACGCCGCGAAGCACACCGCTGACCGCGGCCACGCTCCTCAGGAACTCCGGAAACCGCTCCGCGTCCCGGGCGGAAAACGCCGCGACGTCGCGCGCCGCACGGGCCGCATCGGTCCAAAGCGTCAGCGCTCGTCCGTCCGAGGACGGCGCCGACGCCAGCGCCGCAGGCCGAATCGGACGAAGGCCGTGGCGCTCGAGATCGAGCGCACGCACGATGGCCGGATCGATCGCCGCCCGGTGCGCGAGCGTGGACACCCGAAAGCCCGGTGCGATCTCCGTTGTCTGCGCGCAGCCGCCCACGCGCTCCGCACGCTCGAGGACAAGCGGCTCGAGGCCGCCCTTCGCCAGGAAGGCCGCACACACGAGCCCGTTGTGACCGCCACCAACCACGACGACGTCTCGCTTCGCCACGGCCGTTCTACGTGCTCCGTTCTACGTGCGTCGTTCTCATTCGTTCTACGTTCTACGTCCGGCGTTCGACGTTCGACGTTCGGCCTGGTTCTTGCTAGCTGCCGAGTCATGACCGCCAAGCGATTCGAAGACCTCGAGGCGTATCAGCGTGCCGACGAACTGAAGCGAGAAGTGTACGCACTTCTTGCCACACAGACCGCGTCTAAAGATTTCAAATTCTGCAGTCAGCTGCGCGAAGCGGCGGCTTCCGCGCCTCGTAACATCGCCGAGGGCTTCGGACGCTTCAGGCCAGCACCGTTTGCCCAGTTCATGGAAATCGCGATCGCGTCGACGATGGAAACTCAAGTTTCCATTCAGGACGGCGTGGACCGCCATCACTTCACGCGCGACCAGACGTCCCGAGCTCGATCTCTGGCGGAACGATCGCTGCAAGTGTCCACGAAGCTACTGAAATACCTCAAAGGTTGTCGCGATCACTGAACGGCGAACGGCGAACGGCGAACGCCGAACGCCGAACGAAAGAGAACGTCGCACGAAGCACGTAGAACGCAGAACGATCATGATTGTCCCAGTATGCGTCTGGCCGCGTTCCGCCCAGGCGCGCCCATGATGCCGCCACCCGGGTGCGCAGCCGATCCGCACATCCACAGGTGCCGGATGGGCGTCGTGTACTGCGCCCAGCCAGGCGCCGGACGCAGAAAAAACAGCTGCTCGAGCGTGAGCTCCCCCTGAAAGATGTTGCCCTCGCTCAGCCCGAACTCGCGCTCGAGATCGAGCGGCGTCAGCACCTGACGATGGCGAATGATGTTGCGGATGTTCGGCGCGTGCTCGGCCACCGTGTCGACCACCGCGTCGCCGAACGCCTCGCGCTGCTCGTCCCAGGTGCCCGAACGAAGCAGGTAGGGCGCGTACTGCACGAAGCACGACAGAATGTGCTTGCCTGGCGGCGCCACCGATGGGTCGGTGAGCGTCGGGATGACCATGTCGATGTACGGCCGGCGCGAGAACTCACCGTATTTCGCCTGGTCGTACGCGCGTTCCATGTACTCCACGCTCGGAGAAATCGAGATCGCGCCGCGCAGGTGGGCGCCAGGCCCCGGCAGACACCGGAAGTCGGGCAGCGCGTCGAGCGCGAGGTTCACCTTTCCCGACGATCCTCGAAACCTGTACCTCCGCACATCGTCCAGAAACTCACCGGGAAGCTCCTTCTCATCGAGGAAGCGCAAGAACGTGAGTCTCGGATCCACGCTCGACACGACGAGATCCGCCTCGATCTCGTCGCCGTTCGCCAGAGCCACGCCCGTGGCATGGCCGTGGGCGGTCGTGATGCGGGCCACCGCGGTCTCGGTGCGGATCTCGGCGCCGGCCTCGCGCGCCGCACTCGCGATGGCGTTCGAGATGGCGCCCGTGCCCCCGCGCGCGAAGCCCCAGGAGCGAAACGCGCCGTCGATCTCCCCCATGTAGTGGTGCAGCAGCACGTAGGCCGTCCCCGGCGACCGCACGCCGAGAAACGTGCCGATGATGCCGGACGCCGACATGGTGGCTTTGAGCACGTCGGTCTCGAACCATTGATCGAGGAAATCCACCGCGCTCATGGTCATCAGCTGCAGCTGGTTGACTCGATCGGTTTCGGTGAGGCCGCGGAATCGATTGCCGAGGAACAAGAGCTTGCCGAGCTCCCGTGGATGGAGCGACAGCGGATCTGGCGGCGTCATGCCGAGAATCGGCTTCACGGCGCGCGCGATGTCGACCATCGCCTTGCCGTACTCGTCGTACGCGTCGGCATCGAGCCGCGAGTGCCGCGCGATCTCGCGACGCGTCTTCGCGTGGTCGTTCACGCGCCAGAGATAGTCGCCGTCCGGCATGGGCGTGAACGTGCCGTCGAGCGGAAGAATCTCGAGGCCGTGCCGGGGCAGATCCAGCTCGCGGATGATCTCCGGTCTGAGGAGCGAGACCACGTACGAGCACACCGAGAAGTGGAACCCGGGGAACACCTCTTCGGTCACCGCCGCGCCCCCGACGAGGTGGCGCCGCTCGAGCACGAGCACGCGCCGGCCCGCGCGAGCCAGGTAGGCCGCGGCCGTCAGGCCGTTGTGCCCCCCGCCGATGACAATCGCGTGGTAGCGCATCGACGCGTGGGCGAACCTAGCGAGCCGTGTACGACTTGCTGAACCCGTTCCGGCTGTTTGTGATCGTGAACGTTCCGTCCTGCCGGACCGACGCGCGGATCCACTGGCCCTTGCAGTCGGCTGTCTCCTCGAGATTTGCGATCCGCTTCGCGTCCCTGTCGCCGACCTCCCAGCCAGCGTCGTACAGCAGGGATTCCCCGGACGGCGACACCACCAGCGTGGCGGCGCCGCCCTCGACGTCAACCCAATAGATATCGAGGTGTCCGGGCTGCGCCTGCGCCGTTCCTCCTTGAACGAGTAGTAGTGCCACGAGCCACATCGACCGTGCGATTGACTTGGACATAGGGCCTCACACGCTCCTCACGGGGCCGATGCTACACCCGCTCGAGCCGGCGGCGGCCAGGTTTGTGGGGGTCATCCCTGGCATGATCACATCGGGGAGCAACAGGTGAACCTGGTCGCCGCCCTCGACGAAGTTGGGCGCTTCCTCGCCTTCGGAGCTTCCAGCCGTCAGCTTCGCTCGTGCGTGATGCGCACCGCTTCTTCGATCGTGGTGTCTCCAGCGGCGACCTTCACGAGGCATTCCTCGCGCAGCGAGCGCATGCCACTGCGCCGCGCGGCTTCGAGCATCTTGATTTCTGGAGCATGTTCGATGATCAGCTGGCGGAGCTCGTCGTTCATCCGAACCATCTCATAGATCCCGGTCCGTCCCCTGAAGCCGGTTCCCCGGCAATCTTTGCAGCCCGCGCCGCGATAGAGGACGGTCGGCGCCGCATCGCCGAACAGCTCTTGTGCGCCGGGTGGCGCGGCGACGGCCTTCTTGCAGGTGGCACAGATGCGGCGGACCAGACGCTGCGAAAGAATGCTGATGACGCTCGAGGCGAGGACATACGCCTCGGTGCCCATTTCTTGAAAGCGCGTGATGGTGCTGATCGCACTGTTGGTATGCGCGGTCGACAGCACCAGATGTCCGGTCAGCGAGGCCTCAATGGCTGTCTCCAGGGTTTCCGAATCGCGGATTTCGCCGACCATGATCACGTCCGGATCCTGTCGCAGGATTGCGCGCAGCCCCTTTGCAAACGTGAATCCGGCTCTGTTGTTGGTCTGCCCTTGGGTGATTCCCGGAATCGAGTACTCGACCGGATCTTCGACCGTCATGATGTTCTTGCCGGTCTCGACGATTTCGCTCAGCGCCGCGTACAACGTCGACGTCTTGCCGCTTCCAGTCGGTCCGGTAATGAGGATGATGCCTTCGTTATGGTGCGTGACCTCGCGGAACTGCCCCAGAATGTCCGCATGCAGGCCCAAGCTGTCGAGCTGGAGCCGCAGCGCCGACTGATCGAGCAGGCGCAATACGACCTTCTCTCCATACATCCCCGGGTAGGTGGAGGTTCGCAGATCCAGATGACGGTTCCCAATGGTCGCGCTGAATCGTCCGTCCTGTGGCTGCCGATGTTCCGCGATGTCCATTCCGGCAAGGACCTTGATTCGGCTGGTGACGGCGGGCGCTGAGTCACCCGGTAATCCGGCCATCTGGGTGATCGCGCCGTCCACTCGGAACCGCACGCGAGTGCCGCTGGCCATCGGTTCGATGTGAATGTCGCTCGCGCCATCGCCGACCGCCCGAGCGATCAAGCTCTCCACGATGTGAATCGCCGACCGCTCGACTTCCTCATTGGTGACCGGCACCTGAACAGTGGCCGCCTCGAGCACTACGGCATCGACAGGCGAGGAGGTCTCCTGCGGCATCCACGTGACCTCTCCGTAGTACCGGTCGAGAGCCGCCTCAATCTCCTCTTCCAGGGCCAGGATCAGTTGAATCCGGCATCCGGCGGCAAACCGCAGGTCGTCCAGCGCTTTGAAATCCTTTGGGCCAGAAACGGCGAGCATCAAGGTGTTGCCGACCTTGATGAGCGGAAAAGCGAAGTGTTGCCGGGCGACTTTTTCCGGGAGCACGCTGGCCGCGCGGGGATCGACCGTGTAGGCGTTTACCCGAGTCGACGGAAAGCCGACTTGGGCGCTCAGGGTTTCAAGAATGAGGTCCGGGGTCACAAACCCCATGTCCACGAGCACTTGTCCGAGGGGCGTGCGCGTGCGTCGATGGCGGTCGAGCGCTTTGGTCAGCTGCGCCGAGGTAATCAGAGAGTGCTGCAGAAGGATCTGCCCAAGACGTTCTGGTTTGTTTGGTCCCAGCCGAGCGTCGTTCGGGCGAGAGGCCGGAAATACTGCGCGGGTCAGTGAAACTGCCACAAAGATCTCGACCTATCACCAGCAACGAAGGCGCCGCCCGGCGTAAGCGTGGCTATCACACACAGAAAAAGGGACTTAGCCAACCCATGTAATTATGACTTTATACGTCATAATGGTGTATAATAGGACAATAATAACATTCTTGGTCCCTATGAGAACAGGCTTTCCCCTCCGGCAGCGCCACGAACGCGGGCGCTGATGAACGCGACCGGTCAGGGCGGCCATCTCATCCTGCTGAGACTGCGCGATGCCGGATGACCCGGACGCGTGGCAGATTGAGACTGGCCCATAATTCAGAACCGTGGAGGTGTCCGTGAGACGTCTATGCCTGTCGTTGCTCGTTCTGGTTGTGGTGGCCGCTCCCATCCTGGCCCAGTCGACGGTTCCTCAGCTGCCCTTCGAATCGGTGCCCGATCCGCTCACGATGCCAGACGACGTGCATTTCGGTGAGATCGGCGGTGTGGCGGTCAATTCCAAGGGCCACGTGTTCGTGTTCTCCCGCGGGAACTCGAGCGGACCGGCCTACATGGCCACGGCCGCGCAGCTTCTCGAGTTCGATGCCAACGGCAGGTTCATCCGTGAGATCGGCAAGAACCTGTATGCCTGGTCTTACGCCCACGCCGTGCGCATCGATCAGGACGACAACATCTGGGTCGTGGACAAGGGCTCGGACATGATCCTGAAGCTCAACCCGCAAGGACGCGTCGTGTGGGTGTTCGGACGCAAAGGTGAAGCGTCGCATTATCAGATGCCACCCGATACGGCGGTCACGCTCACCGGGCTGCTCAGCCGCGCCGGCGTCGCGGTGACCCCGCCGCCCAACAACAACCCTCGTAACCCAGTGCCTCAGCATCGAGACGGTTACTTCAACCAGCCGACCGACGTCGCCTGGGACTCACAGGGCAATTCGTATTTCAGCGATGGCTACATCAATTCTCGCGTCGCCAAGGCGAATGCCCGCGGTGAATGGGTGGCGAGCTGGGGATCGCTCGGCAGCGGTCCCGGTCAGTTCGACACGCCGCATGGAATCGCTGTTGGTCCGAGAGACGAAGTGTTCGTCGCCGATCGCGGCAACCGCCGCATTCAAGTCTTCGACACGTCCGGGAAGTTCATTCGTCAGTTCACGATTGACGTTCCGGTTCCCTCTGACTTCAAGTCACCGATCGGGCCGGCGCCGACCAACCTCACGACGGGAAGCATTGCGCCCGGCGCCCCAGACGCCCTCTGCATGACGCCTGGACCCAATCCGGTCCTGTTCGTGGGCGATCTGTACCCGAGCCGAGTGTACAAGGTGTCGCTCGACGGCAAGGTGCTCGGCGTGTACGGACGTGGGGGCAAGAATCTCGGAGAGTTTGCCTGGATTCACGCCATCGCCTGCCCTTCCGAGGACGAGATTTGGGTCGGCGAGCTGCTCAACTGGCGTGTGCAGAAGCTCGTGACGAAGGGCCGAAGCACGCGGTAGCGGAGACGCCGAAGAGTCGTGTCCCCGCGAATGGCGTAAGATCACGATTTGCAAATGTCGCCCCACACGGGCCAAGAGCCTGGCAGCCCGTGGTGAAAGTCTGGCGTCGCACCGAGACGGGCGAGGCGCCCCGCCGGCAAGGCGCGACGACCGAGAATACCGGGAGTATTTGAGCGAGGAGCAACGCAGCCGGAGGGGATGCATCGCCCGTCGAATGCAGCCAGACTTTCAACACGGGCTGCTAAGACTCGCCCGGTGAAACGAGGACCTGTGACGATGAACCTTCTGCGCCGCTCGCGAACGTGGGTCCTGACCCTCGGCGTCGTGATCACCGCGAGCTCCGGCGACGCCCAGCAGAAACCGTTTCAGCCCGAGGTTGGGCAGCCGGGCAAAGATGTCGTGTGGGTGCCGACGCCGGCCGAGACGGTCGAGAAGATGCTCGATCTGGCACAGGTGACCTCGCAGGACTTCGTCATGGACCTGGGCTCCGGCGACGGGCGCAACATCATCGCGGCAGCCAAACGCGGTGCGCAGGCGCTCGGCGTCGAATACAACCCGGACATGGTGGAGCTGTCCCAGCGTGCGGCCGCCGAAGCGGGCGTGGCGGGCAATGCACAGTTCGTCCAGGGCGACATGTACACGGCCGACATCTCCAAGGCCAACGTTCTCGCGCTGTTCCTGCTGCCCGGCAACCTGGTGCAGCTGCGGTCGAAGTTCCTCGAGCTGCGCCCGGGCTCGCGCATCGTCTTGAACACGTTTTCGATCGAGGACTGGACTCCCGACGAGACCGTTCAGGTCGAGGACTGCTCGAACTGGTGCACCGTTCTGTTGTATGTCGTGCCGGCGAACGTCAACGGCACGTGGCGGCTGCCGCAGGGCGAGCTGAGGCTGACGCAGAATTATCAGATGGTGTCCGGAACATTGACAGCCGGAGGCCAGTCGACGTCGGTCACGGGGAAACTTCGCGGCGATCAGCTCACACTGACGGCCGGCACGCAGGAGTACTCGGGCGTCGTGCGCGGCAATGCGATCGAGGGAACCCTTCGCGCGAGCAGCGGCACCACACCGTGGAGAGCGGCGCGCGCGGCCAACTGACTCACGTGAGTCGGACGAGCTTCGCGCGATCGAGTGTCGTGACCTCGGAGCGTGCCGTACACCGGTTCATTCTGATCCAAACCGAGGCAACGAACAATCCCAACACGACGGCAGCAATCGCGATTCGCGAGGCGACAAGCGTGATTGCGTTCATGATTGCGAGCGTCTTCTACAGGAGCTGTGTCAAGGCGATGAATTCGATCGCTTGTGCTAACATCTCGCCCCGATGATTCTCGTCACTGGTGGTGCGGGCTACGTCGGCAGCGTCCTTGTACCGGAGCTGCTGGCGCTCGGAGAGTCCGTTCGAGTGGTCGACACGTGTTGGTTCCCTCATCGGCCTCCGGAACACAACAAGCTCGAGCTGATTGTAGGGGATATCAGGCACTTCGAGGCTGCCTGGCTTGACGGTGTGCAAGCCGTCATTCACCTCGCCGGATTGTCCAACGACCCGACGGCCGATTTTGCGCCTGGGCTCAACGCGGAGGCCAACGTGCAGGCCACGCGCACGCTCGCCGACTTGGTGGCGCGCAAGGCTGAGCGAGAAGCGATGGACGTGCGTTTTCTTTTCGCGTCGACCTGCTCCGTGTACCACACGAACGCGCAGAGCACGGAGGCCGACGTTCAGCCGAAACGTGAGGATTCGCTGGCGGCGCCGACGGCGAACTACAGCAAGACCAAGCGGCTGGCTGAGATCGAATTGCTTCGTGTCGCCGAGCAGGCGCCCCGCTTCTGTCCGGTGCTGCTCCGGAAGGGAACCATCTTCGGGCGGGCGCCGCGCATGCGTTTCGACCTGGTCGTCAACACGTTCACGCTGCACGCGTGGCACACGCGCAAGCTGACCGTCCATGGAAGCGGCGAAGCCTGGCGCCCCCTGCTGCACATTCGCGACGCGGTCGACGCCTACCTCTACTGCCTGGCCGCGCCAATCGAGAAGGTTCGAGCACAGGGGTTCAACGTGCTCCGCAAGAATTATCGCGCGCTGGAACTGGCCCATTGGGTGGCTGAGATCCTGGAGCAGCATCGTGGCGTTTCCATCAGCGTCAAGCGCGATCGGTCGAATGAGAGCGGCGGGCGCAGCTACTACGTGCTCGCCGACAAGATCGAGAAGCAGCTGGGGTTCCGCGCCGAGCGTGGGACGACGAAGGCGGTGCTCGAGATTTGGGATGGCCTGGAAGCGGGGGAGTTCGGCGAGCGGCCGTACGACAATCCCGCATTCTTCAATATTCGCTGGTTCAAGGAACAATCCGTGCTTCAGCCAGAGCTCGCCAAGTAACCCCCGCGATGAAGGTCCTCGTCATTGGGGCTCAGGGGCAGCTTGGGCAGGATTTGATGCGCGTGGTGGACGGCGCGGCAGTGGGCTTGACTCACCAGGATCTCGACGTGACCGATGGAGTCGCCGTTCTTCAGGCTGCGCAAGCGCACAAACCCGTCTGGGTCATCAACACCACGGCGTTTCACCGCGTCGACGACTGCGAAGCGAACCCGCATCTGGCGCTGGCGGTCAACGCGTATGGCGCGTTCAACGTGGCTCGGGCGGCGGCGAGCGTCGGGGCACGCAGTCTGTTTTTTTCGACGGATTACGTGTTTGGCGGCGAGCCGCGGGGCCGGCGCAACCCACATACCGAGGCCGACGCTCCCAAGCCGCTCAATGTCTACGGCATCTCGAAGGTGGCCGGAGAGCAACTCGTCATGCATGGCGATCCTCGCGCCCTGGTCATCCGGTCGTCAGGGCTCTATGGCACCGCCACCAGTCGTAAGGGATGGACGTTCCCGGAATTGATGTTACGCCTGGCGTCAGCGCAGGAGGTCGTGCGCGTCGTCGACGATCAGGTGCTCTCGCCGACGTTCACGACCGACCTGGCGGCCGCAGTGCGCCGGCTCATGAACGACGACGCCTCGGGGCTGTTTCACGTCGTGAACGATGGCGAGTGTTCATGGTATGAGTTTGCCAAGGCAACGTTCGAACTCACCAAGACACAGGTTCGGCTCGAGCCGCAGTCAACAGCTGCGGCAAACCGGCGTGCGCCACGCCCGCCCTATTCGGCGCTCGCGTCGACGCGATTGAACGCGCCGCTCCGGCCATGGTCGGAAGCGCTGGCGGATTATCTCAGCCAGAAGGGGATGAGGTAAGGGCTGGCATGAAGCTGCGACTCACCGAGACGCCACTGGCTGGACTGGTCATCATCGACATTGATTATTTCAAGGACGATCGCGGCTCCTTCATCGAGCCGTGGCATGAGCGCGATTTCGCCGAGGCCGGATTGAGCCTGCGATTCGTGCAGGAAGGGCACTCGCGCTCCGGGCAGGGCGTATTGCGCGGTCTTCATTACCAGGACCGAACCGCGCCGATGGGCAAACTGGTGCGCTGTACGCTCGGGTCGATCTTCGACGTGGCTGTCGATCTCCGTGTGAGCTCGCCGACGTTCGGCCGCTGGTTCGGCGTGGAGTTGACCGCCGAGAACAAGCGGCAGATTTATGTTCCGCCGGGGTTTGCGCATGGCTTTCAGACACTCGCCGCAGTCGTCGAGGTACAGTACAAACAGACGGGGTTCTATACGCCGCCGGCTGAAGGCACGATCGCGTGGAACGACCCGGAGATCGGAATCGTCTGGCCGCTGGCCGATCCGATTCTGTCGGCGCGGGACCAACAGGGCATCACGCTGCGGGAGTACGCCAGGAAGCCGGCGTTTCCGTAGCCTACGATTGAAGGCGATAGTCGGCGAAGTCCTTGGAGAGATTCGGGTTGTAATACGGATCGCGTTCGACGACCTCGCCCCAGAGCTGCTTCATCAGGTGCGTCTCTGAGGACGTCCTCACACGCCAGCCAAGCGATCCCGACTCGAGGTGATAGAGCTGTGCGTACGGGGTGTACACGATTCGATAGCCTGCGCGCCGTAGACGCAGGCAGTAATCGACATCGTTGAAATCGGCGGGGAAGCGCTCATCCAGCCCTCCTGCCTCGTCGAACACGTCCCGCCTGGTCATCATGCACGCCCCGCTGACGGCAGAGTAATTCCGCGCCACGATCGCGCTGCCGGCATACCCGGATGATGCCCCTGGATGGCCCTGGTACCCGTGCGCGGCGATGCCGCAGACACCGGTCACTATTCCGATGTGCTGCAGCCGGCCGTCAGGAAACAGCAGCTTTGCGCCCACCGCGCCGATCTCCGGCTGTTGCGAGTACTCGAGCATCGCGCCGAGCCACTCGGGAGCAATCACCTCGAGGTCCTCGTTGAAAAACACCAGATGGTCGCCACGAGCCTGGCTAACGGCTGCATTCATCGTGCGCGAGAAGTTGAATTGACCGCCCCTCGGGGACGCCACGCGGCGGTGCGGTACGCCGGCGAGAAACTCGCGCGTCGCATCCGAGAGCTGTCCGTCATCAGCTACGAGGATCTCGTAGTGACGGTAGTCTGTTTTCTCCAGGATACAGCGGACCGCGTGTTGAACAAGAGATACGGAGCGTTCGCCAATTTGGCCACGGCGATCGGCCGTCGGGATGATGATCGATAGGAGAGGTTGCCCCAGAATTCGATGTCGCACCCGATACAGACCAGACACCGGACCGGACAGCACCTCGGCGTCCACGCCACGCCGGCAAAGATAATGCTCGATGGCGCGGCGTCCCGCTTGCTCTGGATAGGGCTTCGCACCGGCTTCCGCTGCGGCCGATCCGGGGATCTTGCGCCAGTGGTACAGCACTTTTGGAATGTGGTGAATATGAGAGGTTCTGGACACGACCTGGAGGACGAGGTCGTAATCCTGGGAACCGGTGTACTCGTCCTTGAATCCGCCAATCTCCTCGACCAGGCTGCGGCGAACGACCATAAGGTGGTTCGTGTACATGTACGAGAGGAACAACTCGGGCGACCAGTCTGGCTTGAAGTACGGCTCGCACCGGTGTCCATCCAGATCCAACTTGTCCTCGTCGCTGTATATGAAGTCGGCATCGGAGTGCTCGTTGAGATAGCGGGCGACCTCGTACAGCGCGTCGGGCGGAAGCTCGTCGTCTGAGTCCATCATCACCACGAAGTCGCCGGTGGCCAGCGCGAGTGCTGCGTTCGAGGCGGCCGAAATGCCTCGGTTCACCGGCAGGCGAGTGATTTTGAGACGCGGGTCGTTCGCATACTCGGCGGCATACGCTCCCAGTGTCGATCTCGTGTCCTCGTCGGTTGAGGCATCATCGCCGATGCACAGCTCCCAATTCGGATAGACCTGGCGGCGCACCGATTCGAAAAATGGACGCAGCCATCTGGCTTCGGTGTTGTAACAGGGAGTGATAATGCTCAGGCGAGGCCGGTAGGGCAGGTCTGCCTGGTCCACCGACATGCGCGCCAGGTCCTTCGCCGTCGGCGAATGCCTGGCCACCCAGCGCGCGTAGACCGGCGGCGGATCGTCGGGAGTCGTGACGGCGCGCACCCGCGCGACGGCCGATCTGACGCCACGCCGGCGCACTTCGCCGGCGAACGCGCGGATCGATCGCCACGCTTCACGTGCCGGCCGGCCTCGCAGACGTTGGTACGCTGCGCGGATCAACGTGGAGACGGAGCGCAACGCGTCTGTCATCGCCGGGCTGTGATCACCAGTACTGACTCTCCGCGTGGATGTGACCGATCGTCCAGCCGCTCGGCATGAAGACCGAGCGCCTCGCACACGTTCGCCAGCATCGAGAAAGAATGGTAGGGCTCACCATCCGAGTAGCTGGTGATCCCTGACGGCTGCACGATGGGCGAAAAGTTGTCGGTGTCGGGGTTGTCGAACCGTGTTGCCCGCTCTCAGACCCGCCCCCCTGACACAGCGCAGATTAGACCGCCCGTTACGCGCCGATTATGGCGCCGGCCGAAGGCTTGTTCAAGCGCCAAGGGCCGCCGTGCTAGGCTGCAATTCTTCGGCTCAGTCCGGCATAGCCCCGGCTAGAGGCGATTTGACACTCGGCGCCTGGTCCTGCATCCTAAGGGTGTGCTGACTCTCAGCAGGCGGTTGTTCGCGCTTGCGCTCGCCGTTCTGATTTCGGGGGGCAGTGGGGTGGTCTGCGCCGGCTGGGCGCCGACACCTGAAGCGCGCATGGCGTGCTGCTCCGACAGTGCGTGCCCCATGCACAAAGGAGACTCGCAGAGGTCCGGATCGGAACGCGTCATCACACAGGCGCAAGCGGACAACTGCTGCGCATCCTCCGAACACGAAACCTCCAGCCAATCGAGCCCGACGTTCGCCGCCGCAATCTCCAGTGCAGTTCTCGGAGCTGGAATCGCTCTGCCGGCGACTGTGCCTGCTCTCGTGCTAAGCGACGGCTGGCGGACGGTCTCACCAATTCCCACGGCGCACGTTCCCAAGCACGTCCTGCTTTCCGTCTTCCTCGTCTAGCCATTAACACTCGTCGTGTGTCTGCCCGCATGTACTGCGGGCAACGAAGGTGCGCGTACGTGCACCCATGACACGTGTTGGTGCCCATGATCCGAGCAGCTCGAATTCAGACGCGAAAGGTACTACGCATGCGTACGACGGTCGTCGTGTCTCTGCTGTCGATTGGTCTCTCTGTGCCTGTTGCAGGCGCAGCACAGGCGCGCCCAACATCGGACCAGAGCCAGCAGCCGCCTGCCATTACGCACACTGAGGCGCATCCGACGGGACCACCCGTCATGCTTGCCGAGCTACTGCAGGAGGCGCTCGAGAAAAACCCCGAGCTGATTGCACTCCGCGCGCAGGTTGGCGTCGTGCGGCAGCGTCCGGCCCAAGAGCGCTTTCTCGACGCGCCGATGGCCGAGGCGCAGGTCTGGCAGTGGCCGTTCAACTCGATCAATCCCGGGGACACGAACATGTACATGTTCATGGTGACGCAGGATCTGCCGGGCCGCGGCAAGCGCCAGCTTCGGGCCGCGGTCGCCGAAAAGGACATCACGCTGGCGGAAAGCGACATCGCCATCCGCGCACGCGACGTGGTCAACCAGATCAAGCAGGCGTACGCCTCGCTGTACATCGCGCGCAAGGCGATCTCGGTGTACCTGGACAGCGTCGAGCTGTTACGTCAGATCGCCGACGTCTCCCAGGCGAAATACACCACGGGACGGATTTCACAACAGGACGTGCTCAAGCCCGTCGTGGAGCTTTCGAGACGGCACACCGACATCATCATGTTCGACGAGCAGGCGAAGCTTGCGACGGCGCGCCTGAATGTCCTCCTCAATCGCGCACCAGAAACGCCGATTGGCCCGCTCGTCGAACCGCAAGAGCAGACGATGCTGCCGGCGACGGCGGACCTCCAGCGACTCGCGCTCGACCGTCAGCCGGAATTGCAACGTGCCCACGTCGAAGTCGAGCGCGCGGAAGCGGAGCTCGCGTCCGTTCGAGGCGACTACAAGCCGGACTTCTCCGTCCAGGGCGGCTACATGCTGATGCCTCGAATGACCGATGCCTGGACCGCTCGCATCGGCATCACGTGGCCAAAGGCGCCGTGGTCGCGCGGCAAGATTGACGCGCGCGTGGCCGAACACACGGCGGCCATTCAGGCGGCGAAGGCTCGGACGCAAGCGATGGAAAACATGGTACGTCTGGCGGTGCAGGAAGCGTACGTGCGGGCCAAATCGGCGCAGGACCGCGCTGCTCTGCTGCGCACGACGATTCTGCCGCAGTCGCAACAGACGCTTGAGGTGTCGCGGGTCGGGTACCAGACCGGTCGCGTGGACTTTCAAGCGCTGATCGACAACCAGCGCGTCTTGCTCGACGTCAACTTGAACTACTTCCGCGCGCTCAGCGACTTCGCCCAGGCGGTCGCAGATCTCGAACGCGCCGTTGGAGACGACCTGCCAGCCGGGACGACCGCCACCGTGATTGCCAAGGAAGGACAGTGACATGAGACGCGTTCTACTGGCATCCGCCGCCGTCGCTATCGTCCTGCTCGTGGTCGCTGCCGCCGTGTACGCCATTCGCGCACGAAGCGGCCAGAAACCGGCGGCACACAGTGATGCGCCGGGCCAGCAGCCGATGCCCGAGATGCAACCGGGCCAAACGTCGACCCCAGCCGGCACGCCGGCCGCGACGCCGCGAGGCGACGTCACGATCGATTCTCGCCGCCAGCAGTTGATCGGCGTCAGAACCGTGCCCGCAACGCGCGAGCCGATGCAGCACACGCTCCGCACCGTCGGCATCGTCCGGTACGACGAGACGAGCCTTGTCGACATCAACCTGCGACTCGAGGGCTGGATTCGCGATCTCCATGTCGACTACACCGGACAGCCCGTTCAGAAGGGACAGCCCCTCTTCACTGTGTACAGTCCGGACCTCCTGGCGACACAGCAGGAGTACCTCCTGGCGTTGAAGACGCGCGATCAGATGCAGGGCTCGGTCATCGCCGAGGCGCGTGAACGCGCCGAGCAGTTGGTCGCATCGGCACGGCGGCGTCTCGTGCTGTGGAATCTCCCCGAAGACGAGATCCGCGTGCTCGAGGAGAAGCGCCAGGCGCCTGACGTCGTCGTGTTTCGCTCGCCCGTCTCGGGCTTTGTCATCGAGAAGCAGGCGCTCCAGGGCATGCACGTCATGCCGGGGCAGATGCTCTACACGGTCGCCAACCTCTCGGTTGTCTGGGTCGAAGCGGACGTGTACGAGCAGGAGATGGCGCTGGCGCGGGTGGGGCAGCGCGCGACGGTTACGCTCGACGCGTATCCGGGCGAGTCGTTTAACGGGCGCGCGATCTACATCTACCCCTTCGTAGAAGAGAACACGCGCACCGTCAAGGTGCGGTTTCAGTTTGCAAACCCGCGCGGCCGCTTGAAGCCAGGGATGTACGCGAACGTCGAGATCGAAGGCAGGGACGCCATGGGCCTGACGGTGCCCGCGAATGCGCTCCTGGATTCTGGCACCGACAAGGTCGTGTTCGTGGCACAGGGCGACGGCTACTTCACGCCTCGAACCGTGAAGGTCGGCAGGAACCTCGGCGACCGCGTCGAGATCGTGGACGGCGTGAAGGAGGGCGAACACGTGGCGACCGGCGCCACGTTCTTCCTGGATTCGGAAAGTCAACTGCGCGCGGGGCTGCAGAACTACGAGGCCGCGAAAGGCACCCAAGGCGCCCCCGCGGCTGGCGGTCCCGCGCTCGACATCGTCTTCCGCACGCAACCGGATCCGCCGAAGACCGGTGAGAGCGTCTTCGAAGTCGCCGTGAAGGACGCGAGCGGACAACCTGTCACCGATGCCGAGGTGTCGGTCCAACTGTTCATGCCGGCGATGCCGACGATGAACATGCCGGCGATGCGGAACGAGACGAAGCTGCCACACGCCGGCGGCGGTGTCTATCGAGGGCCAGGGCAAGTGATGATGGCCGGCCGATGGGACGTGACGGTTACGGTCGTGAAGGGCGGACAACAACTCGGGCGGAAGCAGCTCGCCGTGGCGGCGAGATAACAGGACACAGGACGCAAAGGAGATGACGACGATGCACGCCAACACGCAGAGTGTCGACAGAAAGGGCACGTTCAGTCTCGCGGCAGCCGGCGCCGCGTTCGCGATCGTGATCGCGATGGCCGCGCCGCTTCACGTCGCTGCAACCGCGCAGCAGCCGGCGGCAGGTCAGACGCCGACCGTCGACATCAGGCTCACCAGCAAGCCGAGCCCGCCCAAGACGGGCGACAACACGTTCGAGGTGATTTGTTTTGAAGGAGAGCTGCTGACGAGAGGCACGACATGATCAGCCGAATCATCGACTGGTGTGCGGGGAATCGGTTCCTGGTGTTCACCGGCACCGTGGTGCTCACGCTGTGGGGCATCTGGGCGATGGCCGCGACGCCGCTCGACGCGGTGCCGGACATCTCCGATGTGCAGGTGATCGTCTCGACCGAGTGGATGGGCCGGAGTCCCGACATCATCGAGGACCAGATCACGTATCCCATCGTCACGGCTCTCCTCTCGGCGCCGCGCGTGCGGACGGTTCGAGGCTTCACGGACTTCGGCATCTCGTACGTCTACGTCATTTTCGAAGACGGTACGGATATCTATTGGGCGCGCAGTCGTGTGGTCGAGTATCTGCAGGGCATCCGGGGCCGATTGCCGGAGGGTAGCAATCCGACGATTGGTCCGGATGCCACCGGCGTCGGCTGGGTCTTCCAGTACGCGGTGGTTGACGAGACCGGCAACCACAACCTCGCGGATCTCCGCGGGGTGCAGGACTGGTTTCTGCGGTACGCGCTCGCCTCGGTCGACGGCGTCGCGGAGGTGGCCAGCATCGGCGGGTTCGTGAAGCAGTACCAGGTAAACCTGGATCCCAACAAGCTCGCCGCCTACGACAAGTCCATCAAAGACGTCGTGCACGCCATTCGCGCAAGCAATAACGAGGTCGAGGGAAGACTGCTGGAGTTTTCCGGCCGGGAGTACATGGTTAGAGGTCGGGGCTATCTCACGTCGCTCGAGGACATTGCCGGCGTGTCGCTCGGCGCCAACGCACGAGGCACGCCGGTTCGAGTTGGAGACGTCGCCGACGTTCAAGTGGGACCGGATATTCGGCGGGGTGTCGCGGAGCTGGACGGCAAAGGCGAGGTGGTCGGCGGGATCGTGGTCATGCGGTTCGGTGAAAACGCGCTCCGGGTCATCGACCGCGTGAAGGCCAAGCTGCAGGAAGTACAGCGCTCGTTGCCGGAGGGCGTACGGGTCGTGCCGACGTACGACCGATCAGGTCTCATCAACGAGTCCATCGGGACGCTCCGGCGCACGCTGATCGAGGAAGCGATCGTCGTGTCGCTCGTCATCCTCGTGTTCCTCTTTCACGTCCGCTCGGCACTCGTGCCGATTCTCGCGCTGCCGATCGCCGTCGTGGCGTCGTTCATCCCGATGTACTACCTCGACGTCAATTCCAACATCATGTCGCTCGGAGGCCTGGCACTCGCCATCGGCGTACTGGTCGACGCCTCGATCGTGATGGTGGAAAACGCATACCGGCATGTCTCGGAGCCGGATGAACCGATCGCGTTCGAGGACCAGCCGCGCGTGATTATCGGTGCCGCGAAGCAGGTCGCCAGAGCCATCTTCTTTTCACTGACCATCATCATCGTCTCGTTCGTGCCGGTGTTCCTGCTCGAGGCGCAGGAAGGCCGGATGTTCAGGCCGCTGGCGTTTACCAAGACCTCGGCGATGGTGCTCGCCTCGCTCCTGTCGATCACGCTGGTGCCGGTGCTGATGACCATGTTCATCCGCGGTCGTCGGTTGAAGCCGGAGTCCGGGAATCCCATATCGCGCGTCTTCGCCTGGCTGTATGAACCGATCCTCCGTGCAGCGCTGCGCTTCAAATGGACCGCGCTCCTGCTGAATTTCGCGGTTGTGCCCCTGACGATTCCTCTGCTGTTCGTGATCGGCAGCGAGTTCATGCCCCCACTGTACGAGGGGTCGATGCTGTACATGCCGACATCGCCACCCGGGATGTCGATCACGGAAGCCACGCGGTTGCTCCAGGTGCAGGACAAGCTGCTGAAGCAGGTGCCTGAGGTGGAGCAGGTATTTGGAACCGTCGGCCGAGGGACGACACCGACAGACAACACGCCGATGGGCATGGTGAACACGACAGTCATGCTGAAGCCGCGAGACCAATGGCGAGATGGCATGACGTTCGAGAAGCTCCAAGCGGAAATGGATGCGTCGCTGCAGTTCCCAGGCTTCCCCAACGTCTGGACGCAGCCCATTCGCAACCGCCTGGACATGCTGCTCACCGGGATCAAGACACCGGTCGGCATCAAGATCTTCGGTGCGGACCTCAATGTCATCCAAGGGCTCGGGCAACAGGTGGAACGCATCCTCCAGCAGGTGCCCGGCACGAGGAGCGTGTACGCGGAACGGGTCTCGCAGGGCTATTTCACCGACATCCGCATCAATCGTCAGGCCATCGCCAGACACGGGCTGACAATCGAGGATGTCCAGGATGTCATTCAGTCTGGCCTCGGCGGGGAGAACATCACGCAGACGGTCGAGGGACGTGAACGTTATCCCGTCAACGTCCGCTACGCGCGTGCGTTTCGCGAGAGTGTCCCGGCGCTGCAGCGCATGCTCGTGAAAACACCGATGGGCGCGAGCATTCCGCTCGGTCAGCTGGCGGAGATTTCCATGACGACGGGACCGGCGATGGTGCGAGACGAAGACGCGCAGCTCGCCGGCTACGTGTACGTCGATACGGTTACCACCGACATCGGCGGATACGTGGACGCCGCGAAAGCGGCCATTGCCCGCGACTTGCAGCTGCCGACGGGATACACCCTGCAATGGACCGGGCAATATGAGTTCCAAGTGCGCGCGCGCGAGCGGCTGAAGGTGCTGGTCCCGCTTGTCTTCTTCATCATCTTCATGCTGCTGTACATGACGTTTCACTCTGCCTCGGAAGCCACGATCGTGATGCTCTCGGTCGTCTATGCGATGACCGGCGGCGTCATCCTGCAGTGGCTGCTCGGCTACAACTTCTCCGTCGCCGTGTGGGTCGGCTACATCGCGCTGTACGGCGTGGCCGTGCAGACCGGTGTCGTGATGGTCGTATATCTGCATGAAGCGCTCGACAAGCGGCTGCGGAAAGGTGGCGAGATTACTGAACGCGATGTGTTGCAGGCGACGATCCACGGTTCCGTGCTGCGGCTTCGACCGAAGCTGATGACCGTGACGGTCGTGATGGCGAGCCTGGTGCCGATCATGTGGAGCGCAGGCGTGGGTTCGGACGTGATGAAGCCGATTGCGGCGCCCATCATCGGCGGAATGATCACGTCGACGATTCACGTCCTGATCATTACGCCCGTGATCTTCTACATCATGAAGGTGCGGGCACTGCGCAAGGGGCGGTTGAAGGTATCCGGCATGGCGGTATAGCGACGCGGACCCGTAGGAACGCCCGCGCGATGGCCCAGGCAAATCCTCGCTGGCCTTCGACACGATTTACGCGGAAGGGCAGCGACGCCACGTCGAATCGCTGCCGGCCTACGCGCGTCAGTTCCTCGAGCAGATGGAGAAGCCGGCGTCGATCTGATCGACGGCCTGTCCTCCGCGATCTCCATCGAAAGTGCTGCGCCATACAGACGTATGCTATTGTTTATACAGACGGAGAGTAAATGGCCAAGGCAATTGAGACAAAACGACCCGCGACCGGCGCCCGGCAGCGCGGGTCGATCAGGCGAGCAGGCTGGGTCCGCAAGAACGTGCTCATGGATCAGCGAAAGCTCGACGTCGCTCGGCGCGCGTTGGGTGTTGACACAGAGACAGAGGCAATCGACCAGGCACTCGACTTCGTGGCATTCGGTGAGGAGCTCGCGAAAGGGTTCGCGGCTGTTCGCCGAAGCGGCGGTGTCGACGATGTCCTCGAGAGCCGGCGGAGAGCGTGAAGTACGCGCTCGACACGAACATCTTCATCGATGGCTTTCGCAGCGAGGACGCTCAGGCTGAGATTTTCGCCTTTCTGAATCGAGCCCTTCCCTTCACGTACTTGAGCGCAGTCGTGATGCAGGAACTCGCCGCTGGTGCGCGGACGACTGAAGCGGCTCGCGACCTGCAGCGAGGAGTATTCGACCCATTCGAACGGCGCCGGCGCGTTTTCGCGCCCTCCCCAACCGCTTTCGTCGAGAGCGGGCGCGCGCTCGCGGCTATCGCCGCTGGGGAGGGATGGCAGACTTTCGACGAAAACCCCTCGCTGCTCAATGATGCGCTGATAGCCGCGTCCTGCCGCGAGCAGGGGATCACGCTCATCACGAAGGACGGCGATTTCAAACGCCTCTCGCCCTTCGCTAAGGGCTTTCATTACGCCGCGCCCTGGCCGATGGCAACCGGCGCGCCTCGGTAACTATAATCCTGGCAAGCACCCCGATGCCTATCGGCTCCGCCGTTCACGCACGCACGCTGCCGCTCTGCGAAAGCCTGAACTTCCGCGAGTGGTCTGGCTACTACGCCGTCAGCGCCTACGAAGCGCACCACGAACACGAGTACAACGCGATCCGAAACGCCGCGGCGCTCATCGACGTGTCGCCGCTCTTCAAGTACCTGATCGCAGGACCCGACGCCGTGTCGCTCGTCGACCGCGTCATCACCAGAAATGCCCGCGCGATGGCTGTCGGCCAGGTGTACTACACGCCGTGGTGCGACGAGCGAGGCAAGGTCATCGACGATGGCACGGTGACGCGGCTGACGGAGGACACATTCCGCTGGACCGCCGCCGACCCGAGCCTGCGCTGGTTCACCGACAACGGGCTCGGGCTGAACGTGCGCATCGAGGACATCTCCGAGCGCGTCGCCGCACTCGCGTTGCAGGGCCCGACGTCGGCCGGCGCGCTCGCCGCGGCGCTGGAGGGCGGCGGCGGGATCCTGCAGGCCTTGAAGTACTTCCGCATGGCCCGCGGCACGATTGCCGGCGTGCCCGTCGAGATCTCGAGAACCGGGTACACCGGTGACCTCGGCTACGAAATCTGGATGCCCTGGGATCGCGCGGTCGACGTGTGGGACGGCCTGATGGCCGGCGGCCGCGCGTTCGGCATCCGCCCCGTGGGCATGCTCGCGCTCGACGTCGCGCGCGTCGAGGCCGGGCTCCTGCTCATCGACGTGGATTTTCACGGCTGCCGCAGGGCGCTCGTGGCGTCACAGACCTACTCGCCCTTCGAGATGGGGCTCGGTCGGCTCGTGCAACTCGACAAACGTTCGTTTGTCGGCCGCCAGGCGCTGGCCGATGAGCAGCGCCGCGGATCGCCGCGACGGATCGTCGGCCTCGACATCGGCTGGCCCGCCGTCGAGCGTGTGTACGAGGCGCTCGGAATGGCCCCCCAGATTCCCACCGCGGCCTCGCGCGTGGCGGTGCCCGTCTACTCACGAGATCGCCAGGTTGGCCGCGCGACGACGACCACCTGGTCCCCCGTGCTGAAAAAACTTCTCGCCCTGGCCACCATCGATCGGCCATACACCGCGGAAGGCACGGTGCTGGACTTTGAAATCACGGTCGAGGCCGTCCGCCATCGAGTGCCTGCCGCCGTGGTGAAGACCCCGTTCTTCTCGCCCCCGCGGAAGACCGACGTGCCGCCGCCCAGGTAGTGGTCAAACTTGACCACTACCCGCCCACGCTGACGTAATTTCGTGTCCTTATATAGCACACTATGGATTTGATCGGCGCAGGTTATGTACCTATAAACTATTGATATATATTGTCTTATATGATTATTACCGCGTGGCAATCTTATTGCGACTATATATGACATTATGGTTCACTACGGACAGGACTGCTTTCCGGTCCAACCGCTGCCTCCGACCTGCCCCAAGTGCGGGAGCCATCGGACGCAAGTGGTCGGCCGGTCCAACGACTCTCGAACCGTCATCATCCGTTGTAGCGCGTGTGGCGAACGATCGTCGGTCGTCGTTGGCGAGGACTCGACAAGCAGCGGCCACGCGCCGGTGGTCGGAGCGGCGGACTCAGAGACGGGCACCGAAGACCTGTTTCGCTGACAAACGCTGCCCACGCCCCTCACGCTTCAGCGTCCTCGAGCGAAACGGACCGTCGCATCGCCTCGATGGGCGCAAGCATCGGGTATTCGAGTAATCGGGTAATCTGGTCATTGGATCGCTTGATTGAGCAGTCAATCATCCAATCGATTACCCGATTCCCCAATTACCCGATTACCCGATTCCTGTGACGTCGCCGTCGTTGGGGCCGGTGCAGCCGGCCTGGCGACGGCAATCTTCGCTCGTCGTGTTCTTCCATCTCACTCGATCGTCGTCCTCGAGGGCGCGAAGAAACCCGGCGCCAAGATCCTCATCAGCGGCGGCGGGCGGTGCAACGTCACGAACAGCGAGGTGACGGACGCTGATTTCTGGGGTGGGCGCCGAACGATTGTGCGCCAGATCCTGCGAGCGCTTCCCGCGGCCGAAACAATCGCGTGGTTCCGTGAAATGGGCGTCCCACTGCACGAAGAAGCCGGCGGCAAGCTGTTTCCCAATACCAACCGCGCGCGCGATGTGGTCGATGCGCTCGTCGCCGGCGTGGCCGCAGCCGGCGTGCCGATCGTCGCCAACTGTCGAGTGCTCGAGGCGGTGCGCGAGGCAGGCGGCTTCCGCGTGACAACCTCTCGAGGCACGCTCGATGCCCGGGTGCTGGTTCTCGCGACGGGAGGACGCTCATTGCCCAAGTCGGGAAGCGACGGCGCGGGCTACGCCGTCGCCGAACACCTTGGGCACGGGATCGTCGCCACCACTCCCGGACTGGTGCCCTTCACGTTGGGCGGAAGCAACCCATACCATCAAGATCTGGCTGGAGTCTCGCACGACGTGGAGCTGACCATCTGGGCGCAGGATGCGGTGGCCATCCGCCTTCGTGGCGCGCTCCTCTGGACGCATTTCGGCATCAGCGGTCCCGTGGCGCTCGATGCATCGCGCCACTGGGCACGCGCGCGCCTGCTGGGACACGACACTCGCGTGACCGTGAATTTCTGTCCTGGTCAGTCCTTCGACGATCTGGATCGACGGTTGGCACGGCTCCCCCACGATCGACCGAAGGGATCGATTCACGGCACGATCGCGACGCTGGTCCCGGCGTCCGTGGCGACGCTCCTCCTCCGCGAAGTTGGCGTCGAGCCGTCGGGTGAGCTCTCGCATCTTTCTCGCGACCACCGACGCCGGATCGTCCACGCACTCACCGAGTGGACGCTGGAGGTGTCGGATACACGCGGGTACAACTACGCCGAGGTCACGGCCGGAGGCGTGGCGCTGACCGACATCGACCCGTCCACCATGCGGTCGCGCATCTGTCCTGGCCTGTATCTGGTGGGCGAGATTCTCGACGTGGACGGGCGAGTCGGCGGATTCAACTTCCAGTGGGCGTGGTCGAGCGCCTTCGTCGCAGCGCGCGGACTTTCAACCGACCGTCGTCTCTAGGACTTTGATTCCTTTGCCTTGGCCTTCGTGCCGCGTTTGCGAGATGCCTTGGCGGGCGCCGGCTCGCTGGTCGCCTGCAGGGCAACGAGCCGGGTCGAGAACGTGCGCCGCCCGTGCTCGTCGAAGTCGATGACGGTATGGTGTTCGTTGACTTCGACGAGCGTACCCGCCCCATAGGTGGGTTGCACGACGCGGTCGCCCTTGGTCCAGTTTTTCATTGAGGATTCCCGAACGAGTCCGATAGGTTACCAGCGGGGTTCGCGGCGTCCGCCGCCGCCGCCGCCACCGCGGTTGCCGCCGAAGCCGCCGCCCCCGCCAAACCCGCCCTCCGGCTTGGGTCTCGCTTCGTTCACGGTCAGGCTGCGGCCGCCCATCTGGTATTGATTGAGCTCCGAGGCCGCTTTCTGCGCTTCCTCGTCTGTGGCCATTTCGACAAACGCGAAGCCGCGGGCCCGGCCCGTCGCGGCGTCGCGCATGACGCGCACCGACTCGACGTTGCCCGCTTTGCTGAAGAGCTCCTGCAACTCGGCTTCGCCCGTGGTGTACGGAAGGTTCCCGACGTACAGCCTTCGACCCATAATCTCTCCTCTTTCCAAAGGGGCGTAGTCTATCAACCTATTGAAACGGGAAGCAAGTCAACGGCCGCCGGACGCCCGACGCGCGCTGACTCCTTGTGAAATAATTCGCACAGGTATGCCCCTACGCCTCGGTTCCGAGCGGCTGCTGGCCTCGTCCCGGCTGGACGGCGCCCGCGTCGGGGTGGTCGCCAACCCCGCCTCCGTCGACCACAGCTTCGCGCACATTGTCGACCGATTGGCCGACCGCCCTGGGACCCGGCTTGCCGCGATCTTCGGCCCGCAGCACGGTTTTCGGTCCGATGTGCAGGAAAACATGATCGAAACCGGGCACACGACCGACGAGCGGCGCCGCGTGCCCGTGTACTCGCTCTACAGCGAAACCCGCGAGCCGACATCCGACATGCTCGACGGCCTCGACCTGCTCGTGATCGACCTGCAGGACGTCGGCACGCGCATCTACACCTACATTTACACGATGGCGTACTGCCTGACGGCGGCCCGCCGGCACAAGGTGAGGGTCATCGTGTGCGATCGACCCAATCCGATCGGCGGGATCGAGGTTGAAGGACCGATGCTCGTGAAGGGTTTCGAGTCGTTTGTCGGCCTCTATCCGCTGCCGATGCGCCACGGCATGACGATTGGTGAGCTGGCGCGCCTGTTCAACGAGCACTTCGGTATCGGCGCGACATTGGACGTCGTCACCATGGAGGGGTGGCGCCGCGAGATGTACCACGACGACTCCGGCGCGAGTTGGGTCATGCCGTCGCCCAACATCCCGACGCTCGATTCGGCGATCGCGTACCCCGGCACGGTCCTTTTCGAAGGCACGAGCGTTTCCGAAGGTCGAGGCACGACGAGGCCGTTCGAGCTCGTGGGCGCGCCCGGTATCGTTTCGGAACCCTTCGCGGCCGATCTGAACGCGCGCCGGCTCCCTGGGGTCGTGTTTCGTCCGGCGGTGTTCGAGCCGACGTTCCACAAACACGCGAACACGGACTGCGGCGGCTGCCAAATTCACGTGACCGAGCGGGCAGCGTTCCGTCCGGTCCTCACGGGCGTGGCGCTCGTGGCGGCATTCCGAGCCGCCGACGCGGCGTTCCGCTGGCGCGAGCCGCCCTACGAGTACGAGACGGTGAAGCCACCCATCGACATCCTGGCCGGGTCGTCGGAGGTGCGGGAGCAGATCGAAGCGGGCGTGGCGGCAACCGAGATCGCAAAGTCGTGGGAGCCGGGCGTCAGGGAGTTCAATGCACTGCGGTCGAGATTCCTGATGTATCGATGACGGCATTGGATAATCCCGATTTCCCGACGCCACTTATCCCCGGGTCTTGGCAATCCCGGGCGTGGCCGCTTCCTGCGCGATCGACGGATCGACGTGGTGGTTCACGAGGTGCGTTCTGAGCAGCTCGAAGGCGTCGGTTGGCGTGTCGGCGTAGGTCAGGAGCGCAAGATCCTCCTCGGCGATGGCGCCCCACTCGACCATCGGCTTCAGATCGAACACGTCGTTCCAGTAATCGCGTCCGTACAGCACGATCTCGATCTTTTTCGACAGCTTGTCGGTCTGCACGAGCGTGAGGATCTCGAACAGCTCGTCGAGCGTACCGAAGCCGCCCGGAAAGATGACGAGCGCTTTGGCGAGGTAGGCGAACCAGAACTTGCGCATGAAGAAATAATGGAACTCGAAGTGGAGCCCATCGGTGATGTAGGGATTGGCGCCTTGCTCGAAGGGCAACCGGATGTTGAGTCCGATGGTCTTGCCGCCGGCTTCCCGCGCCCCGCGATTGGCGGCCTCCATGATGCCGGGGCCGCCGCCCGATGTCACCACGAACCGATGGTTCTCCCCCGGCAGCGTCCGGCTCCAGGTCGTGAGCAGACGGGCCAGCTCGCGCGCCTCTTCGTAGTACCGCGCCCACTCGACCGCCTTGCGCGATCGGTTCAATTCCTCCTGGTAATGCTCGTCGGCGGTCTGGATGCCTCGGGCGCGCAGGGTCCGGAGCGCGCGCGTCGCGCGTTCGCGGCTGTCCACGCGCGCCGACCCGAAGAACACGACGGTGTCCTGGATCCGTTGGTCCTTGAACCTGCGAAGCGGCTCGAGATACTCAGCGAGAATGCGGATTGGGCGCGCTTCGCCGCTCTCGAGAAATTCTGGGAACAAGTATGCCAGCGGCTGCTGCGTCATGACGAACGCCACTTTATCAGATGTTATGATGGCAGCCGATTGGAGCCGAAGTGACCATCCCCCGCCCGCTCGCAGCCACGATCGGCCTGGCGTGCCTCGCCGCCGCGACGACAACGCTCGGCGTCGGCGCTCAGCAGACGCTGGTGACGCCGGCGACGCCAGCCATCCATGCGCAGGCACTTCGCCGGCTACTCGTACGAAATGTCATGGTGATCTACGGCAGCGGGCGCCCCCCGTTCGGTCCGGCCGACGTCGTCGTCGAGGACGGCCGCATCGCGTACATCGGCGTGCCGAGCTCGCCAACGGCGCGCCCGGCCGATGCCGTCGATGCCGTCATCGATGGCACCGGCAAGTACGTCATGCCCGGCATCGTGAACACGCACATGCACTGGCACGAGGAGCGCCAGCCCGGCGTGCCCCAGCCGATTCAGTACGAGCGCAACCTCTATCTTGCGGCCGGCGTCACCACGGCGCGCGAACTGGGTGGTGAGTTCGACAAGTCCAAGCGGTGGCAGCTCGAAAGCGACGCGCACACGATTGTGTCGCCCAGGATCCTCGTGTACCCCGTCGTGAGCAAGGGCCGCACGGGCAGCGCGGCCGAAATCCGCGCCTGGATCCGCGACGTCAAGGGGCGGGGCGCCGACGGATTGAAGATCATCGCGATGGATCGCGACCAGCTGGAAGCGACGCTCGCCGAAGCGCACGCCCTCGGCCTGCGGACCACCGCGCACATCGGCGTCGAAGAGACGACGGCGAAGGACTACGTCGAGCTCGGTGTCGACGCTGTCGAGCATTTCTACGGCATTGCCGAGGCGGCGCTGGACGGCAGGCAGAAGCTGCCGCCCGACACGAACTACAGCAACGAGGTCCAGCGTTTTGCGTACGCAGGACAGTTGTGGGCGCAGGCCGACCGCCGGAAGCTCAGTCAGATGATCGACCTGATGGTCGAACGCCACGTCGGCTGGAGCCCGACCCTCTCGATCTACGAGGCGAGCCGTGACGTCACGCGCGCGCAGAACCTGCCCTGGTTCAAGGACTATCTGCACCCGTCGATGGAGGCGTTCTTCAGGCCGTCGGTCGACAACCACGGATCGTTTTTCTTCGGCTGGACCAGCACGCAAGAAGCCCGGTGGAGGCAGAACTACCGGATCTGGATGGACACGCTGCACGAGTTTGGCGCGAAAGGCGGCCTCATCACGACGGGCGACGATGCGGGCTATATCTACTCGCTCTATGGCTTTGGGATCGCACGCGAGCTCGAGCTGCACGAGGAAGCGGGCTTCCAGCCGCTGGAAGTGATCGAACACGCGACCTGGAATGGTGCACGGATGATCGG
Organism: Acidobacteria bacterium RIFCSPLOWO2_02_FULL_65_29; assembly: GCA_001767435.1. Taxonomy (GTDB): domain Bacteria; phylum Acidobacteriota; class Vicinamibacteria; order Vicinamibacterales; family CAVVIG01; genus 2-02-FULL-65-29. The sequence goes on along the minus strand of MEKT01000194.1, from coordinate 19,718 downwards.
CATGGACGACCGGCTCGGAAAAGTTCGCGAAGGCTTCATCGCGGATCTGCTCGTCGTCAACGGCAACCCGCTCGAGAACCTCAGGCTGCTCAACCCTTACGGCGCCGACGTCATGGAGGTGAACGGCAGGACCGTGCCAAACGTCACGCAGCTAGGACCCGACGACCGCGTGCGGGTGTCGCACGCAGGAGGCATCGAGTGGACCATCAAGGACGGCATTCCGTACCACGTGCCCACGCTGCTCAGGGAAGTCCGCGATATGGTGGCCGCAGTGCGCCGGGCCCGATCGACGACACCGTAGTGCAGATTTCCTCCAAGTCAACAGTCGACAGTCAACAGTCGATCGTTCGCGCGGCGGTCAACTGTCAACCGTTGACTGTGAACTGATAACCGATGCGGAAAGCTGAGAGCTGATAGCCGACTATGCGATCTTCGACGACGGCGCCAGAGGTCAACGTTTCGGTGGTGATCAAGTGCGCGCCGGGCCGCATTCTGAAAGCGTTCTTCGACGCCGATGCGCTGGGCGCCTGGTGGCAGGCCGCGCACTCGGTGACGACGCCGCGCGCGCTCGGGCCGTACGCCATCGAGTGGGCACCGACCGACTTTCACGATGCGGTGATCGGGCGTCTCGGCGGGGTGTTTCGCGGCACCGTCGTGCAGTTCGACCCTGGCCGGGGGTTTTTCCTGGCCGACGTGTTCTATCTGCCGCCAGACGGCGAGCCGATCGGGCCGATGGCGCTCGAGGTCATCCTCACGCCCGTCGCCACGGCCCCGGCCGCCGATGGGGCGGTGACGGGTGACGGCCCAGTCGAAGTGCGGATGGTGCAGACCGGCTTCGAAGAAGGCGCACGGTGGCGGCGCTATTACGAAGTGGTGGGTACCGGGCTCGAGCGTGCACTTCATTCCCTGAAGATGCTGCTCGAAAAGTAGGCCGGACTGGTCCTCGGAGAACAATCATGCCGTTTCTGCTCCTCCTGCTCGCACTCCTCGCCGGCCAGGCCTCTCACGATCAGGCCGCCCGCGGCCCCGCGACGCTCATGGCCGGTCTCGGCAACACGCATCACGCGATCGCCACCAAGAGCGAGGACGCCCAGAAGTTCTTCGATCAGGGCTTGACGTTTGTGTATGCATTCAACCACGACGAAGCCGTCCGCTCGTTCCGGCGCGCCGCTCTGCTCGATCCATCCTCGCCGATGCCTCTCTGGGGCATCGCGCTGGCGCTCGGTCCAAACATCAACCTCGACGTCGACCCGGCCCGGGAGAAGGACGCGCACGACACCGCGCAACGGGCGCTGACGCTCGCGGCGACGGCGCCGGCGGCAGAGCGCGCCTACGTCGAGGCGATCGTCAAGCGTTATTCGAACGATCCCCAGGCGGATCTGAAAGCGCTGGCGGTCCAGTACAAGGACGCGATGCGCGATCTCGTCCGGCGGTATCCGGACGATCTCGACGCCGCCACGCTGTACGCCGAGAGCCTGATGGACCTGCGTCCCTGGCAGCTCTGGTCGAACGACGGTACGGCGGCCGAAGGGACGCTGGAGATCGTGGACGTGCTCGAGTCGGTGTTGAAGCGCAGCCCGAGCCACGTGGGCGCCAACCACTACTACATCCACGCCGTCGAAGCGTCGTACACGCCGGAGCGGGCGCTCGCCAGCGCCAAACGCCTCGAGACGCTGGTGCCGGCCGCGGGTCACCTCGTCCACATGCCGGCGCATATCCACATGCGGACCGGCAACTACGCCGGGGCCGTCGCGGCCAACGCCAAGGCGGCAGAGATCGATCGCCAGTACATCGCCGACACGAACGCGAGCGGCGTGTATCCGGCGATGTACTACAACCACAATCTGGATTTTCTGGCGTCGGCGGCGATGATGACGGGCCAGTTCGCGGAGGCCAGCAAGGCGGCCGATGACATGGTGAAGAACGTCACCGAGGGGCTGGCCGACATGCCGATGCTCGAGCCCTTCGCGGCAAAGAAAATGTGGGTGTTCCTGCGGTTCGCGAAGTGGGACGAGGCCCTGGCGCTGCCGCTGCCCGATCCACAGTTCACGATCCTGTCGGTCGTCGCACGGTTCGGCCGGACGGTGGCGTTCGCAAAAAAGGGATCGCAAGCCGAAGCGATGAAGGAGCGTCAGGCGTACACCGCCGCCAAGAAGGCCCTTCCGGCCGACACACCGTGGCTCTACAACACCGCCGGCACGATGACCGCCGTGATGGACGCCGTGCTCGACGCACGTCTCGCGACCGACATCAACCGCGCGATCGCCGCGTGGCGACGCGCGGTTGCCGCCGAGGACGCCCTGAGCTACGACGAACCGTCGGACTGGTTCTATCCCGTGCGCGAGTCGCTCGGGGCCACGCTCTTCCAGGCGAGGCTCCCCAACGAGGCGCGTCGGGTCTTCCGCGACGACCTCGAACGCAACCCAGGCAACCCGCGCTCGCTGTACGGATTGTTCCTGGTGTTCCGATCGTTTTCGCGGGACGAGCCCGATACGCTCATCACCGCACGGCAATTCTCGGACGCGTGGGTGCACGCCGACGTGCAGCTGAACATCGCTGACTACTAAGAGAACGTTTCTGCGATCTCTGCATGCTCCTCGGTTTTCGTCGTCGGTCAATTTCGCGACGCTCTGTTGATTATGGGCCAAATCGTTCCTGACGCTGTTGAGCGCTATCTGAGCGCGCTCAACCATCTTGCCGATCCGGTGCTGAAGCAGATTGCCGAGGACGGCGCTCTGGAGGATCTGCCGCTCGTCGATGCAGAGGTTGGTGCCCTCCTGCGCGTACTGGCCGTTTCGATCGGCGCGGTCCGGATCCTCGAAATCGGGACCGCCATCGGCTACTCGGGCATCTGGCTCGCCGGCGCGCTGCCAAGGGGCGGCTTGCTGCTGACGATAGAGATGAACGCGGATCGGGCCGCGGTCGCGCGCGAGAACTTTTCCAGGGCCGGCGTTGCCGACCGGGCGAACGTGATGGTGGGGGATGCCTCGCGGCTGCTGGCGAAAGTCGCGGGACCCTTTGATCTCATCTTTCAGGACGGCGACAAGAAAATGTACGTCCCGCTGCTCGATCGCCTGGTCGAGCTCTTGCGGCCGGGCGGTCTGCTGGTGACCGACAACGTGCTCTGGGACGGCGAGGTCGTGCCGGGCTTCGTGCACGGCAAGACGCGCGATGCGGCCGACACGGCGGCCATCGCCGATTACAATGAGCGGCTCAACGCCCACCCGCAGCTCATGACGGCCATCGTCCCGCTGCGCGACGGCGTTGCCATCTCGGTGAGAAAACCCGCCCTATGACCATCGACGTCTGGCTCCAGGCGGTCGTCGCCGACGCGCACCGGCGGGGCCTGCCCGATCTCGCCGCGCTCCTCGAAAGTCTTGCCAGGTCGACCGCGGCGCTTCGGCGGGCGGATTTCGCCGACCGGGCCGATGTTCCACCTCCGCCGGCGTCAGGGCCTGGAAAAGAATGACCATCGCCGAGTTCGGACGGCAGCTGCGCGCAGGCGAGACGAGCGCGGCCGAGGTCACCGAGGCGTGTCTGCGGCGTATCGAGGCCGATAACCCACGACTGAACGCGTTCATCTTGGTCGCAGCCGACGAGGCGCGACGCCAGGCGCGACACGCGGACGCCGAACTGGCCGCCGGCCGAGACCACGGCCCGCTCCACGGCGTGCCCGTATCGGTCAAGGATCTCTTCGACATTCGCGGCACCGCCACGACCGCGGCCTCGCGCGTACGCGACGGCCACGTCGCGACGGCCGACGCGCCGGCCATCACGCACTTGCGGCACGCCGGCGCCGTGTTCATCGGCAAGACCAACCTGCACGAGTTCGCCTTTGGCACGACGAACGAAGATTCGGCGTTCGGTCCGGCTCGCAACCCGCACGATCCCGCGCGGTCGCCCGGCGGCTCGAGCGGAGGCTCGGCGGCCAGCGTCGCTGCGGGCATGGCGCTCGCCGCGCTTGGCACCGACACGGGCGGATCGATTCGCATTCCCGCGGCGGCCTGCGGCGTCGTCGGACTGAAACCCACGTTCGGCGAGGTGTCGACCGACGGCGTCCTTCCGCTCTCGCGCACGCTCGACCATGTCGGGCCGCTGGCCCCGAGCGTGACCGACGCGTGGCACATGTATCACGCGCTCGTGGGACGACCGGCCACGCGTCCGTTGTCTGCCGCGCCAGCCTCGAGTCTGCGGATCGGCGTGCCTCGAAAGTACTTCTGCGAGGTGCTCGACGACGATGTACGGGAGCGCTTCGAGAGAGCGATCGAGACTCTGCGGCGCGCGGGAGCGCGGGTCGACGAGGTCGGCATTCAACACGCCGACGCGATCGCGCCGACCTACCTGCACATTGTGCTGAGCGACGCGGCGGCGTACCACGCCGCGACGCTCGAATCCATGCCGGAACGGTACACGCAGCCGGTGCGTCTGCGGTTGGAAATGGGCCGCTACATCCTGGCCGAGGACTACGTGCGCGCACTGTCGGGCCGCGAGACGCTTCGGCGCGAAGTCGACGCGGCGCTCTTGGGGCGCGACGCAATCGTCCTGCCGACGCTGCCGATTCCAGCGCCGCCGTTGGGCGCGAGCGTGGTCCGCGCGGGATCGAGCGAGGAGCCGGTGCGCACCCTGATGCTGCGCCTCACCCAGGTGTTCAACCTCACCGGACACCCGGCCCTGTCGCTTCCGTGCGGGAACACGCCGGCGGGCCTGCCGTGCGGGCTGCAGCTGGCCGGCGCACGGGGTCAGACCGATGCGCTGCTGAGCGTCGCCCTGGCCGCCGAGCACGCAATTTGCTGAGATGTGCCACGAATTTTCGCAAGGTGTGCTGCGTTCAACCCTCTACCAGTGGTAGCGCTTTTCGGACGCGGACGACGCCAAGGCGTCACACATCGATGCCGATGGCCCGCATGAGCGCCAGCGCGTTGCTGCGCTCGACCACGCCGGCCCGCAGGCGATAGTCGAAAACGATGTGCTGATCGACGAGTTGGTCCTCGAAGTGGACGTTTGCCGCTCGCGGGCCAAGCGCCGCGACGAGCTCCGCGAGCGCCAGGTCGTGGGTGGTGACCAATCCGATGGCTCCAGCGGCCACGAGTGCGCCGACGATCGCCTCGGCCCCAATCCGCCGATCGTACGAATTGGTGCCGTGAAGAATCTCGTCGAGCAGGAACAACACGGGCGTCCGACCGCGCGAGAGCTCGACGATCGAACCGATTCGCAGGATCTCCGCGTAGAACCTCGAATAGCCTTCCTGCAGCGAATCGACGACGTGCAGGGTCGCTCCGATGGCGAGTGGCGTCAACGTCATCGCGGTGGCGCGCACGGGCGCGCCGGCGAGCGCCAGCACGACGTTGACGCCGACAGCGCGAAGCAGTGTGCTCTTGCCCGACATGTTGGAGCCGCTGACCAGATACACATGCGGCGCTGCCCCGCCGACCCGTAGGTCGTTCCGGACCGCAGAAGCGTCGGGCAGCAGCGGATGCGCGAGGCCGTCGGCCCAGATGAGAGCGTCGAGAGCGCCGAGAGCGCCGTGTTCGCGCACGGTCGGAAACGGATCCGCGGGATGTTCGTACGCGTAGGTCGCGATCGACGAGACGGCCTCGAGCTCCCCGATGGCCTCGAGCCAGCCTGCCAGATGGCCGCCGTGTGCCGCATGCCACCGATCGATGGCGACGGCGAGCTGGCCGTCGGCGAGCAGCGGCGTCGCGATCACACGAACGAACGGGTTGTGCTGTGTCTGATTCAACAGGGAGACGAGCGTCTCGAGCCGTGAGATGCGCCTCGACGGCGGCTCGCCGTCCACGACGAGCCGTTCGCGGACTCGCGCGAGCCAGGGCGCGGCAAACGTGGCGCCTTCCACCTTCTCGAGCAGCTCGCGGAAGATCGCGAGGTCGTCGGAGGCCGCATCGACGCCGTGGATGACCTCGGCCACCCGCCGCCGCCAGTGCCAGGCGACCGCGACATCGACCGCGATCGCAGCCGCCGCGGCCGATCCAGGCACGCGCCCCACGAACGCCAGCATGAGCATGACGGACGTGAGGACGCCGACCACCAGAAAGGCGATCCCGGCCCCACGCTGCAGGCCGACCGAGGAACGTGCCGCCCACTGACCAAGCGCGCTCGTCCGGCCGACATGTGCTTCGGCGGCCACCGACGCCAGCGTCTCGCGGAAGACAATCTCCCCCGCCAGCTCCCTGACGGCGGCCTGACGCGCGCCGACTTCCGCGATCGGCGCCGGACCGAGCAGCCAGCCGGCAAGTGCATCCTCGCCGGCCTCGGTTCTCGCGATACTCAGCAGTTGGAAGAGCGACCCCCGGCCAAACAGATCCAGATCGCGCGCGTATTTGTGGTCGTCGAGAAAGCGGGCGCCGTCGGGACCCGATCCGGCCCATCGTCCACCAATCCGGTCGAGACCCCGCTCGTAGAAACGCCGCGCCCGCGCGAAGCGCTCGTGACCGCCGAGCACACGCGCGTGAGTGACGACGAGCACGAGAAACGCGGCGGCCGGCGCGATCAACCAAGCTGGCGAGATGGCGCCGCTTCCCAACGACAGCCAGAGGCACGCCGCCATTGCCGCCGCGACGGCCAGCCGCGCGTTGGCGATGAGCTCGTGGCGGCGTTCGCCACGCCGGATGGCGTCGCTCGCGCGCTTGATGCGACGGCTGTACTCGGAACCGGGATCAGTCACGCGCGAGCAGCTCTCGCGCGATGGCCACGTAGCCGTCGACGGCGCGGCCAAGCTCCGCAAGCTCGATGAATTCATCCGCCGTGTGGGCCGCGTGGACCGAGCCAGGGCCAAACAGCAGCGGCTGGCCCCAGCGATCGAGAAATGGGATGTCGGTGGTGTACGGAAACACCGCCGCGTCGATGCCAGGCACCGTCGCCAGGCTGACCGGCGGCACCTCGAGGACATGCTCAATATCGACGCGGCGCTCGATCGAGCGGATGGCGCGGCGTACGTCAGCCGCGTCACCAACGGTGCGAAACATGACTTCGGCTTCAGCCGATGGCGACACGACGTTTGGTGCGACACCGCCGCTCATCAAGCCGACGGAGTAGTGCGTCCGGCCGAGAATCGCGTCCACCGGCAACTCGATCGATCGCAACTCGACCAGGGCGTCAATCAGCTTGTCGATCGCCGACTCGCCGAGCTCCGGAAACGAGGAGTGTGCGGCACGCCCCGCGGCCCGCAGACGGAGCCTGTACGCGCCGCGTGTGGCGATGCCCAGACGATTGTCGGTCGGCTCACCGTCCACGAGAAACCGGCAACCGTTGGCGGCGACATTCGCGGCCTGCGCGCCGTCGCTGCCGCGCTCCTCGCCAACGACGAACAACAGGCCCACGCGGGTCTCGCCCTCGCGCCGGAGCCGATCGACCGCCGCCACTTGCGCGGCCAGAATGCCTTTCGCATCGCACGACCCACGGCCGTAAATGCGATCGCGCTCGATTCTGCTCGCGAAAAATGGCGGGACACAGTCGTAATGGGTGGAGAGCACGACGCGTGCCGGCTGGCCAGACGACACGATCAGGTTGAAGCGCGAGTCGTCCACCCGCTGCTCGGTGACGGAGAAGCCGAGGTCGGTCAGATAGCGCGACAGCCAGCGTCCAGCCTCGCCCTCGCGGCCCGTCGTCGAGTCGATGTCGACGAGCGCCCTGGTGACGCCAACCAGGTCCACGCGCGCCGAGGCTACCGAATCCACGCTTCGAGCTCCGTGCGCGTGTCGGTGCGCGAGTCGCGATATTTGATGATTACGGGCGTGGCGAGCGAAAGCCTCCACTCGGGGCCCTTTCCGACGGTCACCGCGCGCGCGCCGGGGACGACGACGGCCCCTTCCGGGATGACGAGCGGCCGTTCGGCGGTCGGCCTGATCACTTCGCCGCGCACCAGGTCGTACACCGGCGTCGATCCGGTCAGGACCGTGCCGGCCGCGAGAACAGCCCGCGCTTTGATCACGGCGCCTTCATAGATGCCGGTGTTGCCTCCGATCAGGGCTTCGTCTTCGATGATGACCGGAAGCGCGCCGACCGGCTCGATCACTCCACCGATCTGCGCGCCGGCGCTCACGTGCACGCGGGCGCCCACCTGAGCGCACGATCCGACGAGCGCGTGCGAGTCGATGAGCGACTGCTCGCCGACATACGCGCCGATGTTGATGTACATCGGCGGCATGCAGATCACGCCTCGCGCCACGAACGCGCCGTCGCGAATCGCCGAACCGCCGGGCACGATGCGCACGCCCGCCGCCAGACCGGGCTTCTTGAGCGGAAGCGTGTCCTTGTCGTAGAAGGGCACGCGGCCGTGGTCCATCGACGCGTCCACGATGTCGCCGAACCTGAAACCGAGCAGAATGCCTTGCTTGACCCACGTGTTCACGCGCCAGCCTGCCGGGCTCGCCGGATCCGGTTCGGCCGCGCGAACGCTTCCGGCCGACAACTCGGCCCGGAGCCGCGTGAACGCATCGCGCGCCGCGCCGCGGTCGGCCGAGGCGCCGGCGGCTGCGAGTTGAGTGATCTCGTCCTCGAGCATGAAATTCTTCATTTCCTCAGACAAACGCTCCCGTCAGCAAGTCGAGACTCTTCAACACCGTCAGAATCTTCTCCCTCGATTCTGCCTTCGGCGGGCACATCGGCAGCCGGTACGCCTCGTCGAGCAGGCCCATGGCCGCCATCGCGGCCTTCACCGGCACGGGATTCGACTCGATGAAGTTCACCTGCATGAGCGGCAGCATCCGCCGGTGCACGGCGCGTGCAGCGGCGAAATCACCGCGCTCGGCGGCCTCGACCATCCGCACCATCTCGGCGGGGACCTCATTCGACGCCACCGAGATGACGCCGCGTCCGCCAATCGCCATCAGCGGCAACGTAATCGCATCGTCCCCAGACAAGACGAGGAATCGGTCGGGCACCGCGTTGCACACCTCGCACATCTGCGTGATGTTGCCGGAGGCTTCCTTCACGCCCGCGATATTCGGGATGGCGGCGAGCCTGGCGAGCGTCGCTGGCTCGACGTTCACCCCAGTTCGGCCCGGTACGTTGTAGACGATGATCGGCAGCGGCGTGCTGTCGGCAATCGCGCGGAAATGCTGGTACAGCCCCTCCTGCGTCGGCTTGTTGTAATAGGGCGTGACCGACAGAAGGCCGCTCGCGCCCGCCTTTCGCATCTCGCCGGCGAGGTGAATGATCGCCTTCGTGTCGTAGCCGCCCGCGCCCGCAAGCACCGGCGCCGTTCCGGCGGCCTCGTCGACAAGGATCTCGACGATGCGGAGGCGCTCGGCCAGCGATAGCGTGGGGTTCTCGCCCGTCGTTCCGCACGGCGCGAGAAAGTGGATGCCCGCGTCGATCTGCCGGCGCGCGAGCCGGCGGACCGCCCGCTCATCGAGGTCGCCAGACGCGGTAAACGGCGTCACGAGCGCCGTACCGACTCCGGTGAAACTCGTCCTCATCGCGGCACCTCAATCAGCTATCGAATCTCAGCTGTCAGCTCTCTCAGAGCCCGCTCAGCAATCGCTGTCGTGTCCGCCTTTAGAGGTGGACTTTCATGGTCCGGCTGAAGCCGGACACTACAAACCTGCGATTTCTTGACACGCTCTCAGTTTCCAAATCCTCAAATTCTCAGATCCTCAAATCCTCAAATCCTCAGATCCTCAAGTCCTCAGATCCTCAAATCCTCAAATCCTCAAATTCGACCTCTCAGGCTATTCCCAGCACATCGTGCATGGTGAACCAGCCGCGCCGGCCCCTGACCCACCTGGCCGCCTGGAGCGCTCCCCGCGCGAACACGCTGCGATCGCGGGCGGTATGCGAAAGCGTAATCGATTCGGCCGGGCCATCGAAACCTATCGTATGGGTGCCGGGCATGTGTCCGGCGCGCGTCGACGCGACGTCGATCGGCCGCGAATAGCCCGCCTCTTCCATGGCGCGTTTCAGGAGCAAGGCGGTACCTGACGGCGCGTCCTTCTTCATGATGTGATGCGCTTCGTGAAGCCATGCCCCGAAGTCGGCCTGCGACGAGGCCAGGGCCGCCGCACGAGCCACGATGGCCTCGAACATCACGACGCCCGCCGAGAAATTCGGGGCAGCCACCACGCCGATACCCGCCTGCTCGGCCGCCGCCCGCAGCGCCGGCTCTTGCGAGGCCCAGCCGGTCGTCCCGACGACCACGTTCAGGCCGAGCCGCGCGAGCACGGGCAGGTTCACGGCAACCGCGTCCGGCAGCGAGAAGTCGATGGCGACATCGGCGGCGCCCTTCCAACGGGCATCGTCGATATCGCCGGAGTGCGACGGCGACAACGGGTCGACGATGCCGGCGACTTCGCAGTCGTACTGTCCCGCCAGCTGGCCCACCAGCTGTCCCATCCGACCGTAGCCGACGAGCAGGATCTTCATCAGTCGATCGCTACCACGACGTTCAGCGTGAAAATACGAATTAGGAATCTTAGTGCTTTTTGTCAAAAGAGCGCCGCATGCAAGCGGTTCATCGCCTCCGGCACGTCCGCGTTGCGCAGCACAAACGTGATGTTACGCCTCGACGCCGCCTGCGACACGAGTCGCAGCGGAATGTTCGCGAGTGCCGTCACCGCTCGGGCGAAAAGCGCGGGATCGGCCCGCAGGTTCTCGCCGACGGCGCAGATGATCGCCATGTCGGGCTCGCGGCTGACCTCCGCGAAATTCCGGAGATTGCTCACGACATCATCGAGCCGGCGCGGGTTGTCGACCGTGACCGAGACGCTCACCTCCGACGTGGTGACGACATCCACCGACGTCTTGAAGCGCTCGAACACCTCGAACAACCGTCGCAGAAAGCCGTGCGCCATCAGCATCCGCGTGGACGTGATGTCGACGACCGTCACGCCGCGCTTGCACGCGAGCGCCGTCAGCGCCGGCCCGCCGGTGCGGCCTTCGGCGGTGATGATCGTGCCGGCCACCTCGGGCCGGCGCGAATTGAGAATCCGGACGGGGATGTTCTTGGCCACCGCCGGCAGGATCGTGCTCGGATGGAGAACTTTCGCGCCGAAGTACGCGAGCTCGGACGCTTCGGCGAACGACAACTGCGGCACCAGCCGGGCCTCGGCCACCACGCGCGGGTCGGCGGTGAGCATCCCGTCGACGTCCGTCCAGATCTGAATCTCGTCGACGTCCAGACACGCGCCGAAGATGGCGGCCGAGTAGTCCGACCCGCCGCGTCCGAGCGTCGTCGTGACCCCGCTCGACGTGGCGCCGATGAATCCGGCGGTGATTGGCACCTGTCCCGCGGCCACTCGTGCACCAAGCTCCGCGCGCGCGCGAACACACGTCGCGTCCATGTCGGGCCCGGCTGCCGTGTGCTCGGCATCGGTCACCAGCACGCGGCGCGCGTCCACCCAGACCGCCGGCACGCCCTGGGCCGCGAACGCCGCGGCCACCATCCGGCTGCTCGCGAGCTCGCCCATCGCCACGAGCGCGTCGTGCGCGCGCGGCGTCACCTCGCCCTTCGCCGCGTGCTTTCGTACGGCGGCGGTCTCGGCGGAAAAGTCCTCGGTGAGCCGCGCGGTCAGCGCCGCCAGCGCGTCGCCGCCGACGAGCGATCGCGCGACGCCGAGGTGGCGCTCGAGCAAGTCATTCATCGTTCTCGCGGCGCCGTCCGCGTCACCGATCCCGGCGAGCCGTCCCGTTTCGATCAGGCGGTCGGTGACCTTCGACATCGCCGACACGACCACCACCGGCAGCCTGGCGTTCGGATTGGCCGCGATTTGGTGGCGGACAATGGAGATCACGCGGTTCATCGCCTCGGCGTCGGCCACCGAGGTCCCGCCAAACTTCATGATGACGTTCACAGCAGGCCCTCGCGGTGCATCAGCTCGGCGTTCAGAATCGCGGCGCCAGCCGCTCCGCGAATCGTGTTGTGCCCGAGCGCCACGAACTTGTAGTCGAAGAGTGGACAAGGCCGCAGCCTTCCGATGGTCACCACCATGCCGCCGTCGCGATTGGCGTCGAGCAGCGGCTGCGGCCGGTTCACGTCGGTGAGGTACACGATCGGACGCGGCGGCGCGGACGGCAGGCCCAGATCCTGGGGACGGCCCGTGAACGACCTCCACGCGTCGATCACCGCCTCGGCCGGCGGCTTCTCGTGCAGGCCGACCGACATCGACGCCGTGTGGCCGTTCTGGACCGGCACCCGCGTGGTGGTCGCGCTGACCTTGACGGGATGCAGCTCGACGCGCGCCTTCGATCGCGACAGCGATCCCAGAATCTTGTTCGACTCGCTTTCGACCTTTTCTTCTTCGCCGCCGATCTGCGGAATGATGTTGCCGAGAATGTCCCACGACGGCACGCCGGGATATCCGGCGCCCGAAATCGCCTGCAGCGTCGTCACCATGGCGGTCTGAAGTCCAAACTGCCTGAGCGGCGCCAGCGCCATGGCAATGACCACCGTGGCGCAATTCGGGTTCGTCACGATGCGGCCTTTCCATCCGCGCTCGGCGCCCTGCGCCTCGAGGAGCGCCAGATGGTCCGCGTTCACCTCGGGGATGAGCAGCGGCACGTCGGGCTCCATCCGGTAATTGCGCGAGTTGCTCACGATGATGTGGCCCGCCTGCGCGAAGGCGCCTTCGATCTCGCCGGCGACCGACGAGTCGAGTCCCGAAAACACCAGCTTGGGCGCGTGGCCGGGTGCCGCCGTCTCGACCACCTTCGTCGCCACCGCGTCCGGCAGGTGGCTCGGCAGGCGCCACGCGGCCGCGTCCTTGAACGCCTTGCCTTCGGATCGCTGGCTGGCGCCAAGCCATTCGACCGTGAACCACGGATGGTTCGCGAGAAGGGCGATGAACTGTTGGCCGACCATACCGGTCGCGCCGAGAATGCCGACGGGAATTGATGACATAGACAGATACCAAAAAAAATGCCGACGCGGGGGAACCGTGTCGGCAAGGTCAGCGCGCTCGAAAAATATCTTGACGTCTTAGCGGTCGCGCACAACTCCTCCGACACCTCTTGCAGCGGTGACCCGCTTTCGCGTGCACTTTCGAGTGTCGGACGTCATGTGAATCATGTGGCTCGATGCCGCTCCACTTGGACGAGCCGGACGCCGAGTATAGCATGAAGCAGGAATGCTACAAGCCTTCTTCCATGCCTGGGAACGGCGGCTCGCGTCCGTCACCACCGATCGCGTGGTGCGCCCTTTTGAATGGGGCCTCGAGTGGCTGGACAACTCGCCGAACATCGCCACAGCGGCAAGGCCCGAGGACATCATCTCCAATTGGGTCGCGCGCGTCATGGCCGACAGCGACGCGTTCTTCACGCCGCCGCCCACGACCGACTACACACTCGGTCCCGCGTCGGCCGGACGCGATCGGTTGCTGACGTTTCCCTCGGCGCTCGACACGCCGCACCCCGAGAACAACACCGTCTACGCCCGGCTGTTCCCGGCTCGAACCGCCAACGGGCGCCGTCCGAGAGCGGCGGTCATCGTCCTGCCTCAATGGAACGCCGATCCAGGCGGGCACGTGGGCCTGAGCCGCCTGCTGGCGATGAATGGGATGGCGGCGTTGCGCATGAGCCTCCCGTATCACGATCGGCGGATGCCGCCCCATCTCCACCGCGCCGACTACATCGTGAGCGCAAACGTCGCGCGCACCCTGCAGGTGTGCCGCCAGGCGGTGCTCGACGCACGCCGTGCGATCGCGTGGCTGGCTGGCCAAGGCTACGATCGCATCGGCATCCTCGGCACGAGCCTGGGATCGTGCCTCGCGCTCCTGACGACGGCGCACGAACCGCTCTTGAACGCGCAGGCGCTGAACCACATTTCGCCGTATTTCGCCGACGTCGTCTGGCGCGGCCTGTCCACGCGCCACGTGCGCGAAGGCCTCGACGGCCACATCGAGCTCGAGCTGCTGCGCGCGCTTTGGAAACCCATCAGCCCGCGCTGGTATCTCGAGCGCGTGCGCAACCGGCAGTCGTTGCTGGTCTACGCGCGCTACGACCTGACGTTCCCGGTCGATCTGTCGGAGGATCTCGTGCGCGAATTCCGCGAGCACGGTATTCCGCACGAAGTGTCGGTCCTCGGCTGCGGGCATTACAGCTCGGGCAAGGCGCCCTTCAAGTTCATCGACGGCTGGATTCTGACTCGGTTTCTGCGGCGGGCGCTTCTGGCCCGCTGACGCGAATCGGCTCCTTATTTCCCGAACCAGCGCGTGAACAGCGCGCGCCGATCGAGCTTGCCGTCGGGCGGCTTCGGCGCCGGGCCTGCCATCTGATCGAGCCGGTCGGCGGCTACGCCGAGACTGCTGTACGCGGTGAGTTGATCGCGTGAATCGACCGAAATCTGATTCAGCAGACGGCGCATCTCTTCGTACGGCAGCGGCTTGTTGATCCACTTGTCGCGGAACATCAGGCACCGCCGCTGCTCGGCGGACGCGTTGCTGGCGATCTGGCGCAGGGTGTCCAGATGCCCGCGTGAAGGGCCCCCTGGGAGCTCGTCGGCCACGCGCTCGAGATTGGCGGCCACCTGCTCGAACAGATCGAGGAAGAAATCGATGTACTCGACCACCGCCTTCGGGCTTTCGAGGAGCGCCCACTGCCCTTCGACCTGCTGCCTGGACACGCGCAGAAGCTCGATCGTGTCCAGGGTGTCGCGGCGCGATCGCCGGACGTCCTCGAGCACGGGATCCACGGGGGTAGACGTCTCGTCCATTACAGATACTTCAGCAGACCCTGGAGGGCTTCGAACAGGACCTGCGCAAGATTGCGAATGAATGGCGACACGTTGCCGTCGTTCACGGCCGTGGCGACGGTGACCGGGTTGGTGAGAAACAGCCAGATCGTCGCCACCGCCAGCACGACGCTGACGACAACGACCGCGCCAAACACGCTCAAGCCGACCCGCTGGAGACGCATCAGACCTCGAGCACGATCTTGCCGAAGTGACGGGAGGCTTCGAGCCGCTGCTGGGCGGCGGCGGCCTCGGCCAGCGGGAACGTCCGGTCGACGACCGGCTTCAGCTGGCCGGTGAAGAAAAACCTCGCGGCCCGCAACAGCTCGCCCTTCGTGCCCATATAGGATCCCATAATCGTGAGCTGCCTGGCGAACACCGCACGCAGGTCCAGTGCAGCGTCCCAGCCGGTTGTCGCGCCGCAGGTCACGAGCCGTCCGCCGCGTGCCAGCGATCGAACGGCTCCTGGCCAGGTGGCGGTGCCCACGTGCTCGACGACGACGTCGACGCCGCGGCCGTCCGTGAGCCGTTTGATCTCCTCGGAGATGTTCTGTTTGTGATGATGGATCACGTCGACTGCGCCGAGCGACCGGGCGCGATCGAGCTTCTCCTCGGATCCGGCCGTCGCAAACACACGCGCGCCGCGCAGACGCGCGACCTGTACGGCGGCCTGCCCCACGCCGCTGCCCGCCGCGAGCACCAGCACGTCTTCTCCGGCCTCGAGCTCGGCGCGCGTCATCAGCATGTGCCACGCGGTGAGAAACGTCAGAGGGAAAGCGGCCGCGTGCACGAAATCGATCTCGTCTGGAATGGACACGAGGTTCTGGATGGGCACTTTGACGAGCTCGGCGTAGCCGCCCGCGTGGTTGCGGTAGCCGAGCACTTCGTAGCGCGGGCACTCGTTGTCCTTGGCCGACAGACAGGCCGCGCACCGCCCGCAGCTCACGCCGGGCTGCAGCATGACGCGCCGGCCGGGCGACATGTCGCGTGCGGTCGTCGACACCACTTCACCGGCGACGTCGCTGCCCGAGATGTGCGGCATCGGAATCGTCACGCGCTCGAGCCCGCGCCGCGCCCAGAGATCGAGATGGTTGAGCGCGCACGCCCGCACGCGAACCACCGCCTCGCCTTCGGCGAGCTGCGGTTCGGGCGCGTCCTCGAGGCGCAACACCTCCGGCCCGCCGTGTTGGTGAAATCGGACTGCCTTCACTCCTGACCTTCAGGCGTAGACTAACAGAAGGCTTCGAGCGGGATGAGCACCGGTTCACCAAGACCAAGGTGTGCGAGGTCGCCCCCGATTCGCTCGAAATCGCCGACGACGAGCGTGGTCAGCCGGTCCGGCTCCAGATGCCGCGCGGCCACCGTCGTGACCTCGTCGGCGGTCACGCACTCGACGCGCGGCACGAACTCGGCGAAGTAGTCGTCCGGCAAATCGTAGAGCGCCAGCTGCATCAGCGCCCGTGCCACCTGCTCGGCGGTCTCGAAATTGCGCGCGTAGCCGCGCGTCAATCCTGCGACGGCCAGCGACATCTCGGCCGGCGTCGGCGGACGAGGTCCGCGGATCGCGGCAATTTCCGCAAGCGATTCCTCGACGGCACGAGCGGTCGCGGCCGTGTCCACGCTGCCGTACAGCGCGAAGGGCCCAGGCAACCGGCGGAAATCGAATCCCGTGAATGCGCCGTACGTGAAGCCTTTGTCCTCGCGCAGATTCAGGTTGACGCGACTCACGAACAGGCCGCCGAGCACCGCGTTCGCCACGAGGAGGGCGTGGTAATCGGGTGTGTGTCGGGACGCGGCGACATGGCCGATGCGCAGCTCCGACTGCGGCGCGCCGGCACGGGCCACGACATTGACGCGCGCCGGCACCGGCATGTCGGCGGGTGGCGCCACATCGCGGGCGGGCGCGCCGATCCATCCGGAAAAGGCGCCGGCGGCCACGCGGCGCATCATGTCGTGCTCGCACTCGCCCACCGCGACCAGCGTCGCGTCCGAAGGCCGAAGCGTCTCCGCGTGAAAGGCCCGCACGTCGTCGACCGTCAGGGCCGACAGCGTCCGCTCATTGCCGAGCGGCGTGTGCCCGTAGGGATGACTGCCGTAGAGGAGCCGGACGAACGCGCGATCGGCCACGGCCCCGGCGACGTCGCGGAGCTGTTTCAAGCGATGGAGCCGCAGCTGGCGCACGCGGAGGAAGTCGGATTCGAGGAGCGCTGGCCGGGCCGCCATGTCGGCCACGATGCCGAGCGCCGGCTCGACGAAACGGCTGAGCGCGCTCACCGACAGCACCGTCGCGTCGGGACCGATGTCGGAGTCGAGCCGCGTGCCAACGCGCGCGAGCGCTTCGTGCATCTCAATGGCCGACCGGCCGCCGCTGCCCTCGTCGAGCATGTCGAGGGCGATCGCCGCCAGCCCCTCCTTGCCAGGCGGATCGGCGGCCGAGCCGCGGCGAACGAGCAGCATCATCGCCACCACGGGCACCCCCGGGTGGCGGACGGTCCAGACACGCAGGCCGTTATCGAGCGACGATTTCTCGATGGCGGGAAACCGGAAGGGACGAGCCGCGCCGACCTCGGGCAGGCGCAAGCGGCTGACGTTCGGCGCGCCGCGCGGTGGCGTCACGACACCACGGCCCCAGCCGAGCCGGCGAGCGCGAGATCGACGCGGCCTCGCGGCACGACCGAGAGCGCGACCCGTCTGTTGTGGTTCAGGAACCGCCGCACCCGATCCATCAGCGAGTCTCTGGTCGCCTCCTGGTACCGCGCCAGATCGCGGTCGAAGAACGCCGGATCGCCCACGAACGTGTTGTAGGCGTTCAGCTGATCGGATTTGCCACCGAAGCCGCCGACGGTTTGCAGCCGAAACGCGAACTGCGTTTCGGCCTGCACGCGGGCGCGCTCGAGCTCATCGTCGGTCGGCCCTTCCTCGGCGAGCCGCGCCACCTCCTCGACCATCGCGCGCTCGAGCTCCGAGAGCGCGTGGCCCGGCGCCGCCGTCGCCGCCAGCTGCAGGAAGCCGGCGATCTCGCGGGAGTTCTGGGCCGCCGACACGTCGGTCGCGATCTGCTGCTCGAACACCAGACGGCGATACAGACGCGACGTCTTGCCGTTGGCCAGCATGTCGGCCGCGAGATCGAGATCGGCGTCGCCGTCGGCGAACATGGGCGGTGTCAGCCACGACACGTACACGCGTGGCAGCTCGACTCGATCCTCGAGCAACAGCCGCGTCTCGGACGAGAGCGTGGGGTTGGCCGGTGTCACCGGGCCCACGCGAGGTCCCGGCGGCAGATCGTCGAAATAGGCCCGCACCAGCTCGAGGGCCTCGGCCGAGTCGATGTCGCCTGCCAGCGCCAGCGACGCGTTCGCCGGGTGATAGTACGTGCTGAAGAACTGTCGCACATCGTCCAGTTTGGCCGCGCGCAGATCGGCGACATCGCCGATGGTCGTCCAATGATACGGGTGATCCGGAGGGAAGAGCGCCGCGACCATCGCCATCGGCGCAAGCCCGTAGGGACGGTTCTCGTAGTTCTGGCGCCGCTCGTTGAGCACCACGTCGCGCTGGTTGGTGAACTTGGCGTCGGTCAGCGCGGGGAGCAGGAATCCCATGCGATCGGACTCCATCCAGAGCGCCAGCTCGAGCGCATTCGACGGCACGACTTCCCAGTAGTTGGTGCGATCCGCGTTGGTCGAGCCGTTGAGCGACGCGCCCGCGCCCTGGAGCGGCGGAAAGTAGCCTTTGTCGTGATGCTCCGACCCTTCGAACATCAGGTGCTCGAAGAGGTGGGCGAAGCCAGTGCGTCCGGGCTGCTCGTTCTTGGATCCGACGTGATACCAGACGTTCACCGCCACGATCGGACAGTCGCGGTCCTCGTGCAGCAGCACATCGAGCCCGTTCGCCAGCGTGTGCTTGGTGAACGGGATGTTCATCGCACGACGGTGAGAGGAATCGTGGGAATCTTCTTGTAGCTGGCGATCGACACCTGCGCCGCCGTCCGCTCCGCGGCGAAGATGAAGGCTTTGGCCGCGGGCGAGCCCGGCTCGCTGATGAGCAGGGGCACGCCGGTGTCGCTGCCTTCGCGAATCGGCTGGTAGATCGGAATCCTGCCGATAAACGGCACGCCCAGCTCGGCCGCCATCTGCTCGCCGCCGCCGTGGCCGAAGATGTCCGCCTCGTGGCCGCAGTGCGGGCACTCGAAGTGGCTCATGTTCTCGATGATGCCGAGCGGCGGGATGTTCAGCTTCTTGTACATCGCAATCGCGCGGCGGCTGTCGGCAAGCGACACCTGCTGCGGCGTCGTCACGACGATGGCGCCGGCCACGGGGACCGTCTGACTCAGGCTGAGCGCGATGTCTCCCGTGCCGGGCGGCAGATCGACCACGAGGTAATCGAGATCGGTCCAAGCCACTTCTCGAAAGAACTGCTGCAGCGCGCCATGGAGCATCGGCCCTCGCCAGATGATCGGCGCATCGTCCTTCGTGAGGAAGCCCATCGAGATCACCTGGAGGCCGTATTTCTCCGCCGGAACGATCTTCTTGCCGTCGGTCGTGAGCTCGGTCTTGAGGCCGAGCATGATCGGCACGTTCGGGCCGTAGATGTCGGCATCGATGATGCCGACCTTGCCGCCAGCCTTCGAGAGCGCGATCGCGAGGTTGACCGCGACCGTCGTCTTGCCGACGCCGCCCTTGCCGGCGCCGACCGCGATGACGTTTTTCACGCCCGGCACGCTCTGCCGTGCACCGTCGGCGTTGACCGCCGAGCGGACGTTGGCGGTCATCTCGACGTCGACGGCGGAGACGCCAGGCACGTGCAGCACCGCCGTGCGGGCCTGATCGCGCAACTGGTCCTTCACGGGACAGGCGGGCGTCGTCAGCTCGATGGTGAACGACACCTGGCCACCCGAGATCTTCACGTTCTTCACGAACCCGAGGCTGACGATGTCCCGATGAAGATCGGGATCGGTGACGACCTTCAGCGCCTCGAGGACGGAGTGCTGGTCTAACGCCATAGTGAAAGCTTAGCGCGGAATGGCGAATTTCAGATCTCA